>NZ_JBIVXW010000044.1:0-77196 GCF_044769405.1 Streptomyces sp. NPDC090442
GGGTGTTCGGACGTAAAGCGAAGCAGTCCGAACACCCTGCCCCGGAGGCCCGTCACCGCACCCCGACAGCCCCGCGCAGCGGCACCGCCCGCCGCAGGCGCCACGGCGGGAAAGCCGACGAGGTGGGCAGCAAGCCCAGCGCAGCGGCACGGTGGGAGAGCCGACAACGTGGGAGGCCCAACACGAAGGCGACACCCACCGACGAGAACCGGTCAATTGCCAGCGGCAACCCGTATAGCCGGGTGCGGTACGTACCGACTTCAGTAGCCTTCCGGGCAGGCTCTCCCGCGGACCGCCATGTGGGAGGGCCTCGCGTTTTGTCGTGCATGGCAGCGCGGAGCGCAGTGGTCGGAGGGAGACGTCAAGTGCCCGGAATCGACGAGGTGTTGGCCCGTGCGATGGGGATCCCCGGAGTCCAGGGGGCCGGTCTGACCGACTGGACGAGCGGGCTGACGCTGGGCACCGCCGGGCGGGCCCCGCACGGTGACCACGAGGCGGCGGCCGCGGACGCCGCCGAGGTGGTGCAGGCGGTGGCCCGGAACGCCACGTTCGACACCGCGGGCGGGGACGGGGAACCGCTGGAGGACCTGATCATCACGGCGGGGAACAGCTACCACCTGATCCGCCTGGTGCCCACCGCCTTCGACAGTCAGACCTGCCTCCACCTCTGGCTGGACCGCGCACAGGCCAACCTCGCCATCGCCCGATTGCGACTGCGGGAATTGGCGGCGGAGTTGGCGGCGGCGGACTGACCTCCGGCATGGCTGGGACGCCTCTTCCGCGCCGGGGCCCGATCGGTGACGACGGCCGGGCCGGCCCGTTGGGTCGGTACGCCGCCCAACGGGCCACCGGCGCCCTGCGCGGCCCCGACGGCTGCGTCTACCTCCACGAGGGCGCGGTCTACTGCGTCGAGTGCCCGGCGGCCCCCGACATCGGAGCCCGGCTCGCGCGGGCCGGCCGGTTGCCGCCGGAGTGCTGGCGACGCGCGCAGGCCGCGGCCGGAACGACCCACCAGGGCGGTCAGTTCCTGCTCACACAGGGCTGGTTGACCCGCGGCGAGCTGGAGCTCTGCCAGCTCGCCGCGCTGCTCGACGCGGCGTGCTTCGTCCTGCCGCCGGCCTCCGGGGCCACCTCCTTCACCCCGGGCGACGCGCACTGGCTGGGGGTGATCCGCCCGGTCGGCGCGGCCGCGCTGCTGGCCGCGGTGGCGCGGCGGCGGGCGCAGCTCGACCGGTTGGGCGCCTGGGCGGCCGCGGACGGCGCGCCGGTGGTGCCGTTGCCGGCGGAGCAGCCGGGCCGTCCGCCCCTGACCGGCCGTCAGCGGCGGCTGCTCGCGCACGCCGACGGGGCGCGCACCCCCGGTCAACTCGCCCATGAGCTGGGCCAGTCGGCGTTCTGCACCCTTTTGGAGGTGCGGCGGCTGGCCGCGGCCGGGCGGGTGCGGGTGGCGACGGGGCTGCCGCGCCGGCGCCCCGGGGCCTTCCGGGAAGAGCGGCGGGGCCGGGACGCCGCGGCGGTGTGGCACCTCCCGGACCCGGGCGTCCTGGAGACCGCGGATCCGGATGTCGCCCTCCTCGTCCGCCTGCGCACCGCACTGGAGGAGAACCTGTGAACCCTTGTGAACCCCGCCCATGAGGCGCGTATTCGGAATGCGCGCCAGGAGAAGGAGCGTCAGAACACCGATGACGAGCGAGACCGAGGCGATCGCGTCCGGGATCCGGGACGAACTGCGCGCGCTGCGCGAGCACATCAGGCATCTGCACGGCGGCATGGTGGCGAGCGCGGACGGGATGGTGATCGCCCACGACCTGCCGGACATCGAACCCGACGGCCTGGCCGCGCTCACCGCCGCGGCCATCGGCGTCGCCAAGCGCCTGACCGACGCGACCGGGCAGGGCGGGTTCGAGGAGTACCTGACCCGCGGCAGTCGCGGCTACGTCGCGGCGTACGCGGCCGGGAGCCGCGCGGTGCTCACGGCCGTGGCGGGCCCGGAGGCCAACGTGGGCCGGCTCCACCTCCAGGCCCGACGCACCGCCACACGCATCGCGGCCCTGATCGACACCCCGCCGGGCCGTTAGACAGCCGTCAACCAGCCCTCGCTGCTTGGCGATTGACGGTTTCGGCCGCATCGGCCAGCCGTCCCGCACGACCGACCTGCCGACCCATCCAGCCAGTCCACCGAATTCAGTGAAAGGCCCACCCTCATGACGCAGATGGAAACCGCCCTCGGCGAAGCGATGTCCACGATCGAGGGCGCGATAGGCGTTGCGCTGGTCGACTACACCAGCGGCATGGCGCTCGCCACGCTCGGCGATCCCCAGACGTTCGACCTCAATGTGGCGGCGGCCGGGAACACCGACGTGGTGCGCGCGAAGTTGCGCACGATGGAGATGTTGGAACTCCAGGGCACCATCGAGGACATGCTCATCACGCTGACCTCGCAGTACCACCTCATCCGGCCGCTGACGGGCAAGAGCGGCAACGGTCTCTTCCTGTACCTGGTGTTGGACCGCAAGCGCGCCAACCTCGCGCTGGCGCGCCACCGTCTCGCCCGCCTGGAGGCCGATCTGGAGGTGTGAGCGGGGGCACCTCCCAGCGATAGCTGGGGGAGCTCAGCCGGCCGCGACCGCGTCCAGCAGCCGACGCAGCGTCAGGCCGTCGGGGGCGACCACGGTGGCCAGGGCTGCGGGTCCGGCGAGCGGGGCCAGGACGCCCTGGCCGGCGCCGTCGCCGGCGGCCCCGCCAAGCAGCGTCACCTCGGCCGGACTGTCGGCGAACTCCGAGCCACAGAGCAGGAGTTGACCGACGGCACGATGGTCGCCGAGGACCGCGGAGCTGTCCCAGCCGGGGGCTCCGGGGCCGTAGGCGGTCTCCTGGTCGAGGAGGGTGCGGCCGGCCTGGCGGACCGTCAGGCGGCTGCGGAGCGCGCCGGTGTGCTCGCCGGTGCGGCCCAGCACCTGTTCCTCGCGGAACACCAGGCTGGCGGAGGGCGCGAGGTCGATGGTGGTGGTCATCCGCAGGTCGCTGCCCCCCGCGGAGATCAGCGGTTCCGGCAACCATTCGAGCCGGGCGCCGTCGCCGACCGTCAAGTGGACGTCGTAGGTGGCCGGTTCGCCGGTCCGACCGGGCAGCGCGACGGTCGCCGCGGCCGCGGTGACACGGAGCGAGGTGCCCGGTTCGGCGGTGGCCTCGATGCGCAGCCGGTCGCCGCCGAGCGGGGCGCTCATGGCGCCGACCAGGCAGACCCGGGCCTGGTCGGCGTGCGACTGGACGCGCCGGAGCGCGAACGGGCCGCCGCCGTCCAGGACCGGCAGCCGGGTGGTACCGCCCGGCTCGTCGGCGCGGGCGACGATGCGGGCGGTGGCCCGCAGGCCGGCCGCCGGGAGGGCGGCGGCCTGCGGTGCGGTGGGGAGCGGGAGGGTGCGGGTGGTCATGCCTGGGCCGCGGTCCAGTTCGCCAGCTGCGCCCGGACCCAGTCGGCGACCGGCTTGACGCCGTCGGGCTGCTTGAGGGCGGTGAACGCGACGGGCAGGTCGCCGCGTTGGGCCTTGGCGTCGCGGGCCATGCCGTCGAGGTCCACGCCGACGTAGGGGGCGAGGTCGGTCTTGTTGATGACCAGCAGGTCGGCGGTGGTGACGCCGGGGCCGCCCTTGCGCGGGATGTCGTCGCCGCCGGCGGTGTCGATGACGAAGATCTGGGCGTCGACCAGGCCCTTGGAGAAGGTGGCGGTGAGGTTGTCGCCGCCGGACTCGACGAGGACCAGGTCGAGCGGGCCGACGGCGTCCTCCAGGTCCTCGACGGCTTCGAGGTTGGCGGAGATGTCGTCGCGGATGGCGGTGTGCGGGCAGGCACCGGTCTCCACGGCGGTGATCCGCTCGGTGGGCAGCACCGCCTCGCGGCGCAGGAACTCGGCGTCCTCGCGGGTGTAGATGTCGTTGGTGACGACGGCGATGGACAGCTCGTCGCGCAGCACGCGGCACAGCGCGGCGACGGTGGCGGTCTTGCCGGTGCCGACCGGGCCGCCGAGGCCGATGCGCAGGGCGCGCCGGGTGCCGTCGGAGCGGATCGGTTCGGCGGCGCTGTAGGTGTGCCGGTGCGGGAAGCCGTCCTGGTGGTCGAGGTGCATGGTGACTCCGGTGGTGCGTAGGACCGCGGGGTGTGCGGCGCGGTGGATGGGTGGGTGGCGGGTCAGGACGCGAAGAGCCGTACCGGCCAGGCGGCGTGTGCTTCGGCGGCGATGTCGAGCAGCGGCGCGGAGGCGGCGGGCAGGGCGTCCGGGCCCTCAGTGACGGCGCGGTGCGCGGCGTCGGCGCCGGCCCGGGCGACCTGGTCGAGGTCGTCGGCGAGGCGGGCGAGGACCGCGGTGGCGTCGAACGGGTCCAGGCTGAGCAGCCGGACCGCGGCGGTGGCCGGGCCGCTGATGTTCTCGTAGGCGACCGCGTAGGCGGCGTCCACGGGCGTCAGCCCGGCCGACCGGGCGGCCAGGCCGAGGACGACGGGCTGGTGGGCGCCGCGCGGGCGGGCCGCGGCCAGCGCGTCGAGCTCGGGCCCCGGCCAGGTGGCGCGGGCGGCCCGCATCATCTGCCGGCCGAGCCGGCGGGCGACCTGGCGCAGCGCCGGGACGGGCGTGCGGGCGTCCGCGGCGTCGTCCAGGACGAGCGGGTCCAGGCCCCCGGCGGCCGCGGCGGCGAGCCCCGCGGCGACCAGACCCGCGGTGTGCAGCCGGCCCCGGCAGAAGGTCGCGAGGGTGGCGGCGTCCTTGATGTGCCCCGCGGTGACGGCCGGTTCGGCGCCGCCCGAGTGGGCGTGCCCTCCGGCGGGGAACCGGCCGTCGGCGAGGACGAGCAGCGCAGCGCGACTCATCGATGGTGCTCCGGATCTTTCGGTGACGTCATGAACGGTACGTCAGAAGAGGAAGTACCGCTGGGCCATGGGGAGTTCGGCGGCGGGGGCCGGCTCGACCACCTCGTCGTCGATGGTCACCGTGAAGGTGTCGGGGTCGACGTGGACGCGCGGCAGGGCGTCGTTGTTGCGCATGTCGGCCTTCTTGACACCGCGGGTGGAACGGATGGCCTCGAAGGACTTCGCCAGCGGGAGGCGCTCGGGGAGGTCGTCCTCGATGGCCTGCTGGGAGACGAAGTTGAACGAGTTGCTGCCCGGGGCCTTGCCGGTGGCGCCGAACATCGGGCGGGGCAGGATCGGCTGCGGGGTGGGGATGGACGCGTTGGCGTCGCCCATCTGCGCGTAGGCGATCTGGCCGCCCTTGATGACCAGTTGGGGCTTGACGCCGAAGAACGCCGGGTCCCACAGCACGAGGTCGGCCAGCTTGCCGCTCTCGACCGAGCCGACGACGTGGTCGATGCCCTGGGCGAGGGCCGCGTTGATGGTGTACTTCGCGACGTACCGCTGGGCGCGGTGGTTGTCGGCCCGGCCGTCGCCGGGCAGGGCGCCCCGGCGGCGCTTCATGACGTGCGCGGTCTGCCAGGTGCGCAGCACGACCTCGCCGATCCGGCCCATGGCCTGGGCGTCGGAGGACATGATCGAGATGGCGCCGAGGTCGTGCAGGATGTCCTCGGCGGCGATGGTGGAGGGCCGGATCCGGGACTCGGCGAAGGCCAGGTCCTCCGGGACCGCCGGGTTGAGGTGGTGACAGACCATCAGCATGTCGAGGTGTTCCTCGACGGTGTTGACGGTGTGCGGCCGCGTGGGGTTGGTGGACGCGGGCAGCACGTTGGGCTCGGAGACCATCGCGATCATGTCGGGGGCGTGGCCGCCGCCGGCGCCCTCGACGTGGAACGCGTGGATGGAGCGGCCGGCGATGGCGGCGATGGTGTCGCCGAGGAATCCGGCCTCGTTGAGGGTGTCGGTGTGGATCGCGAGCTGGGCGCCGCTCTCCTCGCAGATCGACAGGCAGGCGTCGAGGACGGCGGGGGTGGCGCCCCAGTCCTCGTGAATCTTGAACCCGAGGACGCCGGCGCGCAGTTGGTCGCGCATCGACGGCAGGGACATGGTGTTGCCCTTGCCGAGCAGTCCGACGTTGACCGGGACGTTGTCCATGCCCTCCAAGAGCCGGGCGATGTGCCAGGCACCGGGGGTGATGGTGGTGGCCTTGC
This sequence comes from Streptomyces sp. NPDC090442, assembly GCF_044769405.1. Lineage (NCBI taxonomy): Bacteria > Bacillati > Actinomycetota > Actinomycetes > Kitasatosporales > Streptomycetaceae > Streptomyces > Streptomyces sp. NPDC090442. Next base: position 6,114 of record NZ_JBIVXW010000044.1, read on the forward strand.
TGCCCTCGGCGGGGCCGGTGCCGCCACCGACCAGGGTGGTGATGCCGGAGGCCAGCGCCTCGTCCGCCTGCTGGGGGCAGATGAAGTGGACGTGGGTGTCGATGCCGCCGGCGGTGAGGATCTTGCCGTTGCCCGCGATGACCTCGGTCTCCGGGCCGATGACCAGGTCGGGGTGGACACCGTCCATGGTGTCGGGGTTGCCGGCCTTGCCCAGCGCGACGATCCGGCCGTCCCGGATGCCCACGTCGGCCTTGACGATGCCCCAGTGGTCGAGCACCACGGCGCCGGTGATCACGGTGTCCGGGGCGCCCTCGGCGCGGGTGACGCGCGACTGGCCCATCGACTCGCGGATCACCTTGCCGCCGCCGAAGACCGCCTCGTCACCGGCCCGGCCGGGGCCGCCGGAGCGGTCCTCGCTGATCTCGATGACCAGGTCGGTGTCGGCGAGCCGAATGCGGTCGCCGACCGTGGGGCCGAACAGGTCGGCGTACTCCTGGCGCGTCAGTTCAGGCACCTTCAACTCCGTTCGCTTCTCCGCCCGCTCGGCGAGAGTGCAGGTCGTTCCACGGCTGCGGCCCGGCGGCCTCCCGCATTCCCCCAGCTACCGCCGGGTGGTGCCCCCTGCTCACATCGAGAGGACCTCCGGTCTCACCGCGCAGCCCGACGACGATCCGCTTGCCCCCGATGGGGATCAGCTCGACCTCGGTGGGAATGCCGGGCTCGAAGCGCACGGCGGAGCCGGCCGCGACGTTCAGCCGCAGGCCGTACGCGGCCACGCGGTCGAAGTCGAGGCCGGGGTTGGCCTCGGCGAAGTGGTAGTGGGAGCCGACCTGGACTGGGCGGTCGGCGGAGTTGAGGACGGTCATGCGCGTGAGGGGGAGGCCTTCGTTGAGGCGCACCGGCTCGTCGGCGTAGAGGATCTGTCCCGGGATCATTTTCTGCGCTCCCGTGGTCAGTTGATGGGTTCGTGAACGGTGACGAGCTTCGTGCCGTCGGGGAAGGTGGCCTCGACCTGGACGTCGTGGATCATCTCCGGGACGCCGTCCATGACGTCGTCGCGGGTGAGCACCCGGCGCCCGGAGGACATCAGCTCGGCGACGGTGCGACCGTCCCGCGCTCCTTCGAGGATGTGCACCGTCAACAGGGCGATGGCTTCCGGGTGGTTGAGCTTCACACCCCGGGCCCGCCGCTTTTCGGCCACGTCTGCCGCCACATGAATCAACAACCGTTCCTGCTCATGCGGGGTCAGTTGCATACGTTCCACCTCACAGGTTTCCACCCGGGCGCATTTACCCAGGTCACAGGCGCGAACATACCTGCGCAGTTAGATGTACCACACAATGTTTAAAGGGCGAGCAAACCGACTTCCACTAGTTGATCAGTAACTCCCTCATGGCGGAAGGGTAGTTCGGCGAGATTTCGATGCCGTTACGGCGGACGGGGAATTGCACGCACCGTGTCGCGCCTGGCGTAACCCGCCGGAAATCACCGGCCGTTACGGTCCGGCGACCGCGCCCCCCCCCACCCCGACCTCCGGGGTTGCCCGAGAACTCGGGTGGCGAATTCCACACCTCAACCCCCTTCCGGAGTGCGGAAAATCGGTCGGGATAACCCGCAATCAAGGGGAAGTATCCCCCGAAACCAGACGGCAATCCGATGCCCGGACGCGACTGTCCGATATCCGCCCTTGACTGCAAGGAAAGCCTCTAGCGATCCTCATGCACGCGTCAAGAATTCCGCTGCGCTTCACCCCCCACAACAGCATCGGAGCCCTCCGTGTCACGCTCACCCCGTATGCGCCGCGCGGCCCTCGCCGCCGGCGCCGCCACCGCCGTCGCCGCACTGCTCGGCACCACGGCGGTCGCCCAGGCCACCGCGCCCCGCACCCAGTCCGCGCCGGACATCCCGGTGGCCGGCATCAAGGCCCACCTCGACAAGCTCCAGTCCATAGCCGACGCCAACGGCGGCACCCGCGCCCACGGCCAGCCCGGCTACAAGGCGTCGGTCGACTACATCAAGGGCAAGCTCGACGCGGCCGGATTCACCACCAACGTCCAGGAGTTCACCAGCGGCGGCGCCACCGGCTACAACCTGATCGCCGACTGGCCGGGCGGCGCCGAGGACTCGACGGTGATGGTCGGCTCGCACCTCGACTCGGTCGACGCGGGCCCGGGCATCAACGACGACGGCTCCGGCTCGGCCGGCATCCTGGAGGTCGCGCTGGCCGTCGCCAAGGAACACCTCAAGCCCGCCAAGCACCTCCGCTTCGCCTGGTGGGGCGACGAGGAGGACGGCATGGTCGGCTCCGGGCACTACGTCGACACGCTGGGCGCCAACCGCTCGAAGATCTCCGCGTACCTGAACTTCGACATGATCGGCTCGCCGAACCCCGGCTACTTCGTCTACCACTACAACGACGAGCTGGCGAAGGTCTTCACCGACTGGTTCGGCACCAAGAAGATCGCCACCGAATGGGACACCGAGGGCGACGGCCGCTCCGACCACGCCCCCTTCCAGCGCGCCGGCATCCCGGTCGGCGGCCTCTTCTCCGGGGCCGACTACATCAAGACCGACGCCCAGGCGAAGAACTGGGGCGGCACCGCGGGCAAGGCGTTCGACCCCTGCTACCACCGCGCCTGCGACACGTCCAAGAACATCGACGACACCGCGCTGCACAACCACGCGGACGCCATCGCCAACGCGGTCTGGCAGCTCAGCTCCTGACGCCCCGGAGGCGCTGACGGACGCGGCCCCCCGCGGCCGCCCCGCGCTCCGCCGAGGTCATCCCTCCCGACCCGGTCGCCGATCCCCGGCGGCCGGGTCGCGGTGTTCCGCGGCGATCCCGAAGCGGCGGCGTTCGCCCGGAGCGGACGGCAGGGGCCGCACGGACGAGACCGTGCTGATCACCTGGTCCTGCTCCTCGGCCCGCTCGCTCCGCCCCCATTCCTCAAGTCGTTCCAGGTCAGCGGCGGACACCAGCGCCGCCAGGGGCTTGCCGTGACGGGTGACGACCACCCGCTCACCGCCGTAGACGACGCGGTTGATCAGATCCGCGAGCTCGGCCCGGGCTTGCGTCACCGGAATTTCGTAGGCCATGCTCCTAGCCTACGGCGCGTCCACCTGGTCCACCGTGGTCTGTGACGACAGTAAATGTCCAGGTCAGGGGCTCTCACGTGCTCCTGTGCGCTCCAGTCTGTGAGAAATATGTGAGTGAGACGCGGTGAGAGCCTTGGCGGGTCTCCGGTGGAGCGGAACGTCCCGCTCCACCGGTCCCCCACAGAGTTCCGGCCGGGCGGGGGCTTGTCCGTCAACGCACCAGGGCTGGGGGGAGATCCGCCAAGCCTCCACATTGGCAGGCTGCCATGGGCATCACGCGCGGCGGCGTGATCCCGAGCTTGGTGTATCCCTCGTCGCAGGTAGGCCGGGGGAACGCAGGGTGGTGCGCCCGTGCAGAGCCGCAGATTCCCGACGGAGTTCCGTTGCCGGTCTGCGTCTGGGGCAGGCTGCAGAGCGCGCCCATCGGGTCCAGGTGGAGCCCGCGCCATCTTCGGGGCGTCCGATGTCCCCGGCCCCCGGGTCGGACAGCGCGGACGCCCCGCCCATCGGCGAGGCGTTGCGTTCACACCCGTCAGGGGCGCTGCCGCGCTTCCGAGCTGCGCGCCATTTCGAGCAGGTCCTCCATCTGCTTGCGGAGCTTCGTCATCTCCGGGGAGGGGTGCTCCCGTTCCAGCTTGCGCATCTTCTCCAGTTGCCGCTCGATCTCGGCGGAGCTGCCGCCAGCCGAGGCTGAACCCTCGCCGTTACCGGCCTCGCGCTGCTTGGCCGACTGCAGATCGCTGACGGCCCGCTCCAGGTCCTTGGGCTTGACCATCTTGGCGTCGGATGGAGCCTTGAACGCGGGCGCCTCGCTCTTGAGCTCGATGGACAGCGGCAGCTCCCCGTCGACCTTCTGGTCGTCGTCAGCGAACTGGGCCAGGTTCAGGGTCAGTTCGCAGACGGCGCCGTCCTTGAGGGCGATGTCGAGCGTGATGTCCTTCTCGGGGACGTCCTCGGCGCTGTCCTTCAGGGAACCGAGGGACGGGTTCTTCTCCGCGATCGGCTCCAGCCCCTTGGCCAGGGTCATCATGGCCTTCTTCGCGGGCACCGTGGCCGTCACGTGGTCCGCGCCGCCCTTACTGCCCGCGTCCTTGAGGTCGGCGTTGTCGATGAACGCCTTCTCGAAGGCGTCCATCACCTTCTTCTGGTCCTCGACCTTGAGCTGGGTGGCGGGGCCACCGGGGCCGGGCTGCTGCTTCTTCGCGAACTCCTCGAAGTCCTTGACGTCGTAGCCCACCCACTGCCCGCCCATCATCTCCTTGAAGGGCGACGGCAACTTGTCCAACTCGCCCTTCTGGCGCGCGAGGTTCGCGCTGCCCTGGGGCGTCAGCTTGGCGAGGCGCTGGAAGTCCATGCGCTGGTACATCGTCTTGCCGTCGGAACGGACGTCCACAACGGGCTGCCCGCCATCGACCGCGAACACGTATCCGCTCGGGACGTGGACGTTGGCCTCCGGGTCCTTGAAGACGTCCTTGACCGGCTTGTCGGGGGCCGACCACATGGAGAGCCTGAGGCCGGCCATGAGCTTGGCGTAGTCGCGCTGGAAGCCCTTGGTGCCCTTCAGCGCGGACCAGATCTGCTGCTCGTTCGCCGAGATCCGAACCTCCGCGGTGAGCGCCTTCCGCTCACCCAGTTTCTGGAATCCCTGCTGGACCTTGACGCCTGCACTGACCTTCTCGAACGGGCCACATGCGGCGGACACGGTGGATATCAGGGCCACACAGCCGATGGCGGCCAGGCCCTTGCGGTTGATGGAGATGCTCCTGCTCCTGCTCGGTGCGGTAGGTACCGGTATGGGAGACCAGAGTGGAAGCAGGAAGGTTGTACGCGCCAGCGAATTTTGTCAGGTACGTGGCCCGACATACTGCGGGCAGCTCTCCGCCCGGGTCGGCGTCCACAACCTGTGCCATGTGGAAGCCGTCGACTCTGCGCGCCGCGTCCGCTTCGGCGCGGAACCGGCCCGGAAGGCTGCGTCCGCGGCCAACTCCGGTCTGGCCACCTTCACCGCCATCAAAAACCCCCGCCGCGCGACCGGGCCAGATACACCGTACCCACCCCACCCGCGCCGATCCCCCGCACCACGGCGTACGGCCCGATCCGATCCAACTACCGCTCCCTCGCACGTCCTTCACAACTCGTTGTATCCACCGTGCCCCGCCCGTACCAGCCCTCGCTTGTCCTCTCCACGGGGCCGACCCCGCGCATGAAACATCTTCCTGGCCCACCGCATCAATGAGATGAAGTCGATGCAGGTGAGTTACTCCCACTTGGGATCGCCCGTTCCCGCCCGTGGTGAGCTGGTGCGAGTCGTCGCGGCACATTGTTCGCCGAGCGCACGGGCGAGTAGCTCGCGAAGTTGCTGATTCTCCTCGGTGAGCCGCCGGATGTGGGCGAACGCGACTTCACGCGTCGATCGACGGCGTCCATCGAATCGACGTGTCTGGATGTCGCTCGTGCTGATCTGGGACCGGCTCGGCACCCACTGCGAACTGGCCTGCCCCGGATGATCCGGCGCCTCACCCTGTCATGCCGAAGTCGTAACGGCTTGGACTCACACTCAGGCTTGCTCTCGCGGCCAGGGGCACCGCTACTGCGACTGGCGAAGCGCAGACAAGCAATCGGGCCATCAACCTTCTTGTCTGGTCACTCAGTTGACGGCCTTTCATGTGTCGCCAGGCGAGCCCTTCCTCATTTCGCTTCCAAGACGGCGCTGGCGAACCACCTCCTGCGAGCTGGGGGCTCGGTTGACACACAGCACCTTTCTGTAAAGATTAAGTTAATAATATGCCATCACGCCCTATGAGGCATGACGCAACTAATGTCCAACTAACTGGAGAAGTACGTGGGTTTCCGTTTCGGCCGTAAGCGTGGCCGTGCACTCGCCCAGATCGCCACTGCGACGCTCGCGGTAACCCTGCTGGGCGCGATGGAGGGAACCGCAGTCGCCGACAGCCCCGCCCCTGTCCCGGCGTCTTTGCAGAACATTCAGCCCCAGGCTCTGAAGTTGACCGCCCCCTGGGCCACCAAGGGCGAGGCCCCGCATGCCCCTCAGAGCCGGATGGCGGCGACTGCGCTTAGCGCCCCGGGCGCGGTGAGCTCCCCGTCTTTCCACTTCTCGGGCGTCATGGGCAACGGTGACCTCTATCAGCAGTTGCCGAGCGGCAACGGGTTCGAGCCGCGCACTCGTATAGCGCCGGGCTGGGGCATCTACACGGCCGCGCAGAACGTCGACCGTGACAAGGACGGTTTCGTCGACGGGCTCTACACCTGGGACGGTGACGGCAATCTGCGCTTCACGTCCCCGAAGAACGATTTCGAGACCGAAACCAGCCTCATTGGCGGGGGCTGGAACATCTACGACAAGGTCCTCTCCCCTGGCGACCTCGGTGGCAACTCGGAGTCCGACATCATGGCCATCGACAAGGCGGGCGTGATGTATGTCTATCTCTCCTACTCCGACGGCCGGTTGACCCAGCGGAACGAGATCGGCGGCGGCTGGGGGCAGTACACCCAGATCGCCGGCCAGGGTGACCTCACGGGCGACGGCAAGGCTGACGTCGTTGCCCGCGACAAGTCGGGGGTGCTGTGGCTCTACAAGGGCACCGGTAACTGGAGGGCTCCCTTCGAGGCCCGTCAGAAGATCGGCGGTGGCTGGAACTCGTACGACTACCTGCTCTCCACTGGCGATGTGGACGGCGACGGAAAGACCGACCTACTGGCCCGTACCCCCAGTGGCGACCTGATGCTGTACAAGGGCAACGGCAACACCCCGGATCCGTTTGACAAGCCCGTCAAGATCGGCTGGGGCTACGGCGCTTACAAGTTGATGTTCTGACACCGCACCCCTGTGCCAACGCGGAAGCCGCACTTCCGGGATGGAAGTGCGGCTTCCGCGCTCGAGCGCCGCGCGGCGCCTCCTGCACAGCCCCGGCCGTCGACGCCCCTGAGCCCGTCGCCAACCCGAGATTCGCCGCAGGTCGGCAACGCGATTGCTTCGATCCACCAGGCAACGTGAGTGCGCGCCCTCATGAGGGCCTTGCGGGCCACGTACCCGAAGGCCACCTCCCCCTGATCAAGATTTGATAAAGGGTCGACCATCTACTGACGGATGGTCATTTCCGACTGGCCGTTGAGATTGCAGGCCAAGGGGGCGCTAACTGGGCACAGATTGCCCCTCTTGGACGGATGTAAGGGTGTTGAAACTATTGATCGTCACCTGATACTTACTTGACCCGATATTTACAGATGCTGCCCGCCGTCGGCGGGTGCACTCAGCGGGGGATTTAACCAGCCATGACCGTGAAGACCAGGCCCGTGCGGGCTTCGGGCTCCGCCTTGGAGCGGTCGGGCTTGTCCTGCGCCAGGTCCCGCTGCGAGGGCGAGGAGCCTCGAGAGGAAGGCCCATGGGGCGCGTCGGCGAAGAACCGTACGGTTTGCGCGGACGAACTTCGACAAAGACGTCAACCGCTTGGGGCCGTGGGAGTGGATGCCGTCCGGAACGCCTGGGACGGAACGGTCCCAGGATGCGCATCCAGGGTCCGTGAAGCAAGACTCGAGGCTCGATCCGTCGGCCTCCCTCCCCCGCTCCGCCTGGGTCGCTCAGGCACCTGAGAAGAGCCAGAACAGGCGAGCAGCTCGCTTCAACTATCCGCCGAATCACGGCAATTGAAATCTCCAAGCTGCGTATCCGTCTGCCCGCAAACATCGGGCGACTCTCACGGGACGCTGGAAGGGTTACTGAACACAGAATGGACAAGAGCCACACCAACTCCGCAGGAATGCGGAGGGCCATCAAGCGCGGGATCGTGACCGCCACGGCGCTGGCCGCGGTCACCGGCGTGGCCGCCCCGGTTTCCTTCGCCACGCCGACGGAATCGGTGGCCCAGGCAGCAGGTATCGGCACCACCGATGAGCAGCGCGTGGATGCCGCGGCCGTGGTCCACCTCGACCCGAGCCCGGACATACTGCTCCTGAGCGACGGCGACTTCATCCACGCGCTGTGGCAGAAGGCCAGGGACGCCGGCGAGTCCCTGCAGGCGGTGCGTATGGCGGCCGAGGAAGTGATGATGGTCGGCACCTCGGCCGAGGACCAGGTGCGGTTCATCGTCGCCGGCATCCACAAGGCGTACGAGGCCGACAAGCAGCGGGAAAAGGACCGCGCCGATGCCGACCGGGTGGCTCGGGCGACCAAGCAGCGGGCTCTGATCACCGTCGGCATACCTGTGAGCCCGGAGCTGCTGGGGCTCAGTGACGACAACTTCGTCCGCGCCGTCATGAACCACCCGGCGGTCGGCAAGGAGGTCAAGGATGCAGCCGCCCGCGCGTTGGCCGGTGATACCGCTGCCTGGCAGGAGTTCATCACCACCGGGGCGCGTGAGGCCCACCAGCGTGACGTGACCAACGAGCTCAAGGAGAAGGCGGAGAAGGAAGCCGAGGAGCTCCGGCACAAGGAAGACCTGAAGTACCGCAAGGCCACTCTCGCGCTGTTCGAGACGCGGTTCAAAATCACGTTCTCCGATGCAGCGCTCAACCTCAGCGATGACGATCTCATCCGCGAACTGCTGCGACGTACCCCCGCCGAAGAGCAGCAATCCGAGCTCTACGCCGCGGCACAGCGGGCGATCCTGAGTCCCGACCCGGTTGCCTGGAAGGAGTTCCTGCACACCGGTGCTTCCCAGGCCAACAAGCTCGACTACGACAACATCCTCAAGAAGCAGGCCGAGGACCACCGGAAGCAGGTACTGCAAATTCAAGCCCGCGCGGAGAAGACCGGGGTCCACCCCGGTCTGGTCGCCGCGGCGAAGAAGGCGTTGGCCGGAAGCGACGCAGACGTCACCGAGTTCCTCATGAAGGGGTATCCCCGGGCGACGCGGCAGTCCTTCCAGGCGGGCAGTGCCCAGTTGCGCGGCTGGTACATCCGCCAGTCCGACGCGGACAAGGGCGAGGCGTTCCTGGCCCCTGGTAGCAGCAAGGGCAAGCAGGCAGACCGCGAGGACGCCACCTGGAGCATCGTGCTGGGCCTGGCTGCCGGACAGCCCGGTTGCTACTCCTTCGAGTCAGTGCGCAAGCCCGGCTACTACCTGATGCAGAAGAACTTCCGGGTGCGGATGGCCGCCGACGATGAGAGTGCGGCGTTCCGCAAGGACGCCACCTGGTGTGCCCGCAAGGGCCTGACGGGCTCGGGCACGTCGTTTGAGTCGGCGAGCCAGCCGGGGCGCTGGCTGCGGCAGTTCCAGGGTGACCTCTACGCGGCCGACAAGAGCGGCAAGCAACGCTACGAGGCCGTAAAGGACTTCGCCCAGGACGCCACCTGGAAGATCTCCGCCCCGCTCGCGCGCTGACGCTCCGCCCGCCGAGTCCCCTCCCCAAGAAGCAAGAAGAACGGAACACCCCCATGTCCCGGATCACCCGAGCCGCGCTGGCCATCGGCGCCGGCGTCGCCGCGCTGGCCGGCAGCGTCACCACCGCGCACGCCGATACGGACACGCCCCGTGCAGCTGCCGGTCAGACGTCGGTCGTGCAGTTGCAGGCGTCGCACAGTGGCAAGTGCCTGACCATCGCCGACGGCAGTTTCCGCAACGGCGCCAACGCGATGCAGTCCAAGTGCGCCGACGACGCGGACAACCAGCTCTTCGAGCTCGTGCCCACCGGCTCGGCGACCTTCGAGGTGCGGGTCAAGCACAGCGGCAAGTGCCTTGAGGTGGAGAACAGCGGCACCCAGGCCGGGGCCAATGTCCAGCAGTGGTGGTGCGTCGACGGCAACCAGATGCGCTGGCGTCTGGTAATGGTCGACGTCGCCAAGGAGCTGTACGAACTGCGGCCCGTGCACGCTGACTTGCGTTGCCTGGATATCAAGGACGGCAGTGTCGCGGACGGCGCCAATGCGCAGAGCTGGTACTGCACCGGCGCCGCCGCGCAGCGCTGGCAGCTCAAGCCGGCCAAGGCCTGACCTCGTCAGCTTCCGTCGAGCCGGTCGTCGCCGTCTGGCGACCGGCTCGACGCCACCAGACACCGCATCTCGCCCAACCCCGTTGGGCTGCCCACCCATCGAGAAGAAACGGACTCCCAGATGTCTCGGACCATCCGAGCGGCCCTGGCCACCGCCTGCAGCCTCACCGCACTGACCGTCGGCGCATCCACCGCGTACGCGAGCGTTGTCGATGACGCGAAGAGCGCTTCGAAGGCTGCTCAGGCCGCGAACAAGGGCGCGGATGACGCCGCTAACAAGGCCCTCGAAGCTGCCCGTGAGGCCGCGAAGAAGGCTCAGACCGCCAAGGACGCCGCTTCGGACAAGGGCGACACTGTCCGGCTGCAGCTTCCGGAGAGCGGCAAGTGCCTTGGTATTGACTCCGCCAGCAAGGACAACGGCGCGGCCGCGCTCCAGTGGACGTGCAACGAGGGCCAGGCACAGCAGTGGCGCGCCATACCCACCGTCGACTCGTCCTTCGTGTTGCGCAACGAGCACAGCGGCAAGTGTCTTGAGGTGGAGAACAGCGGCACCCAGGTCGGCGCCCGGGTGCAGCAGTGGGGCTGTAGCGGTGGTGGCGCCCAGCTGCGCTGGCGGATGGTCCTGGTCGACCCCGTCAGCAAGCTCTTCCAACTGCGCCCCCTGCACACCCCGGACCGCTGCCTGGACATCGACCACGGCAAGAAGGACGACGGCGTCCAGGCCCAGCAGTGGTACTGCAACCAGACCGACGCGCAGCTGTGGCGAGTCCTGCCGGTCAAGTGACCGCGCCCTCGCTGGATCACCGCAATGAATCTTCTGTTTCTGAAAGGTCGGCTGTGAGCCGTAAGTTGTGGGTCGCGCAGGCGGTGGCGGCGGGTCTGCTGGCCGGTGGGGTCGCCTGCGTGACGGTGTCTCCTGCCTGGGCCGACGCCTCAGTGGCTGCCGCCGTTTCGACCGGTCAGTCGACGGATCAGTCCGCTGACCCGGCCGCGTTGGCCAAGGCCGCAGCGGCCGAGGAGGCGCGGAGCTACGTGCAGCGCCTGGCGAAGTCTCGGCTTCCTGCCGAGATCCGCACCTCGGCGTGGAACGTGCTGCGCAACTCCCGTGGGGACGAGGCGATCGCGGAATGGCTGGCGCCCGGCGGCGGCTATGACTACGCCAAGAAGCGGCTGCGGGACACCCGGGCACGCAACAAGGCGTTCTGCGAACGTGTCGTGCAGACCCACACCGTCGGTTTCTCTCCCGAGGTGCGCGCCGCAGCCGCTCGCGCTTTGAAGGGCACCGACGCGGACCGGGCCGCCTTCGTCAAGACGGGGTACGACCAGGCGCGGCAGCGTGACCGGGTTGCCCGTGAGGCGAACGAGCAGCACAAGCTGGAAGTCGTCGCCGCGGACCGGGAGTTCGTGCGTGCGCTCGCTGAGAACGACCCGGGCGCGCAAGTACGGGTGGCGGCTCAGTGGGCACTGCGATCCGGCGCGACCGACGCGGACGTCGCGGAGTTCTTCGGTTACGGCTGGGTGACTGGCGCGACGTTGGACCTGGAGGAGCACCGGCTGCGGACTGCTGACGCGGAGCGGGGCCGGCATCACGCCCTGTCCCGTCTGATCGAGCAGGCGGAGACGGCCGAGGCCGCGGTGCAGGGCTCGGCCGACGCGGCGGAGGCGCGGGCCGAGGCCGAGCGGGCCTGGCAGGCCGTTGCCGAGCACGCAGGGGCCGCGCAGAAGGCGTGGCAGGCCGAGCAGGCCACGGCCATGGCCCAGGCGGAGAACTGGAAGAAGGTCGCCCAGCTCGCCAAGGACGCCGCGGACGGGATCTGGAAGAACATCGCCGACCCGGCCGATGCCACCGAAGAGAGTTGGGCCAAGGAGCAGGCGGACGCGGTCGAAACCGCCACGTTCTGGCGGGACATGTACGACCGTGCCCAGGCAGCGGAAAGCCGCCTCAAGGGCTGATCTTCCCAAGCGATCGGCCGACGCGCAGGTTGCGCGTCGGCCGGCTTCCCCTGCCCTGCTCACTGCTGCGGGGCGGGGGTCTTTCTGTTTATCCATTTCGTTTCAAGGGGGTTTCTTCCCGTGATGGGTAGATTCCGGCCAAGGGTCGGAAAGCTACGCGGCGACACTGTCGCCGGGATAGCACGTAAGACGGTGACCGCAACGGTGGTCGTGGCGCTGCTGGGCGGCATGACGAGCCAGGCAACTGCCGCGACCACCGAGCACGCACGGAACGCGGCGCAGAGGTCCGACTTCGCCGAGGCGATCTCAGCACTGGACCGGGTAGCCGACTCGCTGCCGAAGTCGTCCGCCACCAAGGCGGCTGCTCCGCGTTCGGAGCTTGACCGGATCAGCGCGGAGCGGGATCGGCAACTCGTCGAGGACTTCGCGGAGTTCGACGAGGAGGAGGAGGTCCAGGAGGCCGCCAGGAAGGCCCTGGAGAGCGACGACCCGAACGCGATCCGGGAATTCCTGGAGCACGGCGAGGCCGAGGCCCGCCAGCGCGCCAAGGACAAGAAGAACGGCACCGACGCCGCGAATCGCAAGAAGATCGAGGCGATGCGCGGCACCGGCGGGCCGACCTTCAACGCCGAGGTCGAACGCGTTCTGGGCCCGAAGGCCACGGCCAAGGACCGTGAGGACTTCTTGGCGTTCGGCGCGGAGATCGCCCGCCAGAAGGACCAGACGGACGAGAAGAACGCCAAGGAGCGCGCGGCCGAACTCCGCAAGCGCGTGGAGCTGTTGGCGGCCAACGGCGGCCCGGAGGTGAAGAAGGCCGCCCAGGAAGCGCTGGCCGCCGGCACCGACAAGGCCATCGAGGAGTTCCTGGAAAAGGGCTACCAGATCGCGGCAAAGAAGGACGCCGATGCCCGGGAGGCCCAGGAGAAGGCTCAGAAGGAGGCTCAGGAGGCCGCGGAGAAGCTGCGTGAGCTGGCCGAGAAGGCCAAGCGCGCGGCGGAGGCCCGCACTCAGCTCATCGCCTTGCACGGCGACGCGGTCAAGGCCCTCAAGGATGCCTCCAACGCCATGACGTTGGCGGCCCAGGCATCGCGTGAAGCCGACCGGATGCTCTCGGCCGACCGCGCGGGCAAGCACCTGTCCTCCTACGACAACGTCAAGGCCGAGGTCGAACGCCAGGTCGGCTATGCCACCGCGGCGGCCAAGCAGGCGAAGGTCGCGGCAGGCCAGGCCAAGGTGCAGGCCGACGTCCTGGTGGAGACCGGCCTGACCTACGGCACGCAGTGGTCCGAGGTCGCCTCGGGCATCGCGGAAGCGGCGGACGCGGCGGCCAAGGCCGCCCAGACCGCCCAGCACGCCGTGGACGCCACCGCCGCCGACGCCGCGGCGCTGGACGGCAAGAACGCCGCCGAAGCGCACGAGCAGCAGGCCAAGAAGTGGCGAGCCAACGCCGAGGAGAACGCCAAGGCGGCAGCCCAACTGGCCACGGCCGCCGACAAGCAGGCCAAGGTCGCCGCGAACGCTGCCTCCCGGGCCAAGCAGGCCCGCCTCGACGCCGAGAAGGCCGAGAAGGAAGCCTGGGAGCACGCAAAGAAGACCCGTGAGGCCCGCGTCGAGGCCCAGCGCCAAGCCAAGATAGCCGCCGAACAGCGCGCGATCGCCGAACGAGAGCGCAACTTGGCCGCCCAGGCACGCGCCCGCGCCGAACGCGAACGCGACAAGGCGGCTGCGGCACGGTCACGTGCCGAGGCCGAAGCCCGCACCGCAGCCGCGGCCCGCGCGCAGGCCCAGGCGGCCGCAGCCACGGCGGCCTCGGCACGCGCCAGCGCCGCCGAGAAGGAAGGCATCGCCGCCAAGGCGGACGAAAAGGCCCGCAGCGAGGAGACCAACGCCCGCAACGCGCGCAACGCGGCGTTCAAGGCGGAACAGAACCACCAGGCCAAGGAGGCGCGGGCCAAGGCAACTGAGGCAATGGCCGCCTCGGGCCGCGGCACCGCAGCCGCCGGCCAGGCCAATGCCGCCGCAGAGGCAGCACGGGCGGACGCCAACACCGCCGGCGCGGCGGCCAGCCAGGCTCGCGGCGCCGCCGACACCGCCAGCGGCGCCGCGGTACGCGCCCGCTCCGCGGCCACCGAGGCCGCAGGCGCCGCAGCCCGAGCACGGGCAGCCGCTGCCGAGGCCGGCGCGCACGCCGCACGCGCCAACCACGCCGCCAACAACGCCGAAGCGGCCGCCGCCAACGCCAACGCCGCGGCCAACAAGGCCGAAGCCGAGTACCAGGCCACCATCGCCGCAGCGCTGAAGGCCAACACCAAGGCAGCCGAGGCCACCGCCCAGGAAGCGCGCGCCGGCATCGCCGCGCACGAGGCGTCCCGCCTGGCCGGACAGGCCGCCATCCACGCCAACCAGGCCCTGCAGGCGGCCAACCGCACCAAGGACGAAGCCGAAGGCGCGGTCCGTGAAGCGGCCATGGCCAGGCTTCAGTCCACCATCGCCGTCCAGGCGTCCGGGGCTGCCCGAACCACCGCGGCCGGCATCGCCGACCCGGCCAACACTGCCATCGAGCTGACGGCACCGTTCTCCGGCAAGGACGTCGACGCCGACTTCGCCGCCGAAGTCGCCAAGGCTGCCCAGGAGACCGGCGAGGACCAGGTCAAGGCTGCCGAGGCCAAGGCCGCTGAAGCGGTCAAGGCCGCCGAGGCCGCCGAAGCGGCCGCCAAGCGGGCAGGCGCCCAGGTTGCCCCGGCCTTCAAGGCCGCCGCCGACGCAGCCCGTTCCTCGGCCAACGCCGCACGTTCCGCGGCCGCCGCCATGAAGTCCGCCGCCGAAGCAGCCGCCGACGGCGCCAAGGCCAGGGCCGCCGCAGCATCCGCCAACAAGGCCGAAGCCCAGGCCAAGGGCGACGCCGACCTTGCCCGCCAGGCCGCCAACCAGGCCGCCAAGGACGCGGCAGCCGCACGCAAGGCAGCCAACGAAGCCGAGGCCGAAGCCGCACGAGCCCGCAAGGCCGCCGCCGAAGCAGACCAACACGCCGCCGCAGCCAACAGCGCCGCCAACCAGGCCGAACACGAAGCCAGCGTCGCCCAGGGCGCGGCAGCCCAGGCGGAAAAGGACGCCGACGCCGCAGACAAACTCGCCAGCTCCGCCGAAAACCACGCCAAGTCCGCGGAAGAAGCCGCCAAGAACGCCAACAAGTACGCCAAGGAAGCGGACGAGGCGGCAAACAAGGCCGAGGAATACGAGCGGGAACAGGAGCGCAAGCGGCGGGCGGAGGCCGTCAAGCAGGATGGCAAGGGCGGCGGCCCTTCCCTGAACGATCTGGACAAGTGGGCCCTCAAAAAGGCGGGAATGACGCCTGAGGAGTACGAGAAGGCCCGACAACAGTCAGATAAGTCGATCAAGGACTTCCTGCTCGAAAACGGTGGCCAGATTATCGTCGATCTCCTCTTTGGTGACATCAAGCAGTGCTTCACCGAGGGGAACATCGAAAGCTGCTTCTGGACAGTGGTCGGCGCCCTCCCCTGGGGCAAGGCCCTTCAAGTCATCAAGGAAATACCGAAAATCTCCAAGGCGATCTCCCGCATCGTCGGGGGCATCGATAAGTTCCTTGAAGAGTCTGCCACGGCCAAGAAGCTGATCAACAAGAGTCAGGAGACCCTTAAAAAGTTCCGGAAGTCTCCTTCGTGCCCCGTTAACTTGGCTCAGGCAGCCGAGTACAACAGCTTCACGCCAGACACTCTGGTGGTGATGAAAGATGGCACCCGCCGGGCGATCAAGGACATTCGGACTGGACAGAAGGTCCTGGCCACCGACCCTCGTACCGGCGTGACCCATGCGCGTGTGGTCACCAAGGTGATCACAGGCGAGGGGCAGAAGAACCTGATCGAGGTTACCGTCGACATCGACGGTAAAGTCGGAAGTGTCACCGCCACCGCTGGACATCCGTTCTGGGTGAATAACCAGCAACGATGGCTGAACGCCGCGGGACTCAAGGTGGGTGACAGACTCCGCACCCCCGACGGCGACTTGCGCGAAGTCGTTGGCACTCGTACCTGGACCGAGGCCCGCAAGGTCTACAACCTCACCGTCGAAGGCATCCACACCTACTATGTTGCGGCGGGCGATGCTCCAATCCTCGTCCACAACGTCGGAGGTATGGAAGGCTGCGGTGACGCTGCCTACAACGGTACGCTCCATATCCGTGACGAGGCCGAAGCGGAACTGAAGAAGACTGGCAAGACTGGCAGCCATCATTTCGACATGACGGACGACCAGCTGGCAGATTATCTCGACGGCTTTGCTGGCCGGGGCGACGGAGCTCCAATGAAGAACGGCGGCAAGGGTTGGTACGACCGAGAGCGCGGCGTCGTCGTCATTCAGAGGAATGAATACTCGATGACAGCGTACAAGGATACGTTCGAAGCGTTCAAAAACCGCCTGGCGAAAAGTTAGGATGCCAAATGCATGTCAATGAAAGTACTGGACAGGTCGTGATTACGGTCGATCGCGAAGAGCTCATGCGGGTGGCCTGTGTTATGGCTGAGTCTCTGAGCATGCTCTCGCGGCCCGAATTTTACATCCGGACGGGATGCGCAAAGCCTAACGTAGAAGAACTGGTGCAGTGTATGCAGGACGTTGCCGATGGCACGTCAACCGGGTTTGATCTGGATGTTCTCGCCGGCGTTGAGGTGGTAGAGAATCCGCCTCGCCCGAGGCGCTAGCCACTGTATCCTGGTATAAGGTCCGGAGCCTCATGAGGCAGCTTCGCCACTAGGCGCACAGGCCGCAGAGCGGAAATCCCCGGAGACCCTTAAGGCTCTCCGGGGATTTCAATCTTAAAGTTTAGCTAGTGCTACGGCCGGAGTTCTTGCGACGGGGTTCAGGGTGGGCTGCATTGGCCTCGAATTGCTTCCGTCGCCTCTGGTACGCCTTCCCTACGACGAGACTCTCTAGGCGTAGAGAGCAGCCCTCACGCCTGAATGCGTGTGACGGCGCTTCGAGGGAAGAGGGCCTGCGGGCCGTGTCCCAGGGCAAGGACACGCTGCTCCGCACTGTAGTTCCGCTCTCGGCAGGAGCCAAAGCGTGCCGCGTAGTCGCCAGCCGCCCGTTGCCACCACGCGCAAGGCAAGACGCCTCGTACGACCAACGACGGATCTACGGCATATGAGGATTGTGTAAACTTTCGTGGATTTGGCATGGAGTAGATGGAAGTGCGATGGGTATAGCGAGCGGCAGCGCAACCGCGGTTCCGACGAACGGGAGACCGTCCACGGAGCCCGGAGCTGCGACTGCGGGGGGGACGTCCGCGACGTCGGATCGTCGTAGTGGACGGGCTGCGGCTCCTGGCAGCGCTGGCCGTGGTCCTGTATCACTTCGTCGCGCGGGAAGGCGCGTGGTCGTCGGACGCCAAGGCGCTGTTCCCCGATTCCTTCTCCCTGGCCGCCTACGGGTGGCTCGGGGTTCAGCTCTTCTTCCTGATCAGCGGGTTCGTCATCTGTATGAGCTGCTGGGGGAGGTCACTTGGCGACTTCTTCACCTCGCGGGTGGTGCGGCTGTTCCCCGCGTACTGGTTCGCCGTGCTGGCAACGGCTGCGGGCCTCATCGTCTTCCGCGGTGACGGAGACCGGCTGTCGTGGCGGACGGTGCTCACCAACCTCACCATGCTCCACGAGCCGCTCGGCGTGGAGCACGTCGACGGGGTCTACTGGACACTCTTCGCCGAGATGCGCTTCTACCTGCTCTTCGCCGCGCTCGCCTGGTGGGCGCTGGCCTACCGGCGCGTGCTGGCGTTTGCTGGGTGTGGGTGGTGGCCAGCGCGGTCTTCGCCAACTACGGCGACAGCCCGGTACGCCTGCTGGTGATGCCCGACTACAGCTGGTACTTCATCGCGGGCATCGCCTTCTACCTCATGCACCGCTTCGGCCCCAACCAGGTGCTCACGGGCCTGGTACTGGTGTGTTTCGGTGCCTGCCTGCCCTTCGTCCACTCCTCGTGGACGCGCATTCCGCGCTACATAGGCCACGGCGTTCCGTTCTGGCCGATCGTGGTCATCCTCGCACGTGTGCTTCGCGGTGATGGCGCTCATCGCCACCGGCAAACTGTCGTGGATCCAGTGGCGCTGGCTGCCGTACGCGGGTGCGCTGGCCTACCCGCTGTACCTGCTTCACCAGGACATCGGCCGGAAGCTGATCGGATTTCTGGAGCCGCATCTGTCGCCGTACGCCGTGCTGGCCGGGGCCGTCGCAACGATGCTGGTGGCTGCCTGGCTGGTGCATCGCTACGTGGAACGGCCCGCCGCCCGATTGCTCAAACAAGGGATGGCGCGGGCAGCAGCCCAGGTGCGCGCGGCAACGCCCTAAGCGGAGCCGACTTCCGCCGACGCCTTCCCACCCCTGCGGACTGACGCCGTCCGCGCCCGTTGAGGCACCCTCCAACTTCCCATACCCGTGCGCGGCTTGCCGCGTTGCATGCTCCTGCGAAAGGCCCACTGACCATGCGCCTGTTCCGACGCTCCGCCACGCCCCAGTCGGCTGCACGCAACGGCCGCCCCGGCGATCCCGGAACGCCGGCGCCCCATGTGCAGATCTGCGCGCACACTGACGACGATCTGTACTTCATGACGCCGGACCTGCTGCACACGGTCCGTGCGGGCATCCCGGTCGTCAGCGTCTACCTGACGACCGGCGAGGCCGATGGCATCAACCTGGCCATGGACGACCCGGCGCGCAAGCACGCCAAGCCCGACTACCCCGGTTACACCGCGGCCCGCCAGCACGGCATCCGCGCCGCCTACGCCGACATGACCACCGGCAACCGCCACGCCCCCTGGACCTGCGAAACGCTGAGCATCCACGAAGGTGTGACCGCCGAGATCAACACCCTCGACGACGGCCGCATCACCCTGATCTTCCTCAACCTGCGTACCTGTGTGGCCCTGCCGGACGACAAGGTCCTCCACCTGTGGGCCCAGCAGATCGAGAAGTTGGGCACCCTCCGCCCCACCGGCAGTCCCATCCCGGAGAAGCACGACGGCCGGCCGCTCACTCGCGACGGCGTCATCCACACCCTCACAGACATTCTGCGCGCCTACCAGCCGTCCGTCGTGCGCATCATGAACCCCGACCCGGCCCGCACCGCTTACAACGCGACCACCGACACCGTCACCTACTGCGACAACTCCGACCACACCGCCGCCGCGCTCTTCGCCATGGCCGCCCTGCGCCAATACGAACGCGAAACCCCGGATCACCGACCGGCGGTGGAGAGTTACGCCGGCTACTGCAACAAGCTCCAGCCCGACAACCTCAGCGCCACCGCCGCAGCGGAGAAGTTCCGCTACCTAGCTATCTACGGCGGCGAGGACGGCCACGACTGCCTCAAGAACCCAGGCGAGTGCGGCGACCGCCCCCTGGGCAACCGCGCCTTCAACCGCTACTACGGGCAGAGCACCACCCACCGTTGGCGCCCCAGCACCAACTGGCTCCACCTGCGCGGCGACGGCCGCCTGACGGCCTTCGCCGTCCTGGGCGGCCGCCCCCAGCAGTGGACCCAGGACACCCCAGACAGCACCACCTGGACCGGCCCCCACCCCCTGGGCACCTGGCCGGACGACGAAACACGCTGCCTGGCTCGCCTGGACACCGTCCGCGACGGAAACGGCCGTCTCCACCTGTTCGCCCTGCGCGCCCAGATCGCCACCGCTCCCGAGGGCCACCGCCGCGAGACCATGCACCTGCGACAGGGCAGTCCAGACGGCGAATTCGGCACCTGGAACAACCTGGGCAGCCCCCACGACCAGCACAACCCCGACCGTCGTCGCGCCGTCGGCATGCCCGTGGCTACCGTTACCGCCTCCGGCCAACCCATGCTCCTGCTAAGGAACTTCGGCACCGGGCTCAGCGTCCGCAATGCCTCCCCCCAAGGCTGGGGCCAATGGCGCGACCTACACGGCGGCATCCTGGACGGTGCCACCGCCCTCACCTGCGCCGGGGCACCACCGAGATCTACGCCACCACCCCAACCGGCATGCTGCGCTGGTACCAAGCCAAGCCCGGCGGCCCCCTCCTGCGCGACTACGCCACCTTGCTGCCCCGCCCCGCCGGCCCCGTCACCCTCCTCGAACAGACCGACGGCCGTCTCCTGATGCTCTCCCACCCCTGGAACCCCCCAGCCCGAACTCCTCGACCCCACCCCCGGATTCGACCCCCCACCGCCACCGTCCACCCCGACGGTCACCACGTCGCCCTCCTCCAACGCCGTGACGACGGCACCCTCACCCTCGCCCAACAGCTCCTCGACGGCAGCCCGTTCCAGCCGACCTGGACCCCCATCCCCACCGACCCCTTCCTCCACAACCCCCGCCGCCGGATACACTCCCAACGGCCGCCTAACCATCGCTCTTATCGGCCCCGACGCCCGACTCCACACCCGTACCGTCGACCCCACTGCCCCTCAACCCGACGACTGAAACGCCCGCTGAGAGGTCGCTTTAACCTGTGATGCGTCGATCTTTTCGGGTCTGTCCGATCAACGCCCTGTCGCACTTTCGGTGGTGACAGAGAGTGTTGTTATCCAAGGAGGATGCGGTGGCGAAGCATGGTGAAGTTTCGGGCGAGGACGGCTACAGGCAGCTCGCTCTTGAGGTTGAGCAGCGCAGCGGACCGATCCTGTTGGAGTCGAATCCCGATGTCGTGTAGGCACTTGCCGATCTACCTGCCGGTGACAGGGTGCCCTGAATGACTGCCCGTTGACGCACCATCAAGCAAGTGGGTTTACGATCCGGCCTGTTGCTCGTCGCGGTCTGGTGTCGCCGAACTCTGCGCGATTTTTGCCTGGTTGAGGGGGACGGCGGTTCACAGCAGTGGAGTTCACCCGTACCAGGTGACGTTGCAGATGTAGATGCAGCGGTGGCGTGGGACGGCGAGGAAGCTGATGAAGCCGCGGCCGCCCAGAATGTCGAACTCCCGCAGCCCGCCCTCACGGTCCACTGGTCGGCCGACCTTCATCGCATCACCTCCCAGCGCGGCGAGCTCGGTGGCCAGCCGCTCGACCTCGGCAATGACGCCAAGCGGAAGCCCGGCCGCGACATGCTCCTCGCTCGGGTTGTACTCCCAGCTCCAATTGGTCACAAGCCTGCCTCAGCCTCTGCCGCGCGACGAATCTGGCGAATCTCGTCGATCGCCTTGGCCGGGTCCTGCTCACCGGCATCCACGATCCGCTCCAGCTCCCTGAGACGGGCAGCGCGCTCAGGGTGCCGCTCGATCGCGATGAACACGGCCCAGGAATGAACGAAGGCGCGCAGCGGCGCAAGGCTCTGGGTCTGCTGAGCGTTGGTCGTCGCCTCGAAAAGGTGCTGCGTGAGCGCAGGCAGCCTGCTAGGAGCAATCTTGGCGACAGCGGCCCGCAGCGCGTCCGGGTTAAGGTCCGGCACAGGGATCAAGGGCCCGTACGGCCCTCCAGGCTGAGCACTCACAATCACCCTCCGATGCCTCCGATTCGTTCCTCCCACGATACCGACCCACCCGAAGCGGTCACGCTCATACCGACTGCCGGCTTACCCGCGGTCCGCCCCTCCCACAACAACGCCGCCTCTACCTTGCGCCGCTCCCGCATGCTCGTGAATACGCGGCGGAGTCATAAGCCTTTCCACCGTGGACTCGTCGGTGCTCGTAGTGTCAGGGGCAGCCGTGCCGGTGCGGTTGCGGTGCATCTCGCGGGGGTCTGCGTGGCCTTGAGGGCGCGGTCGGCCTCATGCCGCAGAGAGGGGGTGCCGGTGACCTCGGCCCACTGAGCGAAGGCACGGGCCTTGCGCCCGAGCAATGCGGCGAGGAGCGCCAGGTCAGGTTCCGTGAGCTGCTGGTAGGCGCGGAACGCATCCCCGAGCTCGATCAGTTCTCTGTGCAGCGCATCGGGCTGCTGGTTGTCGGGAACGTTCCGCTGCGCGATCCTTCCCCCTCCTCTGCCCCCTCGGGACACCGTGCCAGGCGAGACGGCGCGAGCCCGGGGCACCTCGGTGGGCTCGCCGATCAGCGCGGAGACCTCCGCGACGGGGAAACGATCGGAGAACACCGCGGCCGCAGCGTCGTGTGCTGGCGCTCGTCGTGCCATCACCGGGGGCACCGTGGGGCGGGGTGGTGGGGCTGTGGCCAGGACGCGGCACCCGGGGGTGGCGGCTGCGCAGCGGGGGCAGGTTTCCGCGATCCGCCACAATCGCCCGGCCCGGCCCGGCCCGCGTACGCGGACAAGGCCACGGTCCGCCGCACCGCACCACTCCCACCGCCGGATGCCACCCGCACTCGGCGGTGCGGCAGCCGTACCAGGCCGCACCGCGCGGTCCGCCATCCTTGCAGAGGCGTCCAGGTGCATGTTGACGTACGCGACCGCGGCCTTGCGCCCCTCAACAGCGCCGACACAGTGCACATCGAGACAGGCCGAGCGGGAACACGTGAGACGCACCGCGCCGGCGGAGGGACGGCCATCGGGAGCCAGCGCACCATCCACACACGCCCCGCGACGCGCTCCTGCTGCGTGCCGACCTCCACCGTCATGTCCGCTCCCAGCGTTACGTGATCCGTCGTCCCAGGCAGCTCTCATGATCGGGGATGCCGACCCGATCGCTGACGACCGCCATGCAGCGACGGGCCTGTTGAGGCTCAGGCATTCCAATCGGCCTTCTGAAGGCCTTCCTTGAGGATCCAGTTGGTCAACTGACGTACGACAGTGAAGGGCCGGGCCGCACGCACCCGTTGGCAGACGCTCATATCGCGGCGAGTCGCGACAAGCTCGCAGGTCAGGCCGGCCAGCGACATCGGGGGAACGGCTGGCGAGGTCCCGAAGGTGAGGGCAATGACGCCCATCAAACGGTGACAGGAATGTGAGGCACGAGTCCCAGCGAGGAGCAAAAAAGCCCCTCCGACCTGGACGCTTGACTTGATCACTGGAATGCGTTCCCATTCTAACGAGATGTACATCCTGTACATTTTTTACAGACGGAAGGGAGCAGTCATGCTGCGGCCGACGGCCCGCTACGTCCTGCCGGAGTTCACCGAGCGCACCAGCTACGGGACCCGGACCCTGGACCCCTACTCCAAGCTGCTCGACGAGCGGATCGTCTTCCTGGGCACGCCCATCGACGACGCCTCCGCCAACGACGTGATGGCACAGTTCGTGCACCTCGAACACGCCGCGCCGGACCGGGACATCTCGCTCTACATCAACTCCCCCGGCGGCTCGTTCACCGCGATGTGCGCGATCTACGACACGATGCGCTTCGTCTCCTGCGACGTGGAGACGATCTGCCTGGGCCAGGCGGCCTCCGCGGCCGCGGTACTGCTGGCCGCCGGCACTCCGGGGAAGCGGCTGGCGCTGCCGCACGCCCGGGTGATGATCCATCAACCCTCGCTCGGCGAGGCGGTCCAGGGCCAGGCCGACGACCTGCAGATCCAGGCCGAGGAGCTGCTGCGCACCCGCGACAAGCTGGAGGAGATGCTGGCCGAGCACACCGGGCAGCCCCGCGAGCGGATCGCCGCGGACACCGAGCGGGACACCTTCTTCGACGCCCCCGCCGCCCTGGAGTACGGGCTCATCGACGCCCTCACCCAAGGCCGCGGGCACGCCGGGCTCACGCCCCTGGGGAGGTGAGACTCCGGTGCTGCCGGAACTGCCGCCGTTGCCGGCCCTCACCCGGGCCGAAGGCCGGTTGGTCGACTGCTACTTGGAGGTCCTGGACCTCCTGGGCCGGATCAACCCGGCCCGCGGCACCACCACTTACCAGGGTCTGCGCGCCGCCCAGGCCCTGGTGAGCAAGTCCATCGAGCTACGGGAGGCGCTGACCGTGATGCACGACCGCGGCGAGAGCGAACTGCACAGCGCGACCCTCGGCCGGGCGCTGCGGGTGCTGGACGGGGAGCGCCGGGCGCGGCGGGTGACCGTGCCACCGCGGGACGAGCCCTGACCCGACCGTCGCGGGGCAGGCCCGCGGGAGTCGTACGGGCCCTCGCGCGGGGCGCGTTACGGGGGTACGGGCCCCGCGCTGTGGAGACACGTACGACTGATGAGTGCACAGACGGCGTAGCGGGCGCGGCTACGGTAAGGGGACGCGGAATTGCGCGAGTTGCCGGAATTTCCCGCACCCCTTGGGTTTCGACGCTGGTCCCGGCCCCGTCGACGCGCCGACAATCGGGCCACTTGGGATAAAACCACCCATTCGCACCAAACGTGACCAATATCACACACCGCAATTTCAGCTCGGAAATCGGGTGGGTGGTGCGTGACGATCCCTTCGACGACAAGCCCCCGCCACAGCGACGGGGCGGTCCGGGCCGGCGGCGACCGTCGCGGTCCGGATCACCGGCTGACGAAGGGTTGCGCATGGCTATGCGCATGCAGAAGTCGCACCTCCTGGTGCGTGCCGGCACCGTCTCCGCACTCACCCTGGTCACCCTGGGCGGTCCCGCGCCGGCCCCGGGAGCGGCCGCGGAGCCCGAATTAGCCTCCGTCTCCACCAAGGCCCTGCGGATCGCCGCCTCCAAGGAGGGAGCCCCGTACCGCTGGGGGGCCCAGGGGCCGGACGCCTTCGACTGCTCGGGGCTGACCCGCTACTCCTACCGGCGCGCCGGACGGGCCCTGCCGCGCACCGCGGCGCAGCAGTACCGGCACACCGAGCACGTCTCGCGCTCCGCCCGCCGGGGCGGCGACCTGGTCTTCTTCCACGCCGGCAGCGGCGTCTACCACGTCGGCATCTACGCCGGCGAGAACCGGATCTGGCACGCGCCCAAGGCCGGCGCGGTGGTCCGGCTGGAACGGATCTGGAGCCGCACCGTCTGGTACGGGCGGGTGCGCTGACCCGGCCAACTGTCCGTGGGGCCAGGTAAGTTGACGGTGTGGTCGGGAAGACGTCGCCGTCGCGCCGCGGTCATCGGGAGGTGGTGGGTGGCCAAGGCACCGTTACCCAGACCGTCTTGCCGCCGGCGGTGGGTTCGACCCAGAGCCGGCCGCCGCGTTCCGCGGCCAGGGAGCGGATGATCACCAGGCCCCGGCCGTTGTCCTGCTGCACCGCGGCGGGCAGCCGCCGCGGTGGGCGCGGTTGACCGTCGGCGACGCCCAGGCACAGCCGTTCGTCGCGGTCCAGGCGGAGTGCGACGGTGAAGTGCGGGGAGCGGCCGCGGGTGTGCTGCACGGCGTTGGTGGCCAGCTCGGAGACCATCAGGACGAGGTCGTCGACGGCCGCCGCGTCGGGCGGTAGGCCCCATTGGACGAGGACGTCCCGGACGTGTCCCCGGGCGGCGGCGACCGAGGCGTCCAGGCTCGGCAGTGTGCGGGTGGATTCCTGGTGGTCTGCCATGACGACGCCGTCCCTTTCCCGCCGAGGCGCGGCCGTGACCCACGGGGAACGCGCTTCCCGGCCGGGGCCCGACGTCCTCGGATGTGTACTGTGCGCCAGACTGCCACCCATGCTGCCGGTGTGGCGGGTGATCACCCAAGATATACAGAGTTCTCTCGGTGTGAGCTCACCTGATGCGGTGAACTCTGGTGCGGCGAACGGTGTTTGGGGTGTATGGGGCGCCAGGGGGCGGCGCGGCCGGTGCGACCGTGCCACCGGTGCCGTCGGGCGGCGTTATCCGGCCACCGGCGCGGTCGCCACGACGGTGTCGGCCGCCGCGGCGACCTGAGCGTCCGTCAGGTCCGCGCGGGCGGTCAGCCGCAGCCGGGAGATCCCGTCGGGCACCGACGGCGGGCGGAAGCAGCCGACCGCGAGCCCGGCCGCCCGGCAGTCCGCGGCCCAACGGACCGCCGCCTCCGGGGAGGGGGCGCGGACGGAGACCACCGCGGCGTCCGGACGGACCGCCGTCAGCCCCGCCGAGGTGAGCCGGGCGTGCAGTTCCCGGGCCACCTGCCGGACCCGCGCCGGGCGATGCGGCTCGCGGCGCAGCAGCTGCAGGGCGGTGAGCGCGCCGCCGACCGCCGCCGGCGCCAGCCCCGTGTCGAAGATGAACGAGCGGGCGGTGTTGACCAGATGCTCGATGACCCGGGCCGGGCCGAGCACCGCACCGCCCTGGGAGCCGAGGGACTTGGAGAGGGTCACCGTCGCCACCACGTCGGCGTCGCCGGCGAGCCCCGCGGCGGCCAGCGCGCCCCGGCCGCCCTCGCCCAACACGCCCAGCCCGTGCGCCTCGTCGACCACCAGCGCGGCGTCCCGGGTCCGGCAGGCGTCGGCGAGCGCGGGCAGCGGCGCGGCGTCGCCGTCCACCGAGAAGACCGAGTCGGTGAGCGCCAGCGCCCGGCCACAGTGGCCCGCCAGCGCGGCGCGGACGGCCTCCGGGGCGGCGTGCGGGACCACCTCGGTGCGGGCCCTGGAGAGCCGGCAGCCGTCGATGAGGGAGGCGTGGTTGCCGGCGTCGGAGACGACCAGGGTGCCGGGGGCGGTGAGCGCGGTGACCGCGGCGAGGTTGGCGGCGTAGCCGGAGGACAGCACCAGGGCCGCCTCGAAACCGCAGAACGCGGCGAGTTCGCGCTCCAGTTGGGCGTGGAGTTCGGTGCTGCCGGTCACCAGCCGGGAGCCGGTCGCGCCGGCGCCCCAGCGGTGGGCGGCCTCGGCCGCGCCCCGGGTCACCTCGGGGTGCCGGGCCAGCCCGAGGTAGTCGTTGCCGGCGAGGTCCAGCACCGCGGAGTCGGCCGGGCGGGGCCGCAGGGTGCGGACCAGGCCGGCGCGGTGGCGTGCGGCGCGCGCGTCGTCGAGCCAGTCGAACGCCGCGCCGGGGGCGGGTCGCGGGACGGCGTCGGGGGACGGCCGGGGGGCCGCGACGGGCGCGTCCGGGGTGTCGTACGGCAGCGTCGGAGCGGGGTCCTGCGGCATCGGCGTCCTTCGTCTGTCGGCCCGGGCACCGCGCCTCGTCCCCGGCCCGGTGCGCGGGCGTCGGGGAACGGCTCCGGCAACGGGCCTGCGGGGCCTCGATTGTGGGCTGTCGATAGACGTTAGTGGTCGTTCCGCCCGGAGACGGTGTGGTGATACACACACCCCGATCGCCGGGCATTGTGGGAATCCTCCTTGGCCGGGGCCCCGCGCGTACGCCAGGATCAGGGCCATGGACCTGCTGAACACACTGGTGGACAAGGGACTGCGGCGCGAGGTGCCGACCCGTGACGAGGCGCTCGCCGTGCTGGCGACGTCCGACGACGAACTGCTCGACGTGGTGGCCGCGGCGGGGAAGGTGCGCCGCGAGTGGTTCGGGCGGCGGGTCAAGCTCAACTACCTCGTCAACCTCAAGTCGGGCCTGTGCCCGGAGGACTGCTCGTACTGCTCCCAACGGCTGGGCTCGAAGGCGGAGATCCTCAAGTACACCTGGCTGAAGCCGGACGACGCGTCCAAGGCCGCCGCGGCCGGGGTGGCCGGCGGCGCCAAGCGGGTGTGCCTGGTGGCCAGTGGCCGGGGGCCGACGGACAAGGACGTGGAGCGGGTCACCGAGACCATCTCCACCATCAAGGAGCAGAACGAGGGCATCGAGGTCTGCGCCTGCCTGGGGCTGCTCGGCGAGGGCCAGGCGGAGCGGCTGCGCGCGGCGGGCGCCGACGCCTACAACCACAACCTCAACACCTCGGAAGCCACCTACGGCGACATCTGCACCACGCACGACTTCTCCGACCGGGTCGACACCGTCCAACAGGCCCAGTCCGCGGGCATGTCCGCCTGCTCCGGACTGATCGCCGGCATGGGTGAGTCCGACGCCGACCTGGTGGACGTGGTCTTCGCCCTGCGCGAGCTGGACCCGGACTCGGTGCCGGTCAACTTCCTGATCCCCTTCGAGGGCACCCCGTTGGCCAAGGAGTGGCACCTCACCCCGCAACGCTGCCTGCGCATCCTGGCGATGGTCCGGTTCGTCTGCCCGGACGTGGAGGTCCGGCTGGCCGGCGGTCGCGAGGTGCATCTGCGCAGCCTCCAGCCGCTCGCCCTGCACCTGGTCAACTCCATCTTCCTGGGCGACTACCTGACCAGCGAGGGGCAGGCCGGCAAGGACGACCTGGCGATGATCGCGGACGCCGGGTTCGAGGTGGAGGGCACCGACACCGCCACGCTGCCGGCGCACCGCAGGGACGCGACGGACGCGGACGCGGAGCCGGCGGCCGCCCCCGAGGCCACCGTCCCGGCCCCCTCCGAGGAGACCCGGCGCGATCTGGTCGCGGTGCGCCGCCGCGGCGCCGGCACCGACCTGCCGCCCAATGCCTGAGTCGCTCGCCCCCGCCGAGTTGTTGGCGCTCGACCGGCAGCACGTCTGGCACCCGTACGGGCCGATGCCCGGCCGGAGCGAGCCGCTGCTGGTCGAGTCGGCCAGCGGCGTCCGGCTGCGCCTGGCCCAACCGGCCGAGGGGCGAACGGAGTTGGTGGACGGGATGTCGTCCTGGTGGTCGGCGGTGCACGGCTACAACCACCCGGTGCTCAACGAGGCGGCCCGCGGCCAGTTGGAGCGGATGAGCCATGTGATGTTCGGCGGGCTCACCCACGAGCCCGCGGTCCGGCTCGCCAAGCGGCTGGTGGACATCACCCCCGAGCCGCTCCGGCACGTCTTCCTCGCCGACTCCGGTTCGGTGTCGGTGGAGGTGGCCGTCAAGATGTGCCTCCAGTACTGGCGTTCGCGGGGCAAGCCGGGCAAGCAGCGGCTGCTGACCTGGCGCGGCGGCTACCACGGCGACACCTGGCACCCGATGTCGGTGTGCGATCCGGACGGCGGGATGCACGAGTTGTGGCAGGGCGTGCTGCCCCGTCAGCTCTTCGCGGACGCGCCGCCGGCCGGCTTCGACGCCCCGCCGGACCCGGCGTACGCCGCGCATCTACGGGAGTTGATCGCCCGTCATGCGGAGGAGTTGGCGGCGGTGATCGTGGAGCCGGTGGTGCAGGGCGCGGGCGGGATGGCGTTCCACTCCCCCGGCTATCTGCGGGTGCTCCGCGAAGCCTGCGACGCCCACGGGGTGTTGCTGATCCTCGACGAGATCGCCACCGGTTTCGGCCGGACCGGCGCCCTCTTCGCGGCCGGGCACGCCGGGGTCGTGCCGGACGTGATGTGCCTGGGCAAGGCGCTGACCGGCGGCTATCTGACGCTGGCGGCGACGCTGTGCACCGCGGAGGTGGCCGAGGGGATCTCCCACGGCGAGCTGCCGGTGCTGGCGCACGGCCCCACCTTCATGGGCAATCCGCTGGCCGCCGCCGTCGCCGACGCCTCGATCGAGCTGCTGCTGTCCCAGGACTGGGCGCGGGAGGTCGAGCGGATCGAGACCGGGCTGCGGAGCGGGCTGGCGGCCGCGGCCGGCACCGCCGGAGTGCGCGACGTCCGGGTGTTGGGCGCGATCGGCGTGGTCCAGCTCGACCACGAGGTGGACGTGGCGGCCGCGACCCGGGCCGCCGTCCAAGAGGGCGTCTGGCTGCGCCCGTTCCGGGACCTGATCTACACCATGCCGCCGTACATCACCGGCGACGCGGACGTGGCGCGGATCTGCGCCGCGGTGTGCGCGGCGGCCCGCGCGGGCTGACGCCGCGGCACGGGGCGGGGCCACCGGCCCCGCCCCTCCCCAAACCCCCACCACCAGCGAAGAGTCGGAAAGGCGCACACCATATGTCGGTGCTGTTCGTGTCCGGTACGGGTACCGAGATCGGCAAGACCGTGACCACCGCCGCGGTCGCCGCGGCGACGCTCCGCCGCGGTCGTTCGGTGGCCGTCCTCAAGGCCGCCCAGACGGGACTAGCGGTGGACGAGCCGGGCGACGCGGCGGAGGTCGGGCGGCTGGCCGGTCCGGTCACCCTCAGCGAACTCGCCCGCTTCCCCGAGCCGTTGGCACCCAACACGGCGGCCCGGCGGGCCGGGCTGCCGGCGGTGCGCCCGCAGGAGATCGCCGAGGCCGCGGCGAAACTGGCCGCCTCGCACGACCTGGTCCTGGTCGAGGGCGCCGGCGGGCTGCTGGTCCGCTTCGACGACGAGGGGAACACCCTGGCCGACGCCGCGCGGATGGCCGGCGCGCCGGTCCTGGTGGTCGTCGAGGCCGGTCTCGGCACCCTCAACGCCACGGCGCTGACCGCGCTGGCGCTGCGCTCGCACGGCCTGGACTCCCCCGGCGTGGTGATCGGCAGCTGGCCGGCCGAGCCCGGGCTCGCGGCCCGCTGCAACCTCGCCGACCTGCCGGAGGCCGCCGGCGCCCCCCTCCTCGGCGCCCTCCCGGCGGGCTCCGGCACCCTCTCGCCGGACGCCTTCCGCGCCGCCGCCCCCGACTGGCTGTCCCCGCAACTCGGCGGCTCGGGCGCCTTCGACCCGACCCGCCTCGGTGCCCAACAGCCCACCGCCGCAGGGTAATTGACTCGCCGCGGCGGCGGGACCGGTCGGATACTGGTCCGATGACGGAGCACGCCCGCCCCGAACAGACCCGCCCCGAGGGCGACGCCGAGTGGTACGACGCCCTCAACCCCTGGGGCCCCGACAACGACTTCTACCTCGGCCTGGCACGGGCCGCGGACGCGGTGCTCGACGTCGGCTGCGGCACCGGCACCCTGTTGCACCGCGCCCGGGAGGCCGGTCACACCGGCCGTCTCTGCGGGCTCGACCCCGATCCGGCGATGCTTCGCAGGGCCCGCCGTCGGGCCGACCTCGACATCGAGTGGATCCTGGCCGACGCGGCGGCGGCCGACGCCCCGGAGGTCGCCGGCTCCGGTCCCGGCGCGGGGTTCGACCTGGTGGTGATGACCGGCCACGCCTTCCAGTGCCTCATCGGCGACGCGGAGCTGCGCGCGGCGCTGGCCGCGATCCACTCGGCGCTGCGCGACGGCGGCCGCTTCGCCTTCGAGACCCGCAATCCGCTGGTCCGACCGTGGGAGCGGTGGACGCCGGACCGGGCGGTCGAGGTGGCCCGGCCCGACGGCCGCCGGGCGCGGGTGGCGCACCAGGTGGAGCTGCCGGTGGTGGGTGACGTCGTCCGGTTCACCGAGACGTTCGACGGACCAGGGTGGGCGGCACCACGGGTCGACCGGGCGGCGTTGCGTTTCCTGGACGCCGCGGCGGTGTCCGGCCGGCTGGCGGAGGCGGGGCTGGCGGTCGAGGCGCAGTACGGGGACTGGGACCGGCGACCGTGCACTCCCGGCGCCCCCGAGATCATCACCCTCGCGCGGCGGCCGGTCGGTTCAGAGCGTCCAGGCGCGTAGCTCGTCGGCGATGGCCTGGACGTCCGTGGTGCCCTCCTTCACCAAGCGGGCCAGATCGCGGACCCGTTCGGGCGAGGTGGTGACCTTCAGGCCGCTGGCGACCAGGAAGCCGTAGGCGACGGCGCTCGCGAACATGGCGTTCGAGCGCTCCAACGCCGGTACGTGCAGCAGCAGTTGGAGCAGCGCGGCGGCGCGGTCCTGGGGCTCGGGGTAGACGGGGACGCCGAATATCTCCACCTCGTGGCGGCCGACCGCGGCCATCAGGGCGCCCCAGTCGGTGACCTGCGGGTCTCCCGGCGTGTGCTGTTCGGCGATCAGGAGGAGCCAGGCGAGATCGATGCGCAGTGTCACGTTGTGCCCGGCTGTCCTTCCCCGTGGAGGGCGTCGGGGTGGTCGGGGGTGGAGCGGAGGCGGCCGGGGCCCGGGTCGGGGCCGAACTCCTCGGCGAAGACCCGCTCGTACTGCTTCATGAAGTCCGCGGCGGCCTCGACGAAGGTCTGGCCGACCTCGCCGGCGTCCCTGAGGACCAGCTCCTCGATGTAACGGTTCACGCTGACTCCCCGCTGGAGGGCGCGCTCCCGCGCCGCTTCGGCGGTGGCTTCGTCCACCCGGACGTTCAACTGGGTTTTCGCCACCCCTCAAAGCTAGCGCGCGTCCGCTAGCACCGGCAAGGGCCGTGGTCAGCGAGGCTCGGGAACACCCGCCGGTGCCCGGGCCATCGGGGCGACCGGCGCGATCCGACCGCCGTGCCGCGGCCGGGCCCCCTATCCGATGTCGCACGATGTGATCCGCCGGGCCGCGCGACCGTCCGGCGACCCCGCGCCCAGGAGGATCGCCGCCGTGCCCGTCCCCGCCCCCGTCCCTCATCTGCGGCGCAGTCTGCGCCGGTTCGACATCGTGGCGATGGGGGTCGCCGCGGTGGTGTCGTTCGACGTGATCGGGCAGATCGCGGCGGGCGGTGGGCAGGCCATCACCTGGATCGCGGTGCTGGCGGTGGCGTTCCTGCTGCCGTACGCCCTGCTGTTCGCCGAGACCGGCGCCGCGTTCCCGCAGGAGGGCGGCCCGTACGTGTGGGTGGACGTGGCGTTCGGACGGCTGCCGGCGGCGCTGACGACGATGTTCTACTGGGTCACCAACCCGTTCTGGCTGGGCGGTTCGCTGGTTTTCCTGGCCGCCCGGGCCTGGCACGGCTTCGTCTTCCCGCTCGGCTCCGGGACCGTCGCCGACTACGCCTTCAAGCTGGTCTTCATCTGGGCCGCCATCCTCACCGCGGTGGTCTCGCTGCGCCGCGGCAAGTGGATCACCACGGCGGGCGCCGCGGCCAAGGTCCTGGCGCTGGCCTTCTTCACCGCCACGGCGGTGGTCTACGGCGTCCAGCACGGCTTCCGGGGGCTGGCCGAGGCCCGCTTCGCGCCCACCGCCGCCGGGTTCCTGGCGCTGGTGCCGGTGCTGCTGTTCGCCTACGTCGGGTTCGAGGCGCCCAACGCGGCCGGCGACGAGATGCACGATCCGCAGGCCGACGTGCCGGTGGCGATCGGGGTCTCCGGCACCATCGCCGCCGGCTGCTACCTGCTGCCGGTGGCGGCGATCCTGTCGGCCGCGCCGCCGGGCCGGGTCACCGGGATCGCCGGCTTCATGGACGCCGCCGAGCTGGTCTTCGGGATCTACGGGAGTTGGCGCGGACCGCTGTTGACCGGCGTCGCGGTGCTGTTCGCGGTGGCGCTGCTGACCCAGGGCAGCGCCTGGATGATCGTCGCCGACCGGATACAGGCGAGGGCGGCGGCCGACGGCGGTTTCTTCACCCGGGCGTTGGGCGCCTTCCACCCGCGGCTGGGCACGCCGGTCCGGATGAACCTGCTCTCCGGCGTCGCCGCCACCGCCTTCATGCTCGCCGCGATGCACCTGGCGCACGGCGACGCCTCCGCCGTCTTCGGCGTGGTGCTGTCGGTGGCGATCACCACGCTGCTGCTGTCCTAACTCGCGGTGATCCCCGCGCTGCTGGCGCTCCGGCTGCGCCACCCCGAGGTGCCCCGCCCCTACGAAGTCCCGTTCGGCACCCCGGGGTTCACCGTCGCGGCGCTCCTGGTGTACGCCTGGATCCTGCTCGGCTCATGGGTGGCGCTGTTCCCCGGCACCCTGGAGGCGGCGATCGGGGTCCGGTACCCCTTCCGCGCCGTGTGGGGCGTCTCCCGCTTCACGTTCGAGACGTTCACCCTGAGCACCGTCGGGCTGCTGCTGGCGGTCGCCGCCGCGGGGTACGTGACCCAGCGCGTGCGCACACAGTCCGGCGACGATCAGCGTCAGGCCCGCCCACCCCGATAGCGCGGGCGCCGCGACGCCGGCCAACAGCGCCTCGCCGAGCAGGGTGAACGGCACCTCGGCCGCCTGGGTCGCCTCCACCGCGCCGAGCGCGGCCGGCTGGTTCCGGACCAGGTCGGTGGCGCGGAAGAAGAGCGTGGTGGCCAGCACGCCGGAGAGCAGCGCGACGATCAGCGACTGGGTCAACTGGCCGCCGGACGGCGGCCCTTGGGTGACCGCGGCGGCGCCGGCCAGCGCCAGCCACAGCGGCAGCGAACCGAGCGTCATGGCGAGCGTCCGCTGCACCCCGTCCAGTCCGTCGCGCCCGAGCAGCCGGCGGTTGCCGAGCGGGTAGGCGACCGCGGCGAGGAGGACCGGCAGCGCCACCTTCAGCGCGTCGCCGAGCCCGGTGCCGCCGGCGCCGCGGAGCTGGGTGAGGACGACGCCCAGCACGATGAGCGCGGAGACGCCGAGGGTGCGCAGCGGGAGCCGGTCGCCGCCGAGCGCGCCGAGCGCGATGCCGGCGACGATCACGACCTGCCAGGTGGCGGCCACCAACCAGCCGGCGCCGTGCTCCCCCGCCCAGGTCAGCGGCGCGTAGAAGAGTCCGAAGCCGACGGTCGACCAGAGCAGCCAGCCGCCCGGTCGGGCCCGCAGGCTGCGCAGCACCGCGGGCAGTCCGCCGCGCAGGGCCACCAGCGCCACCAGCGGGACGACCATGAACAGGTAGCGCAGGCTCGCGGTCCACATCCAGGAGCCGCCGGCCAGGCTCATCGTGCGGTTGAGCACGAAGGTGGTGGCGAAGCAGGCGGCGGCGAGCACGCCGAGGCACATGGGGAGGCCGACGCCGGCCCGTGCGCCCCGCGCGGATATCGGCACGGTGCTCCCTTCCGGAACCGTGGGGCAGCGCTCTTCGACCGGCTGACCTGCGGTTCCCCGTTCGGCGAAAGGCGCCGACGAGGACCGCCGCGCGCACTGACATCTGAAATGTTAGTGCTCCCCACAGGCGGCCCGGCACCGGGGTCGGCCGCTTAGGATCAGGGGGTGACCGCACTGGAACCCGTGCCGAGAAGGCTCCTGCGCGACAAGGCGTACGACGCGCTGGTGGAGGCGATCGTCTCCGGCGAACTGCCGCCCGGGCAGAAGCTCCACGACGGCGAGCTCGCCGAGAAGCTGGGCCTCTCCCGCGCCCCCGTACGGCAGGCGCTGGCCCGCCTCGCCGGCGAGCGGCTGGTGGTGTCCAAGCCGCAGAGCTACACCCGGGTCGCCCCGGTCGTGGCCGAGGAGATCCGGGACGCGCTCGCGGTCGTGCAGGCGATGCACGCCCTCGCGGTCCGCACGGCCGTGCCCCACCTTGCCGAGGAGCACCTGGCGCGGATGCGGGCGGCCAACGCCGCGTTCGTCGCCGCGTTGGACGCCGAGGACCCCGCCGCCGCGGTCGCCGCCGACGACGCGCTGCACGCCGTGCCCATCGAGGTGTGCGGCAACGAGGCGCTGGCCGAGACCGTCCGCCGCTACACCCCGCTGCTGCGCCGGCTGGAGCGGCGCCGCTTCTCCAGCGCCGCGGCCCGCGCCTCCGCCGCCCGGCACGACGCGCTGATCGACGCCTGCGCCGCCGGCGACACCGAGGCCGCGGTGGCGCTGTCCGGCGAGATCTGGGGCGGCCTCGACGCGGAGGAGGCGGCGGGCGCGCCCGACGCGCGGTGACCGCGGCCGGACGGCGCGGACGGCCGGGCGTCGACGGCCGGTTCCTGCCCCGGAGTTGGCCGACACCGCCCCTTTCGAGCGAACCGAATCGTTCTTCCTGCCGCCGTTCGAGCGAGCCGCGGAATGCGCCCGGAGCGGGCCGGGCAGCGGTCGGGCTATCGACACGGGGCCGGTCGGCCCCGCCCCTGTGCGCGGAGGAAGCCCATGCCCCTCGAAGAGACCCCCGAGACCCGGCACCCGTCGGCGGTCACCGTCGAACTCGGCGCGTTCCAGGTCGAGACGGTCCGCTCGGTGTCCGGAACGGCGTTCGGCATCGCGCCGCCCGGCGGCCTCCCCGACGGGGCGGGGAGTCCCGGCGAGATCACCATCGTGCGCGGCCCGGACCAGAGCGCCGCGTTCACCGACTGGCTGACCAGATGCCTGGCCGAACGCGCCGCCGACCGGCCCCGACAGACGGTGACGGTGGTCCACTACGCCGCCGACCGCACCCCGTTGCGCCGCTACCGGCTGGCCGGCGCCCGCCCGACCACCTGGGAGACCCCGGAGGACGGCGCACCCGCGGAGTCGGTGACGCTGACGTACGAGGAACTGACCGTCACCATCTGACCCAGCGGCCAACCGACCGTGGTTGCATGTCCGTTGAGGGTCGCGCGGCTCCACGTCGACCCCGTGTCCAAGGGGGTCCCATGCCGCGTCCGTTCCGTTTCGGTGTCACCCTGCTCACCCTCGGCTCCGGCCCGGC
This sequence comes from Streptomyces sp. NPDC090442, assembly GCF_044769405.1. Lineage (NCBI taxonomy): Bacteria > Bacillati > Actinomycetota > Actinomycetes > Kitasatosporales > Streptomycetaceae > Streptomyces > Streptomyces sp. NPDC090442. The sequence continues at coordinate 42,032 of NZ_JBIVXW010000044.1, forward strand.
CTGGCGCGCGAAGTGCCGGCACGCCGAGGAACTGGGCTATGACGTGCTGCTCGTCCCGGACCACCTGGGGTGGCCGGCGCCGTTCCCGGCGCTGGTGTCCGCGGCCGCGGCGACCACGCACCCACGGGTGGGCACCTTCGTGCTCAACGCCGCGTTCCACAACCCCTCGTTGCTGGCCCGCGAGGTGGCCACCACCGACGCGCTCACCGACGGGCGGCTGGAGCTGGGCCTGGGCACCGGCTACGTCAAGCGCGAACACGACGACGCCGGGCTGCCGTTCGGGACGGCCGGTGAGCGGGTGACCCATCTGGAGCGCACCATCGAGGAGTTGGACCGGCTGCTGGGCGACCCCGAGCATCTTCCGCGGGCCGCCCAACGCCCCCGCCCGCCGCTGATGATCGGCGGCAACGGCCCCCGGATGCTGCGGCTGGCGGCGCGGCACGCGGAGATCGCCGCGTTCACCGGCGCGCGCCAGGCGCCGGGCAAACCGGAGGGCACGCTGGCACTGCTCCCGGCCGACGAGCTGGCCGCGTCGGTCGCCACGTACCGGAAGTACGCCGCGGACCGCCCCGAGCCGGCCGAGCTCAACCTGATCATCCAACGCGTGGAGGTGACCGACGACCGACGCGCGGCCGCCCGCGACATCACCGCACAGGGCGTCGGCATAACCGAGGACCAGGCGCTCCAGGTCCCCACCCTCCTCCTCGGCACCCCGGCGCACATGGCCGACCAGCTCCGCGAACACCGAGACCGCTACGGCTTCTCCTACCTCACCGTCCTCGACGCGGCCATGGACGCCTTCGCCCCCGTCATCGCACACCTCAAGGGCACCTGACCAGCCCGGATACCCAAGTCGACCGACCCACGACAGGACGTGGCACCCACCGCTCTTCCCGCCCACCCAACGCCCCGCGCCCCAGACGCAAAGAGCAACCCCCACGGGGGCGGCCGACAACGTGGGCCACAGAAACGGAACGCATACCCCTTTGCCGACCCTTTACCATGGGCTCTCCGGCACGGGACACCGAAGGTCCCGGCCCCCTCCGGCGAAAGGTGTGTGAGCGTCCGGCCATGGCCGAGCCTCCTAGTTGTCGTACGCCCCTGCGAAGGACGTGGCGCGTCCCTGCGAAGGACCCGCAACAGGGCGCGATCCTCCCGAACGTGTCCGACCATGGGACGGAGGTGACCCGATGACCGACCTGCTCCTGCTGGCCGTGGCGCTTCTGCTGACCCTCGCCTGCGGCATCTTCGTCGCGGCGGAGTTCTCGCTGACGACCGTGGAGCGCGGCGACCTGGAGCGCTCCGCCGCCCGCGGCGAGCGCGGCGCGGACAGCGCCCTGAAGGCGGTCCGCGGGCTGACCTTCCAGTTGTCCGGCGCCCAGCTCGGCATCACCGTCACGGGCCTGCTCATCGGCATGCTCTCCAAGCCGGCCATCGCCACCCTGCTGGACAGTCCGCTGCTGGCGATCGGACTGCCGCGCGCCGCCGCGGACTCCCTGGCGGTGGTCCTGGGGACCGCGCTCTCCACCGTCGTCCTGATGGTCATCGGCGAGCTGGTGCCCAAGAACTGGGCGATCTCCAGTCCGTTGGCCGTCGCCAAGCGGGTCGCCACCGCCCAGCGCGGCTTCAGCGCCGCCTTCAAGCCGTTGATCACCCACCTCAACAACACCGCCAACCGGACCGTCCGTCGGCTGGGCCTGGAGCCGGCCGAGGAGCTGGCGTCGGCCCGCGGGCCGCAGGAGCTGGTGGCGCTGGCCCGGCACTCCGCCAAGGCGGGCGCCCTGGAGGCGGACACCGCCGAGCTGTTCGTCCGGACCCTGAACCTCGCCGACCTGACCGCGGAGAACGTGATGACCCCGCGGGTGCAGGTGGTGGCCCTGGAGGTGCAGTCCACCGCCGAGGACGTCGCCAGCGCGTGCCGGGCCACCGGGCTGTCCCGCTTCCCCGTCTACCGCGGCAACCTCGACAGCGTCGTGGGCGTGGCGCACATCAAGGACGTGCTGGCCGTCCCGGCCGAGCTGCGCGCCCGCCACCCGGTCTCCGAGCTGCTGCGCGAGCCGCTGCTGGTGCCCGAGACGCTGACCGTGGACCGGCTCCTGGACCGGCTGTCGGGCCGGCGGACGATGGCCGTGGTCATCGACGAGTACGGCGGCACGGCCGGGGTGGCCACGCTGGAGGACATCGTCGAGGAGGTGGTCGGCGAGGTCCGCGACGAGCATGATCCGTTGGAGACCCCGGACCTGGCCGCGGCCGGTTCCGACGCGGACGGGCGGGCGGTCTACCAGGCCGACGGCGCCGCCCGCACCGACCAGTTGGAGCGGATCGGCCTGCGGCTGCCGGAGGGCCCGTACGAGACCCTGGCCGGCGTGATCGCGACCGAACTGGGCCGCATCCCGGCGCCCGGCGACAGCGTGGAGGTCGCGGGCTGGACGATGGACGTGCTGGACGCCTCCGGGCACCGCGCGGCCCGGGTGCTGCTGCACGCCCCGCCGGTCGGCGTCGGCGGCGAGGAGGCCGGCCGATGATCGCGTTCCAGTTGTTCGTCGGCCTGCTGACCCTGGTCGTCAACGCCTTCTTCGTCGGCGCCGAGTTCGCGCTGATCTCGGTCCGCCGCAGTCAGATCGAGCCGCACGCGGAGGCCGGCGACCGCCGGGCCGGCAGCGTGCTGTGGGGCCTGCAACACGTCTCGGCGCTGCTGGCCGCCGCCCAGTTGGGCATCACGCTGTGCACGCTGGTGCTGGGCGCGGTGGCGGAGCCGGCCATCGCGCACCTCCTGGAGCCGCTCTTCGACGCGGTGCAGATCCCGCACGCGCTGGTCCACCCGATCTCGTTCGTGATCGCGCTGGCCGTGGCGACCTATCTGCACATGCTCTTCGGCGAGATGGTGCCGAAGAACCTGGCGTTGGCCGAGCCGGTCCGTACCGCGCTGCTGCTGGGGCCGCCGCTGGTGGCGCTGGCCCGGGCGCTGCGCCCGGTGATCTTCTCGATCAACGCGCTCGCCAACGCCCTGCTCAAGCTGCTGCGGGTGGAGCCCAAGAGCGAGGTCGCGGCCGCCTTCTCGGACGCCCAGCTGGCCGAGTTGGTCGAGGACTCGCGGGCCGCCGGGCTGCTCGACGAGCGGGCCCAGGAGCGGCTCCGGGACGCCCTGGAGCTGGGCCGCCGCCCGGTGCGGGACGTGGTGCTGCCAGTGTCCGAGGTGGTCTCGGCGCGGATGGGGATCACCCCCGAGGAGTTGGAGCGGCTGGCCGCCGAGTCCGGGTTCTCGCGGTTCCCGGTCGTTGACGACACCCGCCGCATCCTCGGCTATCTGCACGTCAAGGACGCGCTGGACGCCACCGGGCGGACCGCGCCGTTCCCGGTGTCGGCGCTGCGCCCGATCGCCCGGGTCAAGGCCGCGACACCGCTGGACGACGTGCTGACCGCGCTGCGCGGTTCGCGTACGCACGTGGCCGCGGTGATCGGCGACGACGGCCGGCTGGCGGGGCTGGTGACCATGGAGGACGTGCTACGGGAGCTGGTGCTGCAACAGCCCACGGCCTGACCCCTCGCGGGCGTCCGCCGGAGATGCGAGACCCCCGGAAACACCATCACTGACCGATCGGTTAGATTGCTAACCGATCGGTCAGTCGCGTGCGCGTGCCGCCGCGACGGCCCGGTCACGCATCCGTACGCGCACGCGACGAGGGGGCAACACCATGGACCGCACGACATGCTGCGTGGTGGGCGGCGGCCCGGCCGGCATGATGCTCGGGCTGCTGCTGGCCAGAGCCGGCATCGAGGTCACCGTCCTGGAGAAGCACGGGGACTTCCTCCGCGACTTCCGCGGCGACACCGTCCACCCGTCCACTCTGAACCTGCTCGACGACCTCGGCCTCGGCGCGGAGTTCGCCCGGCTGCCGTTCCCGAAGCTGGAGGAGATGCGGATCCAGGTCGACGACACCACCGTGGTGATGGCCGACATGCGGCGCATCCCCGGACCGCACAAGTACTTCGCCATGGTCCCGCAGTGGGACTTCCTCGACCTGATCGCCCGCGCCGCCGCCGAGGAGCCCGCCTTCACCCTGCGGATGCGCACCACCGCCACCGGACTGCGCACCGAGAACGGCCGGGTGACCGGGGTGACCTACGTCGACGAGCACGGCGACGCCGGGGAGTTGGCCGCCGACCTGACCTTCGCCTGCGACGGCCGGAACTCGCCGATCCGGGCGGCGGCCGGGATGCGGCAGCAGTACCTCGACGTCCCGATGGACGTCTGGCAGATCCGGGTGGACGCCCCGAGCGACGCCGTCAAGGAGGGTCGGGTCTTCGCCCGGTTCGGCGGCGGCCAGGTCGCGGTCACCATGGACCGCGGCAGCTACTTCCAGACGTCCTACCTCATCGGCAAGGGCCGGGACGCCGCCATGCGCGGCCACGACGTCCAGTGGCTGCGGGACCGGCTGGGCGCGCTGTTCGGCTGGGACGACGAGGTGACCGCCACCATCGGCTCCTGGGACGACGTCAAGCTGCTGGAGGTGACGTTCGGGCGGCTGCGGCGCTGGCACCGGCCCGGCCTGCTGTGCATCGGGGACGCCGCGCACACCATGTCGCCGGTCGGCGGGGTCGGCGTCAACCTCGCCCTCCAGGACGCGGTGGCCGCCGCCCGGATCCTGGCCGGGCCGCTGCGCCGCGGGACGGTCGGCGACGAGGACCTGGCCCGGGTGCAGCGGCGGCGCGAGTGGCCGATGGCGATGGTGCAGAAGTCCCAGCAGAGCGAGCACGCCATGATCCGCTCCGCGCTGAACGGCACGCTGCGCGGGGACCGACTCCCGGTGCCGATGCGGCTGTTGCGGCGGGTGCCGGCGCTGCGGACCGTCACCGGCTACCTCGGCGGCATCGGCTTCCGGCCCGAGCCGACCCCGGACTTCGCGCGGGGCGCCGCTACGAGGCCGGGCGCAGCACGGCGTTGAGGGTGAAGGTCTCCAACTCCGCGGCGGCGGCGTCCAGATCGAGGTCCGGGTGGGCGAGCCAGTGCCCGATCAGCCCGTCGATCGCGCCGCCGATCGCCAGCGCCACCGTGCGGGTGTCGAACTCCCGCAGCACCCCGGCCCGTTGGCCCTCCGCCAGCAGCGTGGCGAGGCCCTGCCAGCGGTCGTAGGTGTCGTGCGAGCCGGGCGTCTTCAGCCGGGTGCCGCCGTGGTCGTCGAGCAGCATCTCGGTGATCACCCGGACCTGGCGGCGGTTGTCCCGCTGGTAGCCGATCATCGCGTGCACGTAGGCGACGACGGCGGCCAGCGGGTCGGCGGCCCGCTCCACCCGCTCGCGGACGTAGCCGCCGAACTGGTCCAGCACCTGGGTCAGCGCCGCGCGGGTGAGGTTGTCCTTCGAGGAGAAGTGGTAGAGCACCGCGGCCTTGGAGACGCCGGCCCGCTCGGCGATCGCCGACAGCGAGGTCGCCGGGTAACCGCGGGTGGAGATCAGCTCGATGGTGCAGTCGATCAACTGCTGCCGCCGGGCCCGTTCGGTGAACGTCGCCGCCTCGGGATCCGCGCTCCGCCGAGGACTCATCCCACGCCCACCTCTGCCTTCGCCGCCTGTTCGCGGTGCCTCTTCGCGGCCGGCACTCCGGCCGCTGTCGACCGTACACCGCGGGATAGGATCACCGCGCCATGGAGATGAATGCGCAATACAACAGCTTCGTCGCGGTCGGCGACAGCTTCACCGAGGGGATGTCGGACGACCTCCCGGACGGCTCCTACCGGGGCTGGGCGGACCTGCTCGCCGCCCGCCTGGCCACCAGGGCGCCCGGCTTCCGGTACGCCAACCTCGCGGTGCGCGGCAAGCTCATCGACCAGATCGCCGACGAACAGTGCGGCCCGGCCGCCTCGATGGGCGCGGACCTGGTGACGCTGGTCGGCGGACTCAACGACGTGCTGCGCCCCCAGTGCGACGTGGAGCGGGTCTGCGCGCGGCTGACGGAGTGCGCGGAGCTACTGGCGCGCGGCGGCGGGCAGTTGGTGCTGATGCGCAGCCCGGGCCGCCGCGGACCGGTACTGGAGCGCTTCCGGCCGCGCATGGAGCGGCTGTTCGCGCGGATCGACGAACTGGCCGCCCGGCACGGCGCGCTGGTCGTCGACCTCTACTCCTCCGCGGCGCTGGCCGATCCGCGACTGTGGGCCGAGGACCGGCTGCATCTGAACGCCGAGGGGCACCGTCGGGTCGCCGAGGCGGTCTGGCAGGCCCTGGGCCTGCCGGCGGAGTCGGACTGGGACGCACCACTGCCGCCCCCGGTCCCGCCGCGCTGGGCCGACCGGCGCGCCGCCGACCTGCGGTTCGCCCGCGCGCACCTGGTGCCGTGGATCGGCCGCCGGCTCACCGGACGCTCCACCGGGGACGGCCGGACGGGCGCCCAGTTCAGCGCCGAACTCGGCCGGCCCTTCTGGATATCGCCGACGGACCACGCCAACCCCGGCCCCGTGACGGGCTGGCGACCGGTCGGATCGTGATCCGCGCGGACTGGCGGGCCACCTGCCGCGCGACCGCGGCGCCGCGCGCCGTCCGGGCGCCCCTCGCGCGGCGAACGGGCCCGGGCCGGCACCCCCGCCAGGCGTTACGCTCGATGTGCACGCACCCGTTCCGATTCGTGCGGAGGCGGCCATGAGCCAGTACGACGAGTACACCACTCCGTCGCAGGCCGAGGGCGAGCGGCTGGACGAGGACAGGGACCCCAACGAGCCGCGGCACCCCGAGACGATGCGCACCCAGCCGTCCCAGGCGGAGGGCGAGCGCCGGGCGGAAGACGACGAGGACTGACGGCCTGGATCTGCGCGCGCCCTCCGCGGGCCCGCGCCTGTAGGAAAGCACAGCCGGGACCGGGGCGCTGGCCTGCGCAAACCGCCAGGAGAAGCAGGCGACGGCTGCTACCTGCGAGAACGCGCTTGGGGCAAGGTTCACCCCTCCCTAAGCCCCTCCCTATGTGATCTAGAGCCCCGCCGTCGTCCTCGACAGGGCGTCGGCGGGGCATCGCCGTGTCACCCACCACTAAGGCTACGGCCAGCCGTAGGCCCGTGGCTGACGGCGAGGACGCCACACACCGGGCTGGCATTTAGACAGGCTTCCGCCGACGCCTGCCGGCTGGTGACCTGCGTGCGGTCCCGTCACGGCGGGCAGTGGTCGTCGTTGGTGGGGTATAACAATCGCGATGGCCAAGGCGCTCGCCCGGGATGCCGCCGAACTCCTCACGGCCCACGAGGACGCAAAGCGGCATCCAGCCCCCGAGGTGTACACCCCTGCCGAGGGCCTAGCTCACATGCACTGGTATCCGGAGTCTTTCCGTACCGCACTTCGCGAAGTACATCCAGCCGTTCGCACTGGACGGTTAATCAACGTCCTTAACCCGGCAACGACGGTGCTGGAGTCCCGAGATTCAGTCAGCGCGGACGCAACGGCCAATGCACTCCTGGCCCTACGGCGGCTTATCGACGCACTTGCGGCCGATATCGAGTGAATGACCATAGCCAAGGGTTATTAGACCCGCGCCCGCACGCATCTCCATGAACGGGAGTCTGTGATACGCCCGGTCACGCACGTCGAGTGCCGTACCGTCAGCCTTCCCCGGGGCGCCGGCCCGTTGGGCCGAGCGAATACTCGGCACAACCTCACCGGCACACCGTTGATGCGGCATGACCACTCGAAGGACACCCCACGGCCACCTACCTGGGCATCTCTATGGCCGTTGACACAGCTGAGGGCGTCCGGATCAAACCCACAGAATTAGGGGCTGCGCAATACCGCGCACCCTCACCCCAACTCTGCCGGATGCCGCTGTGCTGGCCTCCGCCTGGACACCCGCCTTCGACTAGCCGCCGCACCCTCCGCGGACGGCTTCCGCGCGTGACGCCAACCGCACAACGCCTGCAGGTCCGCCGGGGCGTGATCGTCGCCCGGAACGACGTGGTCCACGTCCGTGGCTGGCGCCGAACACCGCGCCCCCGTATCCCGCAGCAGGGCCACGCGCTGGAAGCCATCCCGCTTCAGGACGGACAGGCGCCGGACCGGCCGTCCGCGGGAAGGCGGGAGCGTCGGTTGCTGCCGCACCAGGGCATGGAACTCTCCCCTGCAAATGCAGCTGGAACGTGACAGCCTTGCAGTTGTCTTGATCTACGTCAGCCGCGTACTACATGACCACCGGACGGATCTGAAGCGTTCGCTGCTTTCCAACGGTGAATGATCTCGCTCTTTACCGATTCCAGGGCGGAATCAAACTCCCCACGTAGGGGCGCTGGCAAATAGACATACGTGTCATTCACCAGGTCCAGCCTGATCCGGTACGTGGAGCCACGGCGGCCTTTGCGGTATGACACTTGAGTGTCGTCATCGACAAAGACGCTTCTGATGTCGCGCCAGGGTATGAAGCGCCGCCGTAGCGGGGTCCTGGTCCGAACACCTTCGGCGCTGACGTATGTCCGCCCGGCAGTGAAGTAATAAGCCACGAGCGAGACGGGCAGCATGACCAATCCTCCGGTACAGAGGGAGGACCACTGCCCGGCTGCGCTGCTGCGTGGCTGCCCGAAGCCGTGGATGTATCCGCCCCAGCCAAGACCGAAGAACAGAAAGCACGTCGGGAGGATCCCCCCGATGACGAAGAACGCCACGGCACCCCACTGCCACGCGTGGGACACGGCACGGTATTCGATAGTTTGCACGCTTTCACCCTATGCTCCAGCCGGACTGCGACAGCGCACCACCCCTGACAAAGTTGGCGCCTGGATGGAGGCGCCGTAAGCGACCCCGGCCGGAATCGCACCGCGTCATCCCGGAAGACACCGGGGCGCGGGGCGGGAGGAGCCGGGCGGGCGCAACGCTCACGCCTCCACGTCGGACACTGGAGCCCACGGCATGGGGCCCGCCTTCATTTACATGAACAGGGGCCCGTGGCACCCACAACGCCAACGGGCGGGCCTCTCACACACCTGGGGGGCAGAAAAAGCGCCCCCAGCTCCTTCTCTCTTATGAACTCACATGAAAAAGAAGGAACTACGCGCGGATGGCGGCCCAGGTCACGTAGCCCCCATCGAACCCTTCGTGCTGGCCAAGGTCCTCGGCGACTCGGTGCACTAGATACAGGCCCGGCTCCTCCTGCGGCTCCGGAAGAATTCGGTTCATTTCACCGATGGAGACCAAGGCATGTGAGCCGTCGTAAGAGATGCGGCCGGCGAGGTCAACGCTGGCGCGGTGTCGCGCGGTGACGTCGACGAGTTCTGTGAGGACAGCGAGGACGGCCTCACCCAGGGGCTCAGCCTCCGGCGCCGAGCCGAGCAATGCCGGCAGGACCATCGCCGCGAATCTACGGGCGCGTCGCAGCACCTCGGTCGGGCCATGCTCGGGGCCGATCCTGAACTCCAGCGAGGTTTCCTGTCCCAGAGCCTGCTGCGGGGCCGAGCCTTCTAGATGTGTGGTCGTGGTCGATCGCAGGCCGGAGGCCAGGAGCATCGGCATGGCGTCGGAGATCGTCATGGCTTGTCCGTCCTGTGGAATGACTCGTGATCGAATGTTAGTTCGACACACGAGAGCGCGAGGAGCCTGGCACCAGGAGGAGCACAGCAACACACTCTCGCGCAGTGACGGGGGTGAGCGGGGGCGCGGAGGTGGGCGGTTGCATGGATGATCGACGCTCCTCGTCAAGTACGACACAAGGGGTAAAACAGCCTAAGCAGCCAGTAATGGCGCATTGGCCTGATCACCATGAAACGGGGTTGAACGGGATTCGTCAAACCATCTGTGGCAGACCGCCACCTGTATCCAACAATCGTTGGATCGGAGGATAAGGTGGGCGTGATGGTTCCAAAACCCGCCAAGGAAGACCCCCACCACCGTGACCCCACCCACCCTGCGGCATTCCTTCGCCGCGCGCCTGAACCTGTTGTTCGAGGCGTGCGCCCCCGAAGACCCTGAACGTCCCGGCCGGTACGTCGAGTACACCAATCAACAGGTGGCCGACGAGATCAACAGGCGCCACGGCGCCAGCACGATCACTGGTGAGTACATCCGCCGACTGCGCAAGGAGGGCGGCCCTAACCCGACCGAGCGCTACCTCTCGGTCCTCGCGGACTTCTTCCAAGTCCCTCTCGACGCCTTCAAAATCACAGGCAGCCCGAGCGAGATCGCCGAAAAAGTCATGGCCGAGGCGCAACGCTTCGTCGAAGCTAAGCGTCGACAACAACAAGCGGAGCAAGACGCTCCGGATGTTGCGGTACTAGCTCGCGCGGCCCGACGTCTCTCCCCTGCGGGGCAAGCCCGCGCCGCTCGGTACGTCTCACAACTCGAAGAACTTGAACGACTGGAGCATGAGGCAGACGGCTAGCTGACCTGCCCGACGCTTCCCCCTCTGCCAAGGTGTCCCGGTGATCCACCATCCCGACAGTCAGATCCGATGCGCCCTCAACAGGATCGACCTACCACACGACCTGACCGTCGAAAGTCTCTTCACCGCGGTCCAGGCCATGTACCCCAAGCCCTTGGAGCTCCTTCGCGGGGAACCCCCCATTGAGGGACTACGGGCCAACGGGCTATGGCTCACCCGCCCGGATGCCGACGGTGACGCCATGTGGATCGCCCCTGAACTCAGCGGCGCTGCCGCGATCCATAGCCTCGCCCACGAGGTCGGGCACTTCCTCCTCGGCCATGAGCCGGTGGTCCTTCCTGCCCGCCCCAAGGCTCCCGAACCCGAGGAATTCGCCTTTCTCAGCGCCGACTTCCTCAGCGGCTGTCTCATCGGCCGCACTCGGTCTCAAGACGGCTCCCAGGATCCGGCGTACCAGCAGATCGAGAACGAGGCCGAGCGTTTCGCCTTCCTGCTGCGTCGTAAGGCCGACGAGCATGCGCGCGACACCCGGTACGGAGCTGACCCTCTGCTCCACCGGCTACACCACAGCCTGTAACCCGTACCCACTTCCGCTAGAAGACCAACTGTGCCCACAGACGACATAATCGACCTGCTCACCACTGTCCCGCTGTGGGCGGTGGTGGCCTTCCGGCTCTACGCCCGGCCCACGAATCCGGGGCAGTGGGCAATCTTTTGGACCTTCACGACGCTCACGGTCGCGGCGACCTTGCGTCTGACTTTCATTGAGCACGGCATCACTGCCCTGACCGGCGTTCCTGATCTGGCCATCCTGCCCAAGCATCTGCTGGTGATGCTGTCCTGCTTCCTGCTCCTGGGCTGGGTGGAAACGGTGGTCCCGCCGCGCGATCCGGAGCCTGCCTGGCGCCGCTGGACGACCCTGCGGCACCGCATGGGGCTGTACGCCATCACTGGCATTGCCGGTGCTGCAACGTTCCCCTTCGCCGCTCTTTCGCTGACGGCGCCTGACGGCTCAACGGACTTTGCGACACCGCAGTACGGCAACCTCGCTGGAACGCTGCACCTGTCGATGTACCTGTTGCCGATGGGCATTGCTCTGTCGCTGTCGACGCTGTTGTGCCTGACCGCGGCCCGCCGGACCGATGGGCTGCTGCGGCTGTGCATGCAGCTGATGGCCGCCGGTGCCGGTGTGGGCGCCTTCTATCCGACGTACCGACTCACGTTCCTCATCTGCGGCCTGACCGACTGGACGTACCCGCTCACCGAAGCGCAGTTCCACCTCGGTGGAAGTCTCATCCAGGCCGTGACAATCCTCCTGGTGATCGCCGGCAGCTCCGTCCGCGCCGCCGACATCCTCGTGCGTGCGATCCGTTACCGCCGCGGCCTGATCGCCCTGCGCCCTCTGTGGCAGGAACTCGTCTCGGTCCTCCCACCTGATGTGATCCGCGCGCACTTCAAGGCCGGCACGTCGATGAAGGACGACCGTAGGCGCCTGCGTGACCTCTACGGTCGCCTTGACGAACGCGTGGTGGAAATCTCTGACGCCACCTTCGAGTTGTTGCCGTGGGTTAGTAGGGACTTGTATCACCAAGCCCTCGCTGCTGCGCGTGCCGAGGGCTTTCACGGTGCGGATGCCCGTGCAGCTCGTGAAGCGATCTGCCTGCGCGTTGCCCGTATCAAGGCCGTTGACGGTGACGTTGTCGCCCTGCACCCGGCCGGCTCCCTCCTCTCCCTCCAGAACGACCTGTTGGCCAATGCGGTCTGGCTGGCCCGGGTCGCTCATCACCACACCGACCAGCGCCTGGTCGAAGTCGCCACCGAACTGGCAGGCCAGGCGCCGCTTCAGGAAGTACGAACCACATGACCGACACCGTCCAGACTGCCTCTCGCACCGACGAGCACCGTGCTGCTCGTCTCATCACCAACGGCATGGAGCCGCGCAACGTCATCGTCCTGGTGAGCCTCGGCGTCGGCCTTGCTCAGGAAAACCGGGCGACAGGTCTCCTTTGGGCGCTGGAAGCGATCCTCTTCTCTGCTGCCATACCTGTCGCCTACATCAAGTTCGGAATGCGCAAGGGCATGTGGGCCGATCGCCATGTCGGCCAACGCAAGCGCCGGCTGCTGCTCATTCCCGTCATCATGGCGTCCGTTGCCACGGGGATCGCCATCATGATCTGGCGCGAGGCGCCGTCAGCCATGGTTGCGCTGGTCGTCGCGATGCTCGCAACGCTGGCCGCACTGCTGCCTATCACTGCCTTCTGGAAGATCAGCGTCCACACGTCGGTCGCCGCTGGTTCCTTGGCAATGCTCGCCGTCACCTACGGCTCGCTGGTGTGGCTCGCCATCCCACTTGTCGCGGTGATCGGCTGGTCTCGCGTCTCGCTCCGCGACCACACCCCCGCGCAGACCGTCGCCGGCGCGGTCGCTGGCGCTGTGGTCGCTGGCCTGGTCTTCACGGCGGTGAGCGCGTGACGCTACGTCCCCTCTGCCTGTAGGAAGCACGGCCATGATGATCACTGCTCGCGGACTCGCCGACGTCGCTCCGCCCCGCCACATAGCGTTCATTGCTGACGGAAATAGGCGCTGGGCCAAGGCTCATAACGCCACGGTCGCGGAGGGCTTCTCTCAAGGGGCGGCCGCGGTACACCACGTGTTGGAGCAGTGCCGGGCCCTGGGGGTTGAGGTGGCGACGGTCCATCTCATGTCCGACCGGAATTTCGAACGGGATCCGGCGGAGGTCGCCATCCTCGCCAAGGTGATAGCCGACCTGGTCGACACCGCGGCCGCCGCCTCCACTGGTCCCGTCCGAATCCTCTCCAGCGGCCCCATCATGCCGGCGCGTGCACCGCAGTTCCTCAAGGACGTCATCGCGCGTGCCGAGCGAGACACTGCGGACCGCGCTGGCGCCGGCATGGCTGTCTGCTTCGGGATCGGCTACGACGGACAGGCCGACATCGCCCAGGCCGTGCACCAGGCCATGGTCGTGCCTCCTCGCACCCCGCTCGGCGCTCCGACCGTCGATCAGTACCTGAGCACGGCCGGGCTCCCGAATCCCGACCTCATCGTCCGCACGTCTGGGGAGCGTCGTCTGTCCGGTTTCTTGTTGTGGCAAGCGGCCGACGCGACCCTTCACTTCGATGACCGGCTATGGCCCGACTACGACGCGGCCGCCCTCACCGAGGCCCTCACCGTTCACGCCGCCCAGACCCGCGCCTTCGGCCGCTGACCTCGGCCCCGGCTGCGGCCAAGGTCAAGGGAGCGCGTGGTCGTTCGGTTCGGGTCTTCGGGCCGGTTGCTCTCCGGCTGTCGGGAACAGTCAGGCCGCCAAGGCGAAGCGGGCCCGGTCGAGGCGTTCCAGGTACTCGCGGGTGGCCTTCCGGCCGATGTACCGGGCAAGTGCCGTTCCGCGCGCGGGGCGTTGCAGCTTGCCCTGCTCGGCGTCCAACGCCTTCGCGCGTTCGACGATCGCCTTCATCGACAAGCCGTGCTTGAAGTCGGCGCCAACTTGGGCTTCCGTGGCGACGTATTCGGCTGCCTTGCGCGGGCGAAGCCTGGCGGCCAATACGGTGTCGGCCGCGCAACCGAGGACACAGAAACTGCAGCTCAGTCTGCCCATGCCCCAGTCGTACGCCTGGTGGTACGGCAGGCCCGAGCGCCCGATTTCCTTCCATACCTCAGCATCCGTCCAGGTATGGATCGGTCGCCATGACGTCACGTGCCGTTTGCCGTTGCTAGCTGGCCGATCAATCTCCACCGTAGCGAGCTTCGCGCGCGGCGGAGACTCCGCGGCCCGTGGGCCCAGGCAGTTGAGGATGCGCACCGGCCGGCCCAGTGAGCTGAGTTCGGCGACAAGGCGCGTCATCAGCTTCCGGATTGGGCCTCTCTTGAGGTCAGAGGCACCATCTCGCCGAGCTTGAAGGCCAGGCCGGCGCGATCTTCGCTGTGGCGGGGTCGCGCCCCTCTTCTCTGGCTTCCTTCTCCGCCTTGGTCTTGAGCTTGAGGAAGCGGGCGACGGTGCGTGCCAGGATGTCGCCGCCTTCGGTCTTCACCACTTCAAACCGTACTCCGAGGAGTCGGGCTTGCTCCTCAGCGAGCTGGCGGGTTCCCTCCCACTCGATGTCGCCCAGGTCGGCATGGACGATCACAACGCGGTGGAGTACGCCGATCTTGGCTGCCAGGGCGCAGACGTGGGAGGCCATCGCCTGACTGTCTTTCCCTCCACTGGAGTTCACGAGTATCCAGTCAGCGAGGCGCAGGAGAGCAGTCGGAATGGTTGTGGAGGGTCTGTCTGGGACGGACGGGTGGACGCGGCGGGCGCGCTTCTTCGGTGCGGGTGTCTTTGGGAACAGGGCGAGTTGGGCGTCCATGGTGTCCTCGGCAAGCTGGTGCACTGGTGCAGTGGGTGAGGGGTAGGGGGCCGGGGCACGTGTAGCGCCCCGGCTAGGAGTTGGCTACAGGCCGGCGTTGGGCAGTTCCGTGGAGCACAGGCGTCGGTAGAACAGGCCACCGTCACGTCGGGAGGCTGCGCGGGCGGCCGGTATCGCCTCGGCGGCCCGTCGGGCGGCCGTGTAGTCGCCTGCGTGGACTTGGGCGATGGTCTGGCCGTCTTTGGAGGTGATGCGCCACCAGTCGGTCGGCTCGCCCTCTTGCATCTCGACCTCGGGGAGTGGGCGGAGTTCCGTCAGCGGGACTCGTATCTTGTGGCCCTCTCGGGCGCTGTACGCGGTCACGGTGCCGTCTGGGTGAGGGTTGCCGATTGGCAGGACGACGTCGCGATAGTCGGCGTTGTTCGGGTCGGGGAGGTAGAGGGCCGCCTCGGGCAGGTTGGGGCCATGGTTGGTGTGGGGCTTGGAGGGCATGGTGTGTTTCCTCACGCGGGGTGTTGGGTGGGGAAGAAGGTGCCGGGGTGGACCGGTCAACGTCGCGCCCCGGGGGCCGTCAGCGTGAGGGGCTGGTCAGGTAGTCGGCGATGACCTCCGCGGCGGCCTTCGAGTCGGCACCGCAGTTCACCGGGCCACCGTCGCCGCTTACGAACAGCGCGTCCCCGACCGGCGCTCCGCATTCGTCGTGCAGGAACACTGTCCATCCAGTGTGCGCGGCCGGGACATGGTCAATCGACGGGTACCGGTCCCCCACGGACAGGTGCGGCCGGTTGCAGACGTCCGTTGCAGGGGTGGCAGGGTCCAGGGGAATGACGTAGGTCATGCCCACGTCGTCGCTGTACCCGTTGACGCCCCACTGGGCGAGGGCGGCAAGGAACACCCCACCAGCAGTCGGACGGGGCACGGTGAACCACTCAGCTACGGCCTGGGCGCACTGTTTCACGTCATCTCCAGGCGTTTCGTACACGGTGGCGACCTCTTCGAAGCCGGGGCCATCGAGACCCCAGGCCACGGCGTAGTAGCCACTCCCGTCGCAGTTTTGGGGAATCACCACAACGTGTTCGCCGTAAAGTGCGCGGTCCTGCGGGACGTTGGCGGGGTGCGCGACCAGAAGGCCCTCCTCCTCGTCGACATAGCCGGGGATTCCGACGCCGGAAAGCGCCTCCAGCACAGTGCTGTTGAACATGGATTGCCTTTCGATTAGGTCCTGATGGCGGTTGCTCTCCGCCGAGGTGTGGATAGGCCGCGCCGCCTGCGCAGGGCGGCGCGGCCTAGACGGGTGTTAGACGATGCGCTGCACCTGCGGGAAGCCTGAGACCAGGCGGCGCCCCAGTTCGGTCACGTGCGGGACGTACAGCGGGCCGCGTACGCCGTCGTCGCCTTCGGTGGAGTGCACAGTGCCGTTGGGGTTGCGGTATTCGATCAGGCCGTCGCGGTGCAGCGTCCTTGTGATCCGCCGCGGAGTGCCCTCGGGCAGACGGCCACCAGGTCCGGCTTCTCGGAGCGCAGTTCGGCCGGCGTCATTGAGGAGCGCGCGGCGGCCGCGGCTGTTGATGGACAGGAACGTCGGGCCGTCGTATCCGGCCCAGCGGGCGCCTGCAGCGGCGCGGCCGGTGTTGGTGACTTCGGTGACCCAGTGGGCAAGGTGCATGGCGTCCTTGACGCGGCTGTTGGTGCCGGCGGGGACGCGGCCCTTGTCTTCGGCGAGTGCGGCGAGTAGCGCGCGACGGTGGGCGGGGGTCGGGCTCTTGCGGTTGGCAGCGGGAGACGCAGGCACGGCAGTCCTCTTCCGTTCGGGTCTTGGCGTTGGTGGTTGCTCTCCACCAACACGAGAAATACTACAACACGCGTCACGCCATGTCCAGTTGATCGTCCGCGATTCGGCCCCAGTTAGAGCGCTGGACCATGTTGATCGTTGGCGTATCCGCAGTGTCCACCGAGGGCGACTTGCACAACCTACTGAGGCAAGGGTTCGACTTCCCGCACTTCTACGGCGCAAACTGGATACGTTCTGGGATGCAGTCAGCGGCCTAGGGCGCTTCTGACGGATCTCCGTGGAGGAAGGAGCGGCGTCTGGTGCGTGCGATCGCAAGGCGCCGGGATGTCTTCATAGCGGAGCTATGGGGACATTTCGGCAACGCGGCGAGCGTGCGTGCCAGACGCCGCGACGCCGCGGAGATCCGTCAGAAGCGCCCTAGGTATCTTGTCCGCCGTAGTGTGCCTTCTTCCATGCGACTTGGTCGGCGCTTACCGATGAGTGGATGGCGTAGACGTCGCCGATGCGTTTGTCCCATCGTCGGCGTCTCTCGTTCTCGTGGGCTCGCAATGCCATGACGGATACCTGGGAGGCGGGCTGCCAGTGCAGGGTGAGAGACGGTTCGTTGCAGTCCGGGACGTACTCCATGTGCACTCCCCGTTTGGCCAACAGCCTTTCCAGTTTGTCGAAGCGGAGGTGGCGGTCGAAGCGGCCGTACCGATCTCGGATCGCTTTGTTGACCAGGCTGCCGCCCCAGTACGAGAGCTGACGCACGTGCACGGTGAAGTGGTGGCCCTCCCACGGATGGTCCGGCGATTCCCGTTGCCAGAAGAACTCGACCATTCCGTAGTCGCGGCACAGGCTGTCGTCGTAGACGCGGTTTTCGGCGAAGTCGGGGCCGAGGATGGCGGTGACCTGGTCGGGGCTATCCGTTGGCTTGGCGCCGAGCACGGTTCCGGATGCGACCACGTCCATGTAGAACGCGAGGGAATACGGAGTCAACTGAACTTTCCTGGAGGAGGTCGAGATGGCTAGGAGCGGCCGCCTCAATATAGGCGACCGACACGCCATGACGATTCATCGGAAGGGGCCTAGTCGCGATCCCCGACCGCGTTCGGTTCGTTGGGACTTGCCCCTGGAGCAGGTGCCAAGTGCTGCCCGCATGCTTGGCCTGCAGCTCAATCGCTATCGGGACGCGTACCGGCCGGACCTGCTGATCGAGTACGTATAGGCGGCATCCTTGCTGGGTGGATCTGCCTGACGTGGCGGTACCGACGCAGGAGAACGCCATCCGGCTGCCTGTCGAGCCACTCCCGGCGCTCCTCGGCCGCCGCCTGCTCCCACTCGATCACGGGCCCAGTCGGGTCGACGTGCGGAACGAAGTCAGATGCCAACACGACGTCAATTACGGCGTCACGTTCCTGGATGAGAAGCGACGGGTTCGCTGATGTGTTGTGGCCTGCGAAGTGGTCGATCCGGCCGGTCCGCCATTCCCGCTCGGTCATGTATGGGCCGATCTCCTCGGCTGCCGCCAGCACAGCCGACCACCGGTCGACGGCCTCGACGGTCGTTGCTTTCAGGCAGCGAGCGAACATGTCTTGCCACGCGGCAGCGTAGGGCCCGAGGGAACCGTCCGGCTGCCATTCAGCACGGGCCGGGACGACGTGGATGACCTCCCCGCGCAGATGGATGACGGTGAACGTCCGAGTGACTTTGTTGAGCGAAACAGGCATAGCGAAGGGAGTCCGTCCAGGCGATGAAGAGGGAGAGTTATGAGCGTTTTGAGCGGTCTCTACGCGCGCACGCGTACGCGCGTAGACCTTGGAGTCAGTCAGTGTCGTGGAGGCGGGGCTCCCCGGTGTCAGCGGTTGGGGTGGCGGGGGGCGACTCTGCCTGTCTGCTCCAGCAGCGCCATGTAGTCGCGCGTGGTTCGGATGCGGAACGTGTGGATGGTTTGCGTGCCGTCGCGGGTGTGGCGGGTGACGATGAGTTCGCCGCCGTTGCGCCCGGGGCGGTTGCGGGCGGGGGCCAGCTCGAAGCGGTAGGTGGCGGAGCCCATGCGGCGTTCCCATGCGACGGAGATGCGCCAGTTGGTTGGGCGGCTGACGTACATGGTGAAGCGGTGGGTGTTGGTGGCGTGGTCGCGCTCAGGTCTCTTGCAGCGTTGGCACAGGATGACGTCGTTGGGGTTGCGGGTCTTCATGGGGCGTGTCCGTTTTCGTTGGCTCGGTTGCTCTCCGAGCGGTGGGGCGGTGGGGGCAGTGCGCCGGCGTGGGTTCGGTACGTGGGTGCACCGCCGGGTGGGGTGGTTGATGGTGTGGGTTATTAGAAGGCGCAGGTGCCTGCAAGGTGGCCGCGGTCGCTGGCGGCGATGGTGGCTGTGCCTCGGATGCGGAGGTCGTGGGTGTTGTCGTAGTCGCGCCACCAGCGGGCATCGGCGTCCCAGGCGCCCTCGCCGCATATGAAGCCGTAGAAGGTTCCTCCGCCGTATCGGCGGTAGAGGCCCAGGCCAGAGCAGACGTTGTTGGCTTCGTCGGGGCGGGCAGCGAGGATCGCTTCGAAGATGGTCCGGACCGTGGTGGCCGCCCAGGAGTTCGCCGGGTGTGCCACCGACTGGAAGTCGATACCGCGGGCGTTGGGGTTGATGCCTTCTCGTGCGGCGATGGCGAGCAGGCGGGCGACGGTGTTGGGGATGACTGCGTACAGGCGTCCTGCGGCGTCGGTGGTCACGGTGACGTCGGCGACGGTGAGGGTTGGGGTGGTGGCGGTCATGGCAACTCTCCGGTTTGGATGTCCTCGGTTGCTCTCCGAGGTGGCGAGGGGCAGCCCCGCCCGCCGGGGCGGGCGGGGCTGGATGGGTCAGGTGTTGGTCGGGTCGCCGTTGTTGCGCATGGCCTCGATGAGGGCGAAGTGCCAGACAGGTGAGCAGCGCTGGAGGAGAGGGTTGAACGCGGCAGCGCGGACTTCGGGGGTAAGGGCGTGAGCCGCTGCGCGTGCCTGGTGATAGAAGGCGCGAGCCTCTCCGTAGGTGACGCCGTGGCGGTGCATGTAGTTGTCGATGACGGTTTCGCGCCCGTGGGTGTTGAGGGCGCATATATGAGCGTCGTAGCGGTCGATGGCAGTGACCTCGAAGACGTCCATGCACTCGCCCCAGGACATTTCGAGATAGAGGGCGGTTCGGTCTTCCTGGGTTGCGGGGGTGAAGAGGACCGCGTGCACGACGCCGTCTCGCATGAGGACGGTGAAGCTGCGGGGGATCTTGTTCAGAGTGACGGGCATGGATGTGCCTTTCGAGTTGGGTCTTGCGCCCGGTTGCTCTCCGGGCGGTTGCGGTGGGTGTTCCACCAACACCAAAAACACTACAGCACGCGTCACAATTTTGGAAATTAGATCGCGGAAATGTCATCTGACCTGCCCTTACATGCCAGTCAATGAGACCGCGAGCGACGCGTGTTGCACTTTCAGGTTTGGGGTGTGTAGCGTGCAGATCGCACCACCGGCCCGGAGAGCAACCGGGCACCAACAGACCCATTCCGAAAGGGACTTGCCATGCGCATACCGCGCCTTCTCGCCCGTCGCCCCCGCCCCATCGCGCTGCTCGCCACCGGGTTGACTGCGGCCGCCATTGGCACGTTGACGGCTTTCGGGAGCGTCTACGACGGCGAGCACGCGGGAGTTGTGTTCGGTACGCCCGGCTGCTCCGTCAGCCTCGAATGGCGCGGCACCCCTGGTGTTTTCGGTTCCTGCACGGGGTCCGATCCGAATGCCGCAGTCGTGACTGCCTACAACGACGGCTGGACCGACGGGCAGTCAGATCTCCGGGACAACAACCGTGATGGCCACACAGAAGGGGGCGCAAGCGGCTGGAGCCGCAGCGCTCGCACCGCTGCCGACCGCTGACCTGCCGCCAGTCGGGGCACGCACGCCGCCACGCCCCGACTTCGCTCCCCCCTGCGCTCTTCACTCCGACTCGAAAGATTTGCCATGCGCACTCTTACGCTCCCCGACGGCTCCGAAGTCCTCTTCCCTGATCGGCCGGCGAGTGCCGACTTCGGGCCCTTGCCGTACAAGCTCACCGTTGACGGTGCCGCGGCCGTCCGCGCCTGCCAGGTGCAGTCCGGGGATCTCGTGGTCGCTCAATTCCCTGACGTGGCAGGCATCCGCGCTACGGATCACGTCCCCGAGCCGTTCGTAGCTAACCCGCGCGCTGTGAGCGACTGCCCGTGCGACGGGTGCGTGGAGTGCGAGGAGTTGGACGCATGGACGCTCGCCGACCACGCTCGCATTGCGGACGCTGACTGGCGGTTCATCTGCTTGGCTCCCCCCGAAGGCGACGAGCCGTGCCTCATCGTCACAAGCAACCAGCCAATAGCCGTGATCCGGGACGGCGTTGTGGCGCGCGCCAAGGCGGCCGCCGCCGATTCACCGGTGCGCACCTTCCGCGTGATGTGGTCAATCGATTTCGAGGCGAGAACGCCCGAGGAGGCTGCGCGGCGTGCGTACGAGCAGCTTCAGGCGTACGGCGCCGACGCCTGGCCGTCAGTGCTGGAGGTGGAAGTCGATGGCGTCCGTACCGTCGTTGACCTGAACTCCGAGGGTGAGGAGGGCGTCTGATGGGTCGCAGTTGGAGCCAGATGGGGCGCGCGGACTTCGACACGGCTGCGCCACTCGCCCTCGTGGACGACCGTGCCGTGCGGGCCGAGGTGCGGGTGCCGGCCGCGCCGGACGCCTACGGCACTGCTGCGCTGTTCGGTGATGAGGTGTCGGTGCGTCGGGTGGCGCCGCCCCGGGCGGTGCGGCGCCAGGCGCCGCAGGCTGACACGTTGTTTGACGTCGCCGAGTAGTACAGCTCGCGTCGTGAGAGGCAATGCCCGTCCGTGATGGGTGGCGACATCGGCGCAACGTGGGGCCTGTTGACGGGTTTCCCCTGGCTGGCTAGCCATTCAATGACGCGCGTTGTAGTATTTCTCGTGTTGGTGGAGAGCAACCGCCAACGCCAAGACCCAAATTGAAGGGGACCCCCATGGCCTCTGCCGCCTACCGCCGTGCCGCCGACATACTCCGCAACCGCGCCCGCGCCAACCGCGCCGCCTCACGCGCTCGCCGCGCCGCCGCAACCGCCGCCCGCCGAGTGCGCACCGGCCCCCGCTCGCTCGCCACCCACATCATCGCCACTGGCGCCCCGGCCCACGTCATCGCGGGAGCCGCTGACGCCCTTCGCACCCAGGCCCGCAAGGCAGGCATCCGCGGCCGCGCCACCCGCATCCGCCGCACCCTCGGCGGACACACCCGCCGCGCCATGACTGGCTACCGCTACACCACCGAACAGGTCGCCCTGATCGTCGCCAACTACAAGCCACGCAAGGCCGAGTACAAGGCCATCCGCGCCGCACTCGCCTAACGGAAACCCGCGGCGCGCCCAGACCGCGCCCCCGCCCACCCCTCCCGAACGGATCTCCCGATGAACCTCACCAAAACCACCTGCCGCTTCGCTCGCTGCCGCGACACCTCTGCCTATCTCGTCACCGACGGCATGTGCAGCTACCTCCTGTGCCCCACCCACACCCGCCGCGCCGTCGCCCGCCTCTCCGCGTGGATCGTCGCCTCCGCTGCCCAGACCCGCCCCAGCAGCACCGCCTGACAGACCTAACGCCTGCCGGGGCACACCACCAACGTGCCCCGGCCCGACCCCTGGGAGACCGCCATGTCCACCCCCGTTGTCCTTCCGAACGCAGTCGCCGCCGCCCACCGCGCCTACGTCCTGGCGAACATCGCCCGAGACCGCGCCACCAACCACCCCGAGCAAGCCACGTTGCTCACCATCGCGGACTGTCTGGACACCGCCGCCCTCGCCTTCCAGACAGAGCCGCCCAACAGGATCAACGGCGTCACGATCACCAACACGATTCCCGCCGATGCCTGGTTGGCGCTGCACGATGCTGCGGAGACTGCACGGAACCACCCATGCGCCGGGTACCCCGCTGATCTTGCCGACTACGTCACACAGCCCGTGTTCCGCGACGAACTCCGCCAGTTCGAGCCTGAGGATCTTGAGGGCGACCCCACCCCAGCAAAGCAGCGCGAGGTAGCCCTTCGCGCCGCGCTCAACTCCGTGCACAGCCTGATCACGCCCGTCAGCGATCGGGCCCTGGTGGCATCTCTGTTCCGTGTCGCTCTCACGCTGCACGCCGAACTCGCCGACGCCCAGCACTGACCGACCAGCCCAGGGGCGCACCCCGAGGTGCGCCCCACCCGACGGCCGGAGAGCAACCGGCCCAAGACCCGAAGGACCCGCTCCCATGAGCAGCACCATGAACGGCGCGGCCCAGGCCGCGCTCCGCGCCCGCATCGCCGCCGGCGTCGCCCGCGGTCGGGTCGCCCCGCCCGCCACCCTCACCGCGCTCTACTTCATGGCGTCCCACCTTGACCGCGCAGCCGAAGCACTCGACGGCAACGCTCATCAGGAGGCGCAGGCGGCGCTGAACGACGCCAGCGAGATCGCGCTCCTTCAGCCGGGCACGCGATTCCCCACGAACTTCGTGGACTACATCACCGCCCCGTTGACCAACGGCCCGCTTCCGATGCCCTCTCCCCTCACTCCGGGTACCCCCGCTCACGTCCAGGAGGAGGTCAGCCTTCGGCAACGTCTCGTCGCCGTGCACGCCCAACTCGCACAAGCCCGCAGCGTGCCTGCCACTTACGCGTGGCTCCCCAGCGCGCTCGCCCTTCAGCGCGACTTGGTCAAGCTCGCCGAAGTCGTCCACCACACGAACGCCACCATCCCCACGACACCGCCAGACACCGAGCCACTTCCCGGCACAGCGCCCGCCATCGAGCTGGACGGGCTCACCACGTACTCCATCGGCATCATCCGGCTGGCCGAGACCAAGGGGATGCGCCCCACCTGGGGCCACCCGCGGGGGAACTCCCGACGCATCGTGCTCAACTCCGCCGGCCCGCACGGCACGTTCGGATCCATCACGGTGGGCCGGGCCAGTGGAAAGGTGCTGCGGGCCGAGGTGATCCCCGGCAACGGCGCCCGCCCGCGCCGCGCTCAGGGCACCAACAACGTCCGCGCCCTGATCAACGGCATCTCCCCGTCAGCTTGTTCGCCCGGCTGCGCCGCGTCCGATGCCGACGCCTGCGCCAGCCGCGCCTACAAGAAGTAACGCACCTCCCGTGAGGAGGCGACACAAAGCGCCTCCTCACGGTCCACTCCCCGGCGAGAGCAACGCCGGAAGACCCGAAGGAAACCCCGATGGCCACGACCGCTTTTGCCGCCGCTCCCCCGGCACTCGCCCATCCCGTTGCCAACCTGCTTCCGCACCGCGACGGCCATGCCTGGACGGCCGCGCCGTACTCGGCCTGGTGGACTGGCCGCCCTGCCGTCCGCCTCACCCAGATTGGTCGGCCCGGCGCCCTGATCCTGGCGGAGAACATCTGGCACTCCGAGGTCGCTTGGCAGCTCGACGATCGCGAGCCGTACGAGCCGGACCTCACTGTCGCCCGGGTCGGCCCCTGGTCGGTCGCTCGCGAGGTGCTACGGCTCGTCCTGCCGCGCCTGGACGATGCCACCGCCGCGGCAACCGACCACCGCCCCAAGGACGCTGAGAAGGCCCGGCTGCGGCACCTCGGCCTGATCAGCAATGCGGTGCGTGCACACGGCGCAGTCCCGCACCAGGCCGCCGGCTCCCAGCCGAACAGTCACCGGCTGACGTGGGAGGCCCAAGGAGTCAGCTACGTCGTGACGTTGGTCGGCAGCAACCCGGCGTGCGAACTGTCCATCACCGGGCCCGTGTCCGAAGTGGAACAGGTGCTGCTGCACTTCCTGCCGACACCCGTCGAGCACACTCCCCGTTTCCCCATGCGGGGCATCCGGACGCGCCTGGGCCGCCGACTGGCCGCTCACCTGGTGCAGTTCACTCCGGTTGACCAACTCGACGACGACGGGCTCACGTTCGGCGAGGGCACCGGCCCGTTCGGCTCCGTGGCCGCGGCGGGCGACCCGATCGCCCGGGTCCGCGACACCACGCCCGTGACCGCCGAGTTGCACAGTGTCGGCGTCGACCACCTGATTCGGCTCGCCGCTTCCCTCGCCCGCTGACCGCCGAGTGTGCCCGGTACTTCCGGGCACACTCTTCGCCGCCAGTGCGTTGCGTCGTATGAGCTGTTGGTGGCCTGCCTCGCGGTGGCACTGTGCCTGGGCGGCGAACCCGCCGTCGTATGGGCGGGGTTGGCGGAGCTCCCGGGAGCCGGGGCGCTGGCGCGCTGCATGGAGCGCGCGGGGATATCGGGGGCCCCGGCCGTGGAGCCGGCCCTGCGGGTCGCGGCCGAACTGCGTGCCGAGTGGGGCCGGGCCGCGGTCGCACAGGCCGACGAGCGGGGGTGTTGGTCACCCTCCTGTTGTCGGGGTGCTTCCTGCCGGCCTTCCTCGTCCTCGGGGTGGCGCCGGTGCTGATCGGGCTGGCGGGCGGGCTGTTGGGGGGTGACGGCATGAGGTGAGGCGGCGATGCGCGGCCCGGAGGTGCGGAACGCACGCGCTAGAGCGGGGGAGGTCGTTGACCGGCCACGGCACGAGCTTTTTGGGCCCACTTCACGATGGCGATTTGAAGTGAAGTTGGCTGGAATGGGCGAGGGATTTGGCGATCCTTCAGCACCTAGGTCGGATGTGTCCGTAAATGAGCGGTAGGTCGTTTGGATCTATCGGAAAGGGGAGCTAACGTCACTCCCCGCCGCTCGACGTGATCATGTCGAGCGGCCCGGGGACGGGGGAAGTAGGGGACGGGGCCGTTCAGGGCCTACGCCTGGAGACGCATTGTCATCTTCCCGAGAGCGCTCCGGATTGACCGAATTGATTGGTTCGCTCCGTGTGCGGCCGATCGCAAGTAACCATGTGGAAATAGGCATTAGTGGGGGAAGAATCAGTGAATACAACTAAGTGGAGCGTTCCGACGGTCGCTGCAGTGGTCGCCTCGGGATTCTCGACGGTGGCTGCGGGCGTAGCGATGGCGATGGTGCTCACCGTCGGAAGCGGAGTCGGCGCGAGTGCTCCGACGGGCACCGGGCCGACGTCTGCAGTCGTAGGACAGTCGGCTGCGGCGGTCCAGGCGGCTTCGAACGATAAGGCTGCGCAGAACCTCAAGGACGCGTTACAGCAGTTCGGCAAGGACCATGTAGCGGCCCCCGCAAAGGTCAAGGCCGAGGCGGTGGCGCGGGTGAAGGGCCAGATAGCCTCCGGCCAGTTGGCGACGCACTTGCCTGACGGTGCGCACCTGTCGATTGAGCGCGCTCGCGCAGCCGTCGGGCCGGACGGTACGACGCTTGCGATCCCCATCGAAGGTGGGGGACTGCTTTCCGCGAGCGGTCTGACGGTGCAGATCGGCAAGGACGGCGCGCTGCACAGCGGCGAGTCGCAGTTCAAGCCCACGGGACCGAACTCCGGGGTGTGGACGGCTTGGCTGGACGGCGTCCTCACGCAGCACGTGAGCGCATCGGGTGACGACTCGTCGGCCCCGGCGACCGGCCCTGTCCCGAAGGTGACCTCGGGTGGTCACGTTCTGCAGGCGGGTTTCACCTCGGGTGGTCACATCCAGCAGGCGGGCTACTGGGACGACCTTAAGAAATGCCTGGATGACTTTTCGATTCCCGGCTGGGCCCAGGGGATCGTCGCCGGGGCCTGCTATGTCGCGGGGCCTGCGTGCCCGGCGGCCATATCCTTGTGGTACGGCAACGCGGCTCTCACCTGCCTGGGCATGTAGCTGTTCGATCAGACGCTGTCGGGCACCTCAAGAAGTCGAGGTGCCCGACAGTGCTCTGCGCGGATGGGGCGTAGTCACGGTTCCGCTCGATCGCTACTTTCGCGTACGCGGTAGTCAGGCGCCCGAGTTGGTGTCTAGGTCAGGTTCACGCTGGAGTAGCCGCTGTAGCGCTGCAACGTGTCGGCTGTAGCGGGTCTGGCCCAGCGGGGTCATGCGGAACCAGGTGCGCGGGCGCCGTCCGACTCCGCCCTTGCGGATCTCGATGTAGCCCGTTTCCTCCAAGGCGCGACTGTGCTTGGAAATCGTCGAGTCGCTCAGCCCTGTCGCCTCCCGGACCGTGCGGAACTCCACCCACTGCGGGCCTGCGGCCAGAAGCGCACAGATCGACAGCTTCGGCAGCGCATGGATCACAGGATCCAATCCCTCGGGTACGTCGGTCACTGCCGCTGGCCCCCCGTCAGGATGTCGCCGCGGATCCCCGCAGCCATCCAGGTCAGCACGAATGCGATCACGCCCCCCGCGACCACCGCGACCACAACGGCCGCCCATGCGGCGCCGCTCGACGAGTCGCTCAGCCGACCCAGCCCAAACATCACCGCCAAACTGCCCAGGCTCGCCAGGGCGAACGCGAGGAAGCGCCGACGCAACGACGGATACGCCGTGAATGGCCGTATATCCCACCGATTCATCCCAGACCGCACGGAGAACATCGTGATCAACGCTAAGAACAGCAGGCCGCCAACCTGGCCGTATGGCAGGTCCGGAATGCCCAAGCGCCGGTAACCGGCCGCCGGGTACGCACTGCTGACCGCAAGCGTCCAGGACACCGCGCTCAACACCGGAAACCACCAGCTCAGCCGAACCTGTGCGGCCGCGGCCTGACGCTGACGAACCACAACGTCCATGCTTACTCGGTACTCGTCCATGCACTCACTCCCACACACAAAGTAACTTTCCATTTGGAAACTACTTTCTAGCCTCACATTTGGCAACCTGAGCATGCAGCCCCTGCGACAACGCCAACGACCGCGTCGCGCCCGCCCACTCCTCGATCGCCCGCGGGGCGTCCACGCCAACGCGCTGCCCGGCGACACAAGCCCCTCCGAGCGGTCACAGTCCGGGGTTCCATCCCCGCTTGGAAGGACACCTCGTGAGCGCTCCCTCGCTCTCCCCTCGGACCGTTGGTCTTGTCGTCGGCGCCTTGCTCGTCATCGTTGGCGCCGTGATTGCGTCGTTGGCGGTATTCGGCGGCAGCGCCGGGCCGGAGACCGAACCCTCCCGTCCGCCGACATCCCAGCCTCCCGAACCCACCTCTCGGCCGACTGCTGACCCGACGCCGGCGCCGAGCTGCCCTATGTACGACTTCGAGTGCCAGGCTGAAGAGACCGGCGGCAACACTGGCGGGGCGCCGGTGCCGCCCGCTGACGGTGAAGTCAGCAGCGTTTAGGCATCATTTAGGCTGATCAACATGAGTACGTCCGTTAATCCCACCTCTGTTCCCAGCATCACGGATCGCGCCAAGATCGTGAAGGTGCTCGGCGGCACTCCAGGCACCTACATGCCGCAGGGGTCCATGGCGAACGAAGTCTTCGACAGTGGCGCGGGGGCCGTTTGCAATCCGTCGTCCGGCAACCGCGCCTGATGGGGAAAGTGAGCGAGATTGATGTCCTAGAGGTTCCCGCGCTCTTACTGCGCATGGTGCCGGAGACAGCGGATCACGTCGCCAAACTTTATGGGATGTCAGCAGAACGGGCTGTTGCCAGCAAAGCCGCACAGTACGACACCTGCATGCTCTTCGATCTGGCATTCACAAGACCAGTCGTACAGCCGGAGCTCAGAAGGGGGATACCGGATCCAGAACTCATGGGCAGATGCTTCGAATTTGTGGAACTAATGACGCGCAGCTCCACTCAAGCCCTCACAGGTCCCGTTTATTTTCAGGCTCTGGAAGCCCTTCTGGAAGAAGATATATTCCTGGAAAAAGCCATCCCTTTCATGCAGGAGCAGACTCGAAGGAAGGTCGTGCAAATGTTGACCAGTTACGAAGCCCCCGCGCCTGATGCGCTCCTCCTGTAACGAGTACGGGCGGCGACCAGCACGGAGCTGTTGGCTCGTTGACGCGCTACCGCATTGCCTGGCAGATCCCATGCTTCACACATCGGCAGCGGCTACGCCTGGCTGGAGGACGGTTGGCGTTGCGCTTCCCTGGCAACGCGGGGCCAGCACCTTTGTTCTGCACATAGGATGCTCCCATGGCACAGAAGGTAGTAACCATTTACACGGATGACCTCACGGGCGAAGAGTCCTCGGAGGCCGCCACCCACGCGATCTCGCTCGACGGCGTGAACTACGAAATCGACCTCGGGCCGGACAGCTACGACAAGCTGCTGGAGGCACTTGCGCCGTTTACCAACGCTGGTCGACGGGTGCGGGGATTGCGGAAGGCCAGTGGTCGTGCAGGTGCGGCAGCAAGCAGCGGCGAGGACACAGCGAAGATCCGCGCGTGGGCCAAGGAGAATGGCCACGAGGTGAACGACCGCGGGCGGGTGCCGACTGAAATCCGTGAGGCATACGCAAAGGCACACTGATCTACCCAAAAGCCACCGAAAGGCCCCCATTCCGTGGGGGCCTTCCTCATTCCCGTCAAGGTGCGGCCGACTACTCCAAGGCGGATCCTGCCTGTATGGCAGCTCCCCTTGCGGTACACCCTCCAGAGCGGACGGGAGGGCGATGGGTTGCAGGCGGGGACTGTCGGCTGGGAGTGATGGATTATTCCGCACGACCGAGGTGTTCGCAGCAGCCCGTCGGCGCCGCAATGGGGATGCTCGTGCAAGGCGCGCCAAGTTCTGCTGTCGGTGGTCGCTGCGACAGTGGGGGCATGAACGTGACCACCACGAATATGCAGCGTGACGGCCGGGACCTCCTCGCGGAGACGTTGCGCGTTCCGGTGTGGAATGCGCTCGCGGAACGGGCTGACGCCATCCGTCGGTCCTTGCCGCCTCGTCCCAACGATCCTCACGGGCACTACGTGTGGCTGCGCAGCCTCGACGACGACCAGGCCCGCCGCGCCGAGCTCTTGGACAGGCTCGACTCGTTGTGCGCCCACATCTCTGGCCGTCCAGTCCCCGGGTATGCCTCGGATGATCCGCTGCCCGTCGCGGCTCTTGATGAGGTTGATGGGTTCATCGGCAACGACGTTGCTCTTCTCATAGCTCGGTATCGGGCGCGGGTTCTGCTGCCGGCGCGACGTTAGATCGCGGGGCCTGGATGCTTCGCCGGTTGCACCCACCCTGTGCCCGGCGCGCGGCCGGCTCCGGCTCGTCGTTGCCAGGCGGTTGAACGGAGCCCCGAATGAATTCCGACGTCATGGACGCCATCGGCGGCTGGGACGCGTGCTGGAACGAGGCGCAGCGGGCGGCCGTCACCGTGATGCAGGCGGCGTTCCCTCCGCTAGTTGAACAGTCGCGGTACGTCGGCTGCCACCCCTTCAGGCTGGAGTACGAAGAGGAGGGCTTCGGCGCTGGGCGGGTGTGTATCGATGCCGATGGTCGCGTGAGGGTGGAGTTTCGCGATGTCCCTAACAAGGTGATCGCCGAGGCGGTCGGCTCAATGCGGTTGCTGCATATCGCCCCGGCCGGCGGCCTCTTGGTGGAGGCGCTGTCGGGTACCTATGTGTACGAATGCGAGTTGAGCTACGCCCAGTTTGAATTCGTCCTCGCCGAGGGCGGATTCGGACGGGTAGACGTCATGAACGCCACTGTCCCGGACGCAGCAGCGGTCTTGATGGCACTGACCGAGACAGCGAAGACCGCGGCCAGTTAGGACGCAGCGAGCGCAACACTGTCGGGGCGTTGTGGCCGCGACGTAAGCGGTAGTTGGAGGTCACTCTGCTCGCCTCGCTCTGAGCGTGAGGTCTGGGCCGTGGCGTGAGCGGCCCGGCGCTTGGGGCAGGTGAGGAGACATCACTGTGGCCGCACGGCGCATCACCGGACCGACGCTCACGGTCCGCGATCTCGTCTACTGGCGAGACGGCGGGCGGTGCGTTCGCTGCGGGTCCGTTCACCGGCTGACGATCCATCACCGTGTCAATCGGGGTATGGGTGGCGCCCGGGAGCCGTGGATCAACCAGGCTCACAACCTTCTTCTGGTTTGCACCATGTGCAATGGCTGGTTCGAGGACAACCCTCAGCCGTCGTACTCGGCCGGGTGGAAGGTGCGCCGTCCGTCCGCGCCGGAGGAGGTACCGGTGCGGTACACCGACGGGCGTTCCTACCTGCTCACCGCGGGCGGAGTGCGCACTGCGGTCGTGGGGGTGTCCTGATGAAGCGAGTGGCGCCGAGGTATGTCGAGTGCGGCCGGTGGACGGCTGGCACGTGGACGACGCCGATGCCTGGCATCTGGTTTGCGGTTGGCTACGCCTATGACCGAGGTGCCCAGTCGTACGAGGTGCGTGGGCCGGCCATCACGATCGGGCGGCGTACCTGGGCGGTGTTCACGGTGCGCTCGCGCGCCGAGCAAAGGGTGCGTAGGCGCGACCCGTGGGCGAGGGAGAGTGAGGAGTTCTTGCCGCTTTCGCGGCGTTGTTGGTGGTGGTCGCGGTGAGGCGTCTCGTCGGTCGCGGGGTCTTGGGGCGCGGCCGGCTCCCGGGGAGTGTGGTGGGTCGGTTTGCGCTGGCCGATTCCCCGTTCCTGGGTGCGGCGAATGCGAGAGGTGACGTCAGTGGGCGGGTGGTTCTGCTGGGGCGGTTCGGGTTTGCCCTGGTCAGAAGGAGTGTACGGCGGTGATGTGACGCGACGGTGACGCGGGTTGTACTATTCTTGGGTTCGTTCGGCATGGGGTTGCCCCAGCCTTCGCCCGGCACCAGCGTGGTGCCGCGATCCGACGGAGGCCCAAGATGACCGCCCCCCACTCGCAGAGCAAAGTCGCGATACCCGAGCACAAGCAGCTTCGAGCCGACGCCAAGCGCGAGGTCGAGGAAGAGCTGTCCGGCATTGCTCGCGCCCACCACCGGTTCGCTCGGGCCAGCGAGATCGTGCAGCAGGCGGACCTGGAGATCGCCGCCCACGTCGAGGAGCGCAATCAGGCAGCCGTGAGCCTTTGGTTGTACGAGGGGGTGCGGGGCGTGGCTCGTGTCCTGGGCGTCTATCCCAACGCGTTCTACGAGATGTACCGGCTCGCGCTGTTCGGCGACAAGAAGGCGAATGTCAGCCACGATGGCGACCTGGTATCCCGCATGTCAGCCGCGGAACGCCGCCAGGCCGCGGAGGACGCCGGAGTGCCGTTCATCGAGGACGCCGCCGAGCGGCTACCGGGCCTGTCCGAGACAGTGTCGGTAGCCACAGCACGCCGCCAGGCCGCCATGCCGTTCCTCCAAGACGCTGCGCTCGAACTGTCCGAGGAGCCGTGCAGCTGGGAGGTAGAGCGCATCGCCAAACTGGGCAACGTCACCACGAAGTACGTTCGCGACTTGAAGTTCAAGGCGAAGCGCCGAAGCCGTTGATCGACCACCCTGTCGACCCGGCTCCAGAGCAGCACCGGGGCCGGGTTTTCAGTCGCCGGTGACCGGGGCCTGAAAACCCGGCGCCGGTGAAACCGGCTCCCGGTGACCCGGGTCCCGGCAGGTCAGGCGCCTTTAGTAGCAACATCAAGCACCACCATTAAGTAATTACGGTGCCTTCGCTTCGCTCAGGCACCGTCAGCGTCCTCGCCAAAGGGCCATACCGGAACCCTGCTGTTTCGTGATCGCAGCTGGATAGGCTGTGCTCATGTCACATTTACGAGTTGCATTTTTTGCTATCGCCCTCGCCGGGACGGTCACGCTCACCGCCTGCTCCTCCGGCAGCGACGCACCGAGCTCCGCTTCCGGTACTCCAGATGGTGGCAAGTCGGCCTCCTCCCCCGCGCCGAAGCCGATCACGACAAGCGTGCCCCAGGCAAAACTCACCCAGGCGCTGCTGGACGACGGCGAGACACTTCCCGGATGGTCGCTGCACGGCACCAAGCGCGTGGCCAAGGGCTATTCCTGCAACACCTCGGGGACCGACTCCGCTCCCAAGGGATGGGTCCGGGGCAGCCAGTCCGCGTACGAATACAAGGGATCCACGAAAAACATGGCCTTCGTGAATATCTGCCTCTTCGACACTGCGGAGAACGCACACAGTGCCTACGTAGCGTGGAAGGGCACCGAGAAGAACAAGCAACAGGCCCCCACGACGTCGGTGGGCGAGGAGAGCACACTCGTGCTCAACCCCGGCCTCAGCGAGGACAGCGTCTACGGGTACAGCCGCTCGGGCAAGGTCGACATCCGCGTGAGGATCGACGGCGGCAATGGTGGTGACCCCTCCGGCGCCCAGGCCATGCTCACTGCGACGTTGAAGCGTCTGCAGCAACTCGAAGCCGGGAACCCTGCCACGATCACGGCACCGGACGAACTGGCCACCGCCAGGAAGTAGTTAGGACGGCCAGATGGCAGCGCTCGGCGCTGTCACAGAATCGGGTGGGGTGACGTTCCCTCCAGCATGACCACCATGCCCAGCCCATTGCCTCTGGCCCGCCACTACTACGAGACCCGGCGTGAGATCCTGGCCTCATGCGGCGCAACGGCAACGCCCTGGTTCCGGCTCACCCCTGACGAACGGGCGGTCGCCGTTGCGGAGGCCGAGATCATCCTCGAAGCGCTCCGGCGCGCACACCGGGAGCAGGACATCGTCGAAGGCCGCCCGGTGGACACCGATATGCCTCGGGAGACGTGGGTGTAACAAGATCGGGCTCGCCGACGTACTTATGGGTGCCGAGGCCCGCATACCCTTCCCCCCTCGGGCGGGTGGGCCTTGAGCAAGGCTTCCGGCGCGAAGCGCACACAACGCAGTCGCCCCCCGCGCGCCGGAAGCCGCGGTCTGGCCGGAGTCCGGGCATGGGCCCGGCCAGACCGCGACACAAACCCGGCCCGCGCGACACCTTGCACCCATGCACCGCACGCAGCCTGACCCGCCGTCACGCACCCGCGTAGCCCCCTCGGCAGCCACGCTGCGCCACGCCCGTCCCGGCGTCGTCTCCCGAGACGCCGCCAATGTCGCCGACATCCTCCTGGGCCTGTCCCCCACCGAGCGCCGCAACGTCTTCAAGCACCAACTCACCGATCGGGAACGCGCCATCGTCATGACGGAGGTCGAACGCACCACCGGGTCCCTGTACGGCCTGTGGCGGGACTCGCCGTCAGGGTTCGTCGAAGACGTTCTCGGCGAGTCCCTGTGGTCCAAGCAGCGGGAAGTTCTCGACGCGATCGTCGACCACAAGCGCGTTGCTGTTCCCGCAGGATTCGGCGTCGGCAAGACCCACCTTGCCGCGCGGGCCGCTGTGTGGTTCACCAACGTCTATCCGGTTGGCACCTCCCTGTGCATCACCACCGCAACGCGCTTCCGGCAGGTGCAGCGCCAACTTTGGCCGCACATCCGCAAAGTGGTACCGCGGGCCGGGCTGCCCGGCTACTGCGACACCGTCCAGTACAAGATGCCCGACCCGTACGGCCAGGACGTCGTCGTCGCCTACGGCTTCTCGGCGCCCTCCAACGACGAGGCCGCGATGCAGGGCATCCACATGCCCCATCTGCTGCTCATCGTCGACGAGGCAGGCGGCATCGCCCCGATGATCGGCCACGGCACCAACAACCTGCTCACCGGAGGGCACGCGGCGATGCTCGCCATCGGCAACCCGGCCATGGACGACCCGGCCTCCTGGTTCGAGGGGCTCTGCGTCGAAGGCGACGATCCAAGCGAGCCGACGACCGTCACCATCCCCATCTCCTCCCTGGACTCTCCGGCGATCACCAAGGAGCACACGCCCTACTGCAGAGACTGCCCGGAAGGCGTTGCCCAGCACTCCCTCGCCGAACACATGCCGGACCAGGACTGGGTCGACCGCACTCTTCGGTCGTACGGCGAAGACCACCCGTACGTGATCGCCAAGGTCTACGCGCGCTTCCCCAAGGGCGGCAGCGGCATCGTCATCCCGTCGTCCTGGGTCGAGGCGGCCATGACCTACGAGGACCCCACCGGCGACGGCTGGCACCGCCTGTGTGACCTGGGCCTGGACGGGGAGAGCGCCCAGCACACCGTCCGGGAAGGCGCCTGGGTCCGCCTCGGGATCGACGTCGCCGCCGACGGCGGCGACGAATTCACCGTGTACCGCGCCGTCGGAGACACCGTCGAATACCGACACGCCTCGGCCGGCGCCGCCAACGACAACCAAGTCTCCGTCGCCGAAGTCGCCCTCAAAGAGATCCACGCCGCGCAGCGCCTCGCCGACGCCTTGAACTCCCCGCACCCCGTGCGCGTCAAGGTCGACCAGAACGGCATCGGCCACGGCGTGGTCAGCATGCTGGAACGCTGGGCCGAAACAGGCCGCCACCGCGCCCAGATCGTCGGCGTCATGGTCTCCGAGTCCCCCAGCCAGGACGACCCCGGCGCAGTCATGCGGCCGTGGCGCAAGCGCGACGAGATGTGGCTCGCGACCCGCAGCCTCCTCCAACCAGACCCATCCACCGGCCGCGGCCGGCTACGCCTCCACGTCGACCGGAAGGCAGCCGCGCAGTTGTCCACACCCAAGCTGCTGTCGAAAACCAACGGCTACACCGAGATTGAATCGAAGAAGGCCATGCGGGCACGCGGCATGAAGTCCCCCGACCGAGGTGAGGCGGTGCTGCTCGCTCTGTATGAGCCGGAGCCCCTGCACACGCCCCGCCGCCGCGGGCTCCTCAACTAACGGAGCCTGACCGCAATGAATCAGCCAGCAAGGCGTAAATTCGACCAGGAGAACGTCCAGCCGCCTCAGCTTCTTTAACGGGCTGCCCCGCGATTGATGTTGGGGCGTGTTGGCCTGGGAGTTCGGCTGGTGGGTGATTCAGCAGGCCGTCGCGCGGACGAGCACGAGGT
>NZ_JBIVXW010000045.1:0-76348 GCF_044769405.1 Streptomyces sp. NPDC090442
CTGTCCATCGTCCGCTCCGTGGCCCGCGCCCACGACGGCACCATCACCGCCGAACCCCGCGAGGGCGGCGGACTCGACATGCGCGTCGTCCTGCCCGGATAGCGGCGGCGGACGGCCGGTCCGCCTCGCTACCCCTCGGCGGCCGGTCGATAGGTGCACACCTGCACGCCCGTGGCGCCGCCGACCGCGGAGACCAACTCCAGTGCGCGCAGCGCCCCGTCGTCCGGGAAGATCCTCTTCCCGCCACCGAGCAGCACCGGCATGATGACCAGGCGCAGTTCGTCGACCAGGCCCTCGCCGAGCAGGGTGCGCACGAGCGTGGGGCTGCCCATCACCAACAGGTTGCCGCCGTCCGTCCCGCGGAGCTCGCGGATCCGCGCCACCGCCTCGTCGCCCGGAATGATCCGGCTGTTGTCCCACGCCAGCTCGGCGGCCTGCAACCGCTTGGACACGACGTACTTGGGGATGGCGTTCATCCGGTCGGCGAACGGGTCGCCGGCCCGCTCGGGCCAGGCCGCGGCCATCGTCTGCCAGGTGCGGCGCCCGAAGAGCAGTGCCTGGGCCTCGTCCAACGCATTGGCGAAGGCCCCGCCCACCACCTCCGGATCGAAGAACCGGTGCGACCACCCGCCGTGCGCAAAGCCGCCGTCGCGGTCCTCGTCCGGTCCCCCCGGCGCCTGCACCACACCATCCAGGCTCATGAACTCACTGATCACGATGCGCATGGGTCTGCCTCTCTGTCCCACTCGGCTGTGGGAAACGTAGTTACGGGTGACGTGGCTGTGGGAAACACAGCGGTTGGAAGCACGGCTGTTGGGGTTCACGCCGGAGGAAGCGGCGCGAACCCCAACAGCATCATCGCCCGCCGTCGCCCCCGAGGCACGGCATGACATCGCCGCCCTCACCGGACCGCAGGGGTGGTGCCTGCGGGCTACGGGCGAGGACGAGCACGGCCAACGTGGCCCGGGCCTCGCGCCTGAGCCCGGCGCGCCGCGCGAAGGCCGAGGTGAAGGCGAGAACGGAGACCGTCACCGCATACAGGGTGACGCCAGCGGCAGACAGGAGCCCGATGGCCATCGGGCACGCACCTTTCTTCCCCCCACTCGGGTACGCCCGGCCTCGCATGGGCCGGGCTGCGTTCCGCCCCTCCACCCTACGAGCCCTGTCAACACCCGCTCGCCGTCGCCGTCCAGCCCCACCGCCCCGCGACCCTCGTGAACGCCGGCGCACGGCAAAAGAAGAATGCGAATACGCAACCCGCGGCGACTCACCACCGACCCTCAACGCTTTATGGCAACGGCTGGCAGCGGCCCGAAATCGAGTGAAGAGGTATTCACTCTTGGTCACTTGACGGTGTGACGGTGCTGACGAGCCGAGCCAAGTGCGAGTCATCTAGCGCCGTTTGAACGCCGACCTTATAACCTCCCGGCATGGCCATGACGTTGAGACAGTTGCAATACCTGGTGACCATCGTGGAGACGGGTTCCTTCACCCGGGCCGCTGAACGACTGCACGTCTCGCAGCCCGCCCTCTCACGCCAGTTGCAGATCCTCGAACGCTCCTGCGGCGGCTCGCTGATTGAGCGCGGCGGACGCCCGATCACTCCGACTCCGCTGGGCCGAGCGATGCTCCCGCACGCCCGCGCCGCGCTGTTCGAGGTCGAGAAGGCGCACTCGGCGGCCCTGCGCGTGGTCAATGCCTGCGGCGGCGAGTTGCGGTTGGCCACGCTGCATTCGATCAGCCTCGGGGTGCTGCCCGCGGTTTTGGGCGCATGGCGGAGCGCACACCCGGGCGTCCGCCTGTCACTCGTCGAAAAACTGCATGACAACGAACTCCAACTCGCTCTGGGCGCCGGTCAAGCCGATGTGGCCATCGGGCCGCCGCCCATTGACTGGCCGGGCTCCATATTTCCCCTGGAGGCCGAGGAGTTCGTGGTCGTTCTCGCCGCCGACGATCCGCTGATGCCGCGGGCGGGTTCCCGACTCCACCTTTCCGAACTCGCGGAACGTGAATGGGTCCATTTCACCGAGCCGAATGGCCTGTCGAAGATCTTCGGCCACGCCTGCGAGAGCGCCGGGTTCCGACCGCGCGTCGCGGCACGGACCCAACAGACGGCCGCCGCGCTCCAACTCGCCCTGGCCGGCGTCGGGCCCACGATGCTCCCCGCGAACATGATCCCCGCGCACCTCGTCGCCCGGGTCCTGCTGCCCGACCCGCCGGTCCGGCGGCCACTCGCCGCGTACACCCGCAGCCAACCCGACGCGCTCACGTCGGCGTTCATCGACGTGCTCACCGAACACGCCCGCCCCGTCCCGGCCCATGTCGCCGCCCTCACCGGCATCCCGGCGCACCGCCCGCCCAAGGCACCGTAGCCACGACGACTCCGGCCACGCGCCACGACCACCGGCGGCGCAGCCAACCCCCGCACGGCCACCCCGCGTCCCGTGTCGAAGCGCGGCCCCCGCGCAGGTCGGCGGTAGTTTTCGGGGTGGATTGCCACTCGTTCCGCGAGCGGTGCGGCGGTGCGGCCGGAGGGAGCGTCAGGCGATGGCGAGGAACGGCGACGGGCAGGCACTCAGCCGTCGGCACCTGATGACGGGGATGGCAGCGCTCGCGACCACCACGGCGTGTTCCCGTTCCAACGCCCCGAGCCCGAGCCCCTCCCGCACGGTGCCCGGCTACCCCGAAGCGCAGTGGGTCCCGGCGAGCATCACCAACTACACCCCCGCCAACCGCCCGGCCAGTCACCCGATCCAGATGGTGATCGTGCACGTCACGCAGGAGACGTTCCCCGACACCCTGATGCTGTTCGGGCGCCCGGGCTACCGCGCCTCCGCCCACTACACGGTGCGGTCCGACGACGGCTTCATCGCCCAGTCCGTGCGCGAAAAGGACGTTGCCTGGCACGCCGGCAACACCCGGTACAACTGGCGCAGCATCGGCATCGAGCACGAGGGGCGCGTCGACGAACCCAAGTGGTTCACCGGGGCGCTGTACGAGCACTCGGCCGCGCTGACCGCCGCGATCTGCCACCGCTACCGCATCCCCGTCGACCGCCGGCACATCATC
Source organism: Streptomyces sp. NPDC090442 (assembly GCF_044769405.1). Taxonomy (NCBI): domain Bacteria; kingdom Bacillati; phylum Actinomycetota; class Actinomycetes; order Kitasatosporales; family Streptomycetaceae; genus Streptomyces; species Streptomyces sp. NPDC090442. The sequence continues at coordinate 3,070 of NZ_JBIVXW010000045.1, forward strand.
GGCCACCACGAGGTGCCGGGCAGCGACCACACCGACCCCGGCCCGCTGTGGGACTGGCCGCGCTACATGCGGCTGGTGAAGGCCGCGTTCTGATCCCCGGCGCCCGCGGCGTTCCCGCCGCCCCTTCGCTACGCCCCGTCCCCCTCCGCCCCTTCCGCGGCCGCCTCGAACGCGGCGAGCATCTCCGGGGACCAGGTGAGGCTCCCGTCCCGCAGGTCGTCGATCACCCCGCCCAGCCAGCGTTCCTCGGTGCCGAGGACGGCGAGGAGGTACTCGGTCTCGATCAGCGTGATCCGCGGGAGGCCGGGCGGGGTCGCGGCGTTCTGGCGCTCCAACTCGGCGCGTTGGGCCGTGATGCGCTCCAGTCGCCGTTCCAGGATCGGCGTCACCTCGTCCGGGGTGAGCATCAGCATGTTGGAGAGCGCCACCGGGAACACCGGGAACTCCGCCTTGGGGACGGCCAGCATCTGCTCCAGCCACTCGCGGGTGACCGTCCGGCCCTCGTCGGTGACCTCGTAGACGGTCCGCTCGGGGTACTGCTGGTCCCGCTCGGTGTGCCGGACGGTGATCAGTCCGCCGGCCTGTAGCCGCTCGATGGTGCGGTAGAGCCCGGCCCGTTGGCCGACGTTGACCACCTGCTCCTTGCCCCACTGCTTGAGCAGTTGCTGGATGCCGTACGGGTGCAGCGGTCGGTGGTGCAGCAGGACCAGCACGGTCAGGCCGAGCGGCGAGCTCTTCACGGGGGCGGTCATGCAGGTCATCGTAGTCAACACAGGAACTAGTTGCATTAAGACTAGTTTCTTTGCAACTATAAGTGGGCGCGCACGACGGCACGCAGATCCGGCACGTCCGGAAGATCGATCCAGACGCTCCACCTGGGAGAGGCCATGAACAGCAACAGCGGAAACGGCGACAACGCCGCAGGGATACGGACCGCGCTCGTCATCGGGGGCGGCGTGGCGGGACCGGTGGCGGCGCTCGCGCTGCGCAGGGCCGGCATCGCGGCGACGGTCTACGAGGCGTACCCGACCGCGGCGGACGGGATCGGTGCCTGGCTCGGCCTGGCGCCCAACGGACTGGCGGCGCTGGCGACGGTCGGCGCCGACGCGGCGGTGCGGGCGATCGGGCAGCCGATGCCCGGCGCGGTGATGGCGGACGGCGCCGGGAACCACTACGCCAGGTTCGACGGCTTCCCCGAGCTGCCGCCCACGATGGCGATGCCCCGCGACCGACTGTTCCGGGCGCTGACCGACCACGCGGCCGCCGAGGGCGTCCCGTTCGTCTACGGGAAGCGCCTGGTGGACGCCGAGGAGACGGCCGACGGCGTCACCGCGCGGTTCGCCGACGGCTCCACCGCGACCGCCGACCTGCTGATCGGCGCCGACGGCATCCGCTCCACCGTCCGCACCGTGATCGATCCCCAGGCACCCGCGCCCGAGTACGGCGGCGTGCTGAGCTTCGGCGGCTACGCGGCGATGGACCGCGGCCTCGAAGCGGAGCTCAAGCCCGAACCGGGTGCCATGTACTTCACGTTCGGCCGCGCCTTCATGGGCTACTGGCAGGGCCCGGACGGGCAGTTGATCTGGTTCGCCGGGCTGCCGGCGGACAACCCGCCGAGCCAGGCGGAGTTGGCCCGGGTGCCCGCCGCCGAGTGGTTGGGCAAGCTCCGCGAGCTGTACGCCGGCCACTTCCCCGGCGAGCACGTGCTGCGGCACACCGCTCCCGACGCGCTCATGATGGTCGGCCAGATGGAGCGGATGCCGTCCGTTCCGCACTGGCACCGGGGGCGGATGGTGCTGGTCGGCGACGCGGTGCACGCACCGTCCTCCAGCTCCGGGCAGGGCGCCTCGCTCGCCATCGAGAGCGCGGTCGAGCTGGGCCGCTGCCTGCGCGATCTCCCCGGCCACGGCGAGGCGTTCGCCGCCTACGAGGCGCTGCGCCGGCCGCGCGTGGAGGCCATCGGCCTGAACGCCGCGGCCGTCAACGAGGTCAAGGCGGGCAAGAGCGCCTCGCCCAGGCCGTCGTTCCCGGCGCCCGAGGAGATGTTCCGCCCGCTCCACTTCCACCGGATCGACTGGGAGCAGAGCGTGCAGGAGACGCTGCGGGGCCTGGCCGGCGCGTAGGCGCGGGGACGCGGTGGGGCGCTGCCCCTGCCAGGCAACGCCCCCGCGCCCTGACGCACCGTCACAGCCCCACCGCTCACGCCCCCGTCGCGGTCGCGACAACCGCCGCGACCGCGTCGAGGCAGGCGCGGACCGGCGGGCCCTCGGCGCGGGTGAGCCATGCGGCGCGGATGTCGCGGCGGAGGGCCGGCCGGGTGGGGAGGAAGCGCACACCGGTCGGGGCGGGGCGACGGGACCTGGCGGGAACAAGACAGACCGTCAAGTTGCGTGCGACCAGGGCGAGTTGGGTGACGTGGTCGGCGAGCAGGTAACGGATCTCGGGTTCGAGGCCGCGGGCGCGGAAGGTCTGGAGGAGGGCCTCGTGAGGCTCCGTGCCGGGTGGACAACAGGCCCAGGCGGTGTCCGCCAGGCCGTCGAGGTCCGCGTCCAGGTCGAGGGTGGTGCGGTCGGCGAGCGGGTGGTGCGCGGAGAGGGCGACGTAGACCTCTTCGCTGGTGAGGGTGCGGAGCGTGACGCCCCCTGGGACCGCGAGCGGGTGGGTCGGCCAGCTCTCGACGAGGAGGAGGTCCAGTTCGTCGTCGAGAAGGCGCGGCAGCAGCTCGTTGGCCTCGCCGTCGACGACCGTGGGGGCGAGGCGGGGGTGTTCGGCGGCGAGGGTGGCGAGCGCGTCGGGCAGCAGGGTGCGCACCGCACTGCCGACGCCACCGATCCGGAGCGGGCCCAGGACGTCGCTGCCGAGATCGGTCAAGTCGGCCTGGGCCGCGGCGAGTTGGTCGAGGAGGCGGTCGGCGTGGGTGGCCAGGACGCGACCGGCGTGGGTCAGGCGCACGGTGCGGCCGTGCGGCTGGAGGAGCGGGTGCCCCGCCTCTCGTTCCAGTTTGGCCAGTTGCTGGGAGACGCCGGAGGGCGTCATGTGCAGGGTGCGGGCTGCCTGGGCGATCGATCCGTGGGCGGCGACGGCGGCGAGCGCACGGAGCCGGTCAATGCTGAACACATTACGGATGCTACCGATTATTGGGCTTGAATCGTCGCTTTTTGTTTACGGTCCGGCCGGGCACAGTGGGCTCCATGACGTACCGAGACGAGCCGTTGGCTTCGGGAGAGACCGGGTCGGACCTGCGGGCACGGCCCCCCGCCGACGCTTCCGATCGGCCCTCGCCGCTCGCCCGCGCCGGCAACCCCCTCGTCCTGGCCCTCGCGGGATCGGCGTGCATCTCGGCCTCGGCCGTCCTGATGAAGCTCTCCGGGACGAACGCGGGCACGGCGGCCTTCCTCCGCTGCGCGTTGGCACTGTTCCTGCTGGTCCCGCTCGCCTGGCGGGAGGTACGGCGGGTCGGCGCCCGGCCACGGCGCTACCAGGCGATGGACCTCGGCGCCGGGGTGCTGCTCGGCATCGACATGGTGTTCTGGGCGGCCAGCGTGCTCACCGTGGGCGCCTCGGTCTCCACCGTGCTGCTCAACGTCCAGGTGGTGGTCTTCCCGCTGCTCGCCCGGATGGTGTCCGGGACCCGACTGACCCGGCGGTTCGTGCTGCTGATCCCGCTGATGCTGGCCGGGGTGGCGCTGGCGAGCGGGGCGATCGGCAATCCCCAGCCGGGCAGCGATCCGGTGGCCGGGGTGACGTTCGGCACGGCGGCCGGGGTGGCGTACGCGGGATATCTGTTCCTGATGCGACTGGGCGGCGGACGGGCGCACACCGTCACCCCGGTGTGCGTCTCCACCGCGGCGGCCGCCGGCACGGCCGCGCTGCTGGGCGGCCTGTGGACCGGCATCGACCTCAACCCGGGCTGGCCGGCGTGGGGTTGGCTGATCACCCTCGCCGTCGTCGGGCAGGTGGTGGCCTGGCTCCTGATCACCGCCGCGTTGCCGAAGCTGGCGCCGAACGTCGGCGCCGCGCTGTTGCTGTTGCAGCCGGTGATGGCGTTCGGGCTCGGCGTCGCGATCGGCGAACGCCCGACCGTCACCCAGGCATTGGGGTGCGCGTTGGTGATCGTCACCGTCTGGCAGAGCAGCCGACCGCCACGGAGGCGGCGCAACTGACGGCGGGGCGCAGGCCGGTGCGTGGGCAATTGTCCGCCGCCCAGTCGGGCGCAACGCCCGGCCCCCGCCTCGCGATACGGTCACGACATGACTGATTCCTCCGACTCTGCGCCCCGCCTGACCACGCCGTCCTTCCTCGTGCTCGGCTTCGTCGACCAGTTGGGCGAGGCCAGTCCGTACGACGTGAAGGTCGAGGCGGCCCGCACGGTGGCCCCGTTCTGGTCGATGCCGCACGCACAGGTCTACGCGCAGTGCGACCGGCTGGTCGAGGCGGGCCTGCTGTCGGAGTCCCGGCAGTCGGGCGGGCGCAACCGGCGCCTGCTGAGGCTGACTTCGGCCGGTAGGGCGGCGCTGGAGGAGTGGCTGGCCGACTCGGCCGTCGCGCCCGTCGAGGCCCGCGAACGCGGCGTCCTGAAGCTGTGGTTCGGCGGCCTCCCCGAGGTCCACTCCCCCGCGCAGATCGCCGAACACCGCCGCACGCTCGCCGAGTACGAGGAACTCGCGGAAACCCTCGGGGACTTGCTGACCCGCGGACAGCGCGAGGCGCTGGAGTTCGGCATCCGGTACGAGCGGATGACGATCGACTTCTGGCAGTGGGTGGAACAACGCGGCGAATGATCCCCGCCCCCGCCGCACGACCATTGACCGCGCAGTGGATCACCCCTACCTTCTCAACAGTCCAGTGAGGACTATCCAGCGCAGGCCGCAGTCGCCCGTCGGTCCCCTCACCGATCCGGGCGGACGGCAGCCCGGCCCCGGCCGGGGCCGCGATCCAGGGAGCCGCCATGAACCGTACGGGTAGGGCCACTTGGCGCCGCGCGGCCACCATCACCGTGGTCGCCGTCTGCGTGGGATACGCACCGATCGCGATGACCGAACTGTGGCCGTACGCGCACCGCGGCGCCCCCGCACTCGGCGAATGGCTGCTGGGACGGGCGGTGTCGCCGCGCTATGTCGCCGACGCCCTGGCCACCCGCATCGGACCGTACGGCCGCAGCCTCACCCCGATGATCCTCCACGCGGTGCTGGGCGGCCTCTTGATGCTGCTCGGGCCGGTCCAACTGCTCTCCGCACTACGCCGACGCAGGCGGCTGCACCGCATCGTGGGCGTGGTGTTCGCACTGACCGTCTACGCCTCGATGGCGGGCGCCGGGGTCTACCTCGCCCGGACCGCGCCGGCCGACGCCTTCAGCGGCCCGGCGTTCTGGATCGTGCTCGCCACGATCCTGGTCGGCACGGTCGCCAGCATCACGTTCGGCCTCCTCGCCGCCGTCACCAACTACCCGGACCTGCACCAGCGTTGGCTGCTGCTGTGCTACGCCTACCTGATGACGGCACCGCTGCTGCGCCTCGAATGGGGCGCGCTCCCCACGCTGCTGCCCGGCCTGTCCATGGCCGACATCAACCGCGTCGCCGTCATGCACCTCGGATCGGTCGTCGTCTTCGGTGCGCTGCTCGCCTCCCGCGCGTTGGACGCCCGCGACCGGCTTCCCGGGGTGCGCGGCACATGGGTACCCACGCCCGTGCTCGTCGCGGCCCACCTGGCCGGCGCACCGGCCCTCGCCTGGATCATCGCGTCCTATCTGGACCGGGGCACGACCGGCCACCGCCTGCTCGCGGCCTATCTGCTCCCCTTCGCCGCCAGCTACGTCGTCATGTTCCTCGGCCAACGGCGCGCGGGCCGAAACGGCCGGAGTTGGGCCCGCGAGGAGTGGCGACTGCACCTGGTCGGCCTGTGCCTGGCGCCCGTGCTCTCGGTCGGCGCGGGGCTGCTGTTCGCGCGCTACGGCGGACTGGACCGGGGCACCGCCTGGGACGCGGGCATCGCCATCGGCTGCGGGATGTTGGCCTTCGAGGCGACGACGGTGGTCAGCCTGCGGGTGGTGCGCGGACGCGCGGCGCTCAAGCGGGAGCGACGGGTCACCGCCCCACGGCCGGAAGCCGATCCGGCACCGGCGCAGAGTGCCCCGGCTCCATAGAGTCTCGCCGCCTGGCGCCGGGGCGGGTACGAGGTCCTCGACCTCACCCTCACCCTCACCAGGCACCCGGCCCGGTGATCGCCCCGATGACGCTCATCGAGCCGACACACTTCGACGAAACGGTCGGCCGACTACGCCAACGCGGCCATGACGTACGGCACTTCACCCTGCTTGCGGCTACGCGATCCGCGCTTCGCGGAACACCCCTGGACCGACCACCGCACCATCCCGCAGGTGGCCGACCCCATCGCCACCTCCGCCGGCCTCCCCCTCGCCCCGAACACCGACGGCCCCCTACGCGCCCGTCTCCGCCGCACCCGGATCGGTGTCCAACACGTCCGCCTGGGCTGACCCGCGCACACCGTCGGGCGGGGATGCCCCTGGCTGTCCGACGTCCGCACCTCCGGAATCCGCGTCGGGGCAGGCGAACCCCGCCCTAGCTGCCGGTGAACCCGGCTCCGTGCTCCTCCGCCAGGCGCACGACCTCGTCGGCCAGTGGCCGCAACCGCGGCTCCTGGTCCGCCGCGGCCCGCGCCAGGCGCCCGATCTCCGCGACCCAGCCCTCGCCCACGGCGGCCGCCGCGCCACCGCCCTTGCGGACGTTCGGGTCGCCGCCCGCTTCGTAGGGCACACCGATGCGGGCGAAGCCGCGGTCGAGCAGGCCGCGGGCCTCGTCGAAGCGGTGCCTGGCCAGGGCCTTGACCGCGCCGACGGAGTTGGCCAGGGCGCTGGCCGGCCGCGACCACTCGTCCTCGCGGGCCCGCGCCGCCGGGTTGCCCCGGTCGTAGTCGGTCTCGTCCGCGACGGACTCGGCCCGTACGGAGAGGTCGAGCCGCCAGAACAACGGCAGCCGCGCGAAACGGACGAGCACCAGGCGGCGCCGGTCGGAGTGGCGGAAGTCGGGGTCGTAGCGCACCTCGGCCACCGGCCGCACCCGCCCCAGTACGCCTTCCATCCGCGCCAGGCACGCGGCGAACTCCTCGTCCGGGACGACCCATTCCACGTCGATGTCGCTGAAGTCGTCCGCGGTCCCCGTCGCCAACGACCCCAGCAGCAGCGTCCGCGAACCAGGGCAGTCCCGCTCCAGCGCGACCCGCACCGCATCCACCAGCGCCTGCCGCTGCTCCGCTGCACTCACCATGGCGGGCAGCATAGGCGCGCGACGAACGGCCGGCCAGCCGGCTCACCCCCGGGACCAACATCCGTCCCAGGAGCCAGAATTGGCGACGACGCGTCTCCTCTGTCCTTCCCCTCCCCACGGCCGATCGACCCTGAAGCCGGACGCCGGCTTCCCACCATCAGGCAGCGCCCTCACCGCGCAACGCCCCGTACACCGACCACACCACCGACACCAGCGGCACCGCGACCACCGCCCCGAGCACCCCGGCCGTGACGCCCCCGCAGACCACCGCCAGCGCCACCACCACCGGGTGCAGGCTCACCGCACGACTCATCACCAGGGGGTGCAGCACATGCCCTTCGAGTTGGCCGATGACCACGATCAGCAGGATGACGAGCAGCGCCACCAGCGGCCCCTTGGCGGCGAGGGCCACCACCGCGGCCACCGCCAGGGCCACCGGCGAGCCGATCAACGGGACGAACGCGGCGAAGAACTCCAACACCGCCAGCGGCAGGACCAGCGGCACGCCCAAGACGAACAGCGCCAGTCCGACGAGGATCGCGTTGGTCGCCGCGATCAGCACGATGCCACGGGTGTAGCCGGTGAAGGTCGTCCACGCCGCGCGGCCGGCCGTGCGCACCGGGCGACGCCCGCGCTCCGGCAGTTGGCCGCCGAACCACTGCCACATCCGGCTGCCGGAGTGCAGGAAGAAGATCGAGCAGAACACCGCCAGCACCGCCACGGTCAGGGCCTCCGCCAGCCGCCCCACGCCGCTCACCGCGGTGTTGATCAGGCTGGTGCGGTTGCTGGACACGAAGCGGGAGATCCACGTCTGGACGTGGGCGAGGGTCCCGTGCTTGAGGTGGAACGGCGGCCCTTCGAGCCACCGCTCGATCCGGCTCACCCCGCCCGCGAACACCTGCCGCAACCCGGGCCAGGCCGTGGCCACGTCGGCCCCGAGCAGGCTCAGCACGCCGAACAGCACCAGGATCGCGATCAGCAACGCGGCGGTGACGGCCGCGGCCCGCGGCAGCCACCGGTCCAGCAGATCGGTGAGCGGCCCCAGCAGGGCGGTGAGTACCAGGCCGAGGAACACCGCCAGGGTGACGAGGTGGAAGCGCCCCAACACGATGAACACCACGTAGACGGCGGCCCCCACGACCAACAGCCGCCACCCGTAGGCTGCGGCGACCCGCAGCGGGCGGGGCACGGCGACCGCCTCGCGCGGCCGGAGGCGCGGCGTCCGCCCGGTCCGCCAGCGTCGCCGGCGCGGGACGGGGCGCTGCGCGGCGGCCGCGCGGTCTCCGGTCCGGCGGGCCGGACGGGGTGGGTTCGGCACGCTGCGCCGCCACCTCCTCCCGCCCGCGGGCCTCGGCGCCGGCCGTGCCGCCGGCGCTGAAGGGACCGGTATCACCGCCCGGCGCTCACCGAACGCGACCGGCCGGTATTCGCTCAAAGGCACCCGATGACGGGCGGCTCCGGGGACTCCCCAGGGCCCGGGCCGCGCTGCTCTTCGCGGCCGCGCTGCTCTTCGCGGCCGTGCGGTGGACCCGGACCGCGTCGGCCGTCAGCCGTCGCCCCGCCGCTCCGGGGTGTCGTCGGCGGCCACTTGGCGCAGGGTGCGACCGCTGAGCACGGAACGGGCCCGCCGGGCATCGGGGGTGCCACGCCCCTCGGCGCGTTCGTCGTTCTCCTTCACCAGCAGCCAGGACTCCCGTTCGCCGGAGCCCCGACCACCCCGGAACCGGGTGAGCGCATAGCCGCCGTGCAACTTGCTGCCGTCCAGCCAGAAGGCGATGTGGCCGTCGTCGAGCGACTCGCGGAAGGACCGGGAGCGAGACCGGTCCCGGGAGCCTTGCTTCCGCTTGTTCCGCAGCGGGTGGTAGCTCCCCTCGTCCCAGACGATCACGGTCCCCGCGCCGTACTCGCCCTCCGGGATGACGCCCTCGAACTCCCGGTATTCCAGCGGGTGGTCCTCGGTGGGCATGGCCAACCGCTTGTCGTGCGGATCGGTGGACGGGCCCTTGGGGACGGACCAGGACTTCAGCACGCCGTCGACCTCCAGCCGGAAGTCGAAGTGCAGGGTGCTGGCGTCGTGGATCTGGACGACGAAGTGCGGCTCGGCGGCGCCCCGACCGGCCCCGCTGGCCTCGCCGGGGTCACCGGGACCGCCGTTCCGTTGCCTGCCGCCCGATGACTGCGCGCTGCGCTCCGCGCGTTCACGTCCACGTCCGTCCTCGACCATGTCGCCCGCCTGCCTTCCTTGGCGAGGGGGATCGCTTGCGGGCTTCAGGGCTGGTGACTGGCATCCCGGTACCCTCGCCGCAGCCCTCCCCCTCCCCCTCACTCTGGCTCGCCGCAACACCGGCCGCATGTGCGGACTCACCGGACCGACCTCGGCACCGCCACCCACTCCCGTTTGGTTGCCGATACGCCACCCGAGGCACACAGTGAAAGGGAAGCAAGTACAAGCATCGGAACGAGCTCGGAGCACATCGTGGTCGTTCTCGGGATCCTCCTGCTCATCGTCGGCCTGGTCACCGGCCTCTCCGTGCTGTGGACGATCGGCATCATCCTCGCCGTCATCGGCGCCGTTCTCTGGCTGCTCGGCACGGTGGGCCATGCGGTCGGCGGACGACGGCACTACTGGTAGCGGCGGTCTGACGGACAGCACTGGTTGGCCTGGCGGTACAGCCTGGCCTTCTCGCCACGCGCTCACGGCCGCGCCCGGCGCCTGAGCACGCGCGGCGAGGCACGCACGCAACAGACGCCCGAACCACCCGTCGTCGCGGCCGTGCCCTGCCCCTGCACCGCGGCGCGCCGAGCACCCGAGTTCACGTCCCAAGTCCCCGTCACCCCACCGCGGGAAAAACCCCAAAACGGCTCGTTCCTGCGCGGGTAGCCCCAGGCACCGACTTAGCATCACCGACACACAGCGACACTCACAGACACCACGGCACCACAGACACCACGGCACCTCACAGCGAGGCGAGCCGGATCCGATCAGGAGGCGGTATGAGCGCGGAAGCGGGCCACGGCCGGACGTACACCATCCAGCCCGCCGGCGGAACCGAGCAGCACGTCGGTCACCACCAGACCTTCCCCCACCCGCTCAAGGCCCGGGTCGTCGACAGTCAGAACCAGAAGCCGGTGGCGGAGGTCCCGGTCACCTTCGCCTGGGACTCGATGAGCCAACAGGCCCTGTTCGAGGACGGCGGGAGCGGCGAGCCCGCCGTGACGGTCCGCACCGATCCCCAGGGATACGCGGAGACCCCCCGGCTGATCGCCGGCGACGCCGCCGGCACCGCGACCTTCACCGTCACCGCACCCGGCGCTCCCCCGGCCCACATCGAGATCACGGTCAACCACTGAGCGACCACCCCCGGCCACCAACGGCGCCAACTTCCCGGCCGGCGGCCTCAGTTCACCCCATCTCCACCTCATCGCTCAACGTCCGAAGATCGGTGTTGGCCCCACAGAGCACGATGCCGGTCGTCCCTGGTCCCCCGGGCACCCCGCCCCCACGCGGCGGCCAGTCGTCCGAGGCCGCACCCGCGCCCGTCTCGCCGTGCCGGCCCGTCTGCCAGGCACGGTAGGCGGCCAACGCGGTGGCCGCGGCGTGTTCGACGGCGAGGCGGTGCTCGGCCCACAGCATCCGGCGGGCACTCACGATCTCGGAGTCCGGCACGGTCACGCAGGAGACGCCGTCCTGCTGGGCGGCGTGCACGGCGAGCGCGGAGGCCCGCCGGGCGCCCAGGGAGTCCGCGGCCACCGAATCCACCGTGACGTCGACCGGATGCCCGGCCCGCACGGCCGCGTTCAACGCACAACACCGCTCCGGCTCCGCGGCGATGACGCGGATGCCGTGGTGCCGTGCGGCGGCCGCCACGCCCGCGAACAGCCCGCCGCCACCGACCGCGACGACGACGGTGTCCAGGTCGGGCACCCGGGCGCGGAACTCCTCCAGCACCGTTCCGGCGCCGGCGGCGATCAGCGGGTTGTCGTAGGCGTGCGAGGCGAGCGCACCGGTCTCGGCGACGAACTCCCGGCAGGCCGCCAGCGCTTCCGCGTACTCCTCCCCCACCAACCGCACCTCGGCCCCGTACCCGCCCAGCCGCGCCACCTTCACCTCGGGCGCGGTCTCAGGCAGGAAGATGGTTGCCCGGACGCCCTGTTGCTGCGCGGCCCAGGCACAGGCAAGCCCGGCATTGCCACCGGACGCGATGGTGACACCGGCCTCCGGCAACGACCCGTCCGCGCGGTGCGCCTCAATGAAGTTCCGCGCCCCGCGCGCCTTGAACGACCCGGTGAACTGCAGGTGTTCCAACCCCAACCACGCCACCCCGGAACCACCCGACGGCGCCACATCGAACGGCGCCACCGCCAACGGCCGCACCTGCCCGGAGATCCGCCGGGCCGCGGCCGTCACATCGCCGTATTCCAGATACTCCCTCATGGCCCTTCCTCCCACGCCCCGCGCATCGCGCCCCGGCAAGCACCCGGCCGTTGCTCGACGTTGGGCCACTCACCGCTGTCCGTCCGCCTCCCACCCTACGCAGCGCCGAGCCCTGACCAGGCTCACCGAACGGCAGTAGTCAGGCCGGGAAGCGAAGGCCCGACCTGAGCATCAGGCCGAACTTCGGGCGCGCATGGACATGGTGCGGGTGACTGCTGCCTAGCTGGTACGGGCAAGAGGGTCGAGGAGCGGGCGGTTGCGCCACAGGGCGAGTGCGCAGCCCGTTGCGAAGAGGAACGCCGCTTCGCCGATGCCGAGAAGGGACGTCGCTTCCTGGATGGGCCATGCCCACGGTTGGGCGGAGCCACCCGGGCGTCGGCCGGCGACCGCGCAGGCCAGTGGCAACGCGGCGACGCAGATCATGGCGATGCCCGGGCCGAGCAGGGTGCGGACGATGAGGGCGGTGCCGAGGAAGCCGACGCAGTTGCGGGCCAGCGACACCGCCTCCGGCCGGTCCCACGCAAGGTGGACCACCATCGTCAACACAACGGCCAGGGCGGCGAACGCGACGCACAGCGCGAGGTTGCGGCGCCCCGCGTGACGCAGGGCGACCTCCTCGGCGAAGGCGTCGCCGCGGTCGATGCCGTGCAGGAGCAGGGCGACGGGCAGCACTCCCAGGAATTGCGTGACCAGGAGCCGCCCGGCGGGGCCGACGACGGCCGGTACGGGGTTGGCTTCCTGCCGCACCAAGATCGCCACGACGTACGCGGCGAAAGTGGCCGCCACTACCGCGGGAGCGCCTTTCGTCCTGAGCCACCAGGTCACCGCGCGGCCTCCCGTGCGTCGGGCGCGGGAACCGGAGCCGGGTGCGTCGCGCAGTCGCTCAGCGCCCGGCGGTTCTGCTGGAACCAGGCAAGCTGCCGGTCGCGGGCAGCCTGTTGGACGCGCACGGCGACCGCGACGCTCCCCGGTTCGTATCGAGCGGCGATGTCCTGGGGATCGGCGCCAGCGGTCAGCGAGAGCCAGGCAATCGTCGGCCCGAAGGCGTCGCCGTCCGCGCTTTGTCGAGAGCCCGTGCAGGTGGGCGAGTTGGTGGGCAGCAGTGCCGCACCGACTCCCGAGCGCACACCTGACGGGTTGGTCGACAGCCCCATGAACGCGGCTCCACGTCGGGGGTTGTTGCTGTCCATCGTCAGTTCGTCGGGCACGACGAGGCCGGCCCGCTGCAAGCGGTGCAGGGCGTCCGCGGCGTCCTCGCGGACCATGCTGGCGTTTTCGGCCTCGGGCCACAGACATATCCGCGGCTTCTCACCCGCACACTGCAGTTCCTCGGCGGAGCGTGCACCGACAGAGACAACGGGCACCCCGTAAGCCAACCATCCGCTGCCGACCAGCCCGACCACCACCGCTGCGCCCGTCAGGGCGATCCGGACGCGCCGGGCCAGGACGGTCAGTAGCACCACCGCGGCAACGATCACACCAAGGGCCAGGACAACGGCACTTGAGGCTGCCCGCCAGTTGGGGGTCTGGTCCAACGAGCAGCAGTCCGCCAGGCCACCGTCGACCATATGCCGCAGCCACAACGGTTCCATGGCCGCCGGGTACGCGGTGAGCACGAAGCTCAACAGCAGCGCCAGGGGTGCGCCGACGACCAGGGGCAGTCGCCTGCCGAGGAGGAAGCCGGCGCACGAGTGGGCGGCCAGCACGACCAGCCAGACCGCGATCACGCCCACGGGCGGCGTCCCGCCCGAAGGGTGGCCCTCGGCGACGGTCAGCGCCAACGCGGCAGCCATGCCGACCGCGCCCAGCGCGAAAACCGGTACGAGCAGGGGCAGCGCTACGCCGAGTCCGGAGCGGATGGGCGCCCAGTGCGGCACCGCACCGCGGGTGCAACGAGCGCCTTCCCAAGCAGCGGCGGTGGCGCACGCCGGGGCGACGAAGGGCAGGGCGAAGCTGGCCGCACCCAGCGCACTGGGCCAGTAGCCAGGCACCACACCGGCGGTCAGGTCCTTCGACAGCAGGACCACGACGAAAGCCACGAGAAGCGGCGCCAGCCAAGTAGCGGAAGAGGAACGAAGAATGGTTCGCCACCGCACCGCTCACACCTCCTTGGCGATGAGCTGGGTGTAGGCGGCGTCCGCTCGCCGTCCCTCGGGGGTGCCGGGGGCCGCCAGCTCAAGGAAGTCATCGACATCTCCCTGGAAGCGGACCCGCCCCTGATCCAGAACCACGACGTGGTCGTACACGGTGTCGAGGTCCTCGGTCTGGTGGGTGGAGACGACGACCTGGACATCGGCCAGCAACCGCGTGACCAGGTCCCGGAAGATCTGGCGTTGCGAGGGATCGAGCCCCGCAGTGGGCTCGTCGAGCAGCACAACCTCGCTGCTGTGGGCGAGCGTTCCCGCGATGCCCATCCGGCGGAGCTGCCCACCGGAGAGCTGATGGCTCTTCCGTTCCCCCAGGCTGTCCAGCTTCACCCGCTGCAAGGCGCCCTTGGACGCGTCCCAGGCGTCGGTGCGCGACATGCCCTTCAACCAGGCTAGGGCGCTTCTGACGGATCTCCGTGGAGGAAGGAGCGGCGTCTGGTGCGTGCGATCGCAAGGCGCCGGGATGTCTTCATAGCGGAGCTATGGGGACATTTCGGCAACGCCGCGAGCGTGCGTGCCAGACGCCGCGACGCCGCGGAGATCCGTCAGAAGCGCCCTAGGTAGGCCACGTTCTCCCGCACGGTGAGGCCGGGCATCGGCCTGACGTGCTGCGGGAGCCATCCAACTGCCCTGCGGTAGGCGGCGCGAGCCTTCGCCCGGGACGGCTCGACGCCGCGCCAGGCGACCGAACCCCGGGTGGGCGAGATCCAGGAGGCGGCGATACCCATGAGCGTTGACTTGCCCGCACCGTTCGGCCCGAGGAGGACGGTTGCCCGGTGGTCGATGACGAGGTCGAGCCGGTCGAGGACAGGCACCTTCCGACCGTATTGGAAGGAACACTGGGTGAATTGCAGAGTCATGCCATCCTCGCTCTTGCGGGCCGCAGGAAGGCAGTCGGGAGCGGTCTTCCTCCCGCCACGAGCCGCCCCGGCGCGATGCCACGCCTGACGCGCACGAGACGCGCACCGTTCCCCCTCGACTGCCCCTGTCCGGCCTTGTGGTCAACGTTCCCCACGGCGCATCCCAAGGCGTTGCGGGTACCGGCTCGCGGGCGTCGATCGATCATCTGGCCGGATATGGCACGTTGCAACAATGTTTGGAACCTTCAGGCCAATCTGGAGTGTTACGCCCCCGTGACTGACGTTCGCCTCTCCCCGAGGGAGAGCGTTCCAGGCACCTTGCCCCCCTCGAATCCCGACCACGCCAGCCGGCCAGGATGACCGGAACCAGCCTGTGGTCTAGGGTCGTTGGCATGCGCGAGGTGCGGGTGGTCCTCATCGGAGGGACGTCGAACGTCGGCAAGTCGACCGTGGCGCAGGTCGTCGCAGGACGGCTGGGGTTCACGTACCTGTCGACGGATCGACTGGCCAGGCATCCGGGCCGGCCCTGGCCAACGCCGGAACGGCCCGTTCCCGCCCACGTCGCCGAGCACTACACCTCGCTCCCGGTGGACGAGTTGATCACCTCGGTTCTCGACCACTACGCACGCCTCTGGCCCCGCATCGAGGAACTGGTCACGGCCCGTGCCACCGGGGAGGAGGCGGAACCGGGACTGGTCCTGGAAGGCTCCGCACTGTGGCCCGCCCTGGTCGCCGGGCTGTCGGTCCCGCATACGGCGGCCGTGTGGCTCACCGCGGACCAGTCCGTCATCCGCACCCGCGTGCACAGCGCGGGACGCTACCCGTCCGCGACCGCCGACGAGCGACACCAGATGGACAAGTTCCTGGCCCGCACGGCGCGTTACCAGTCACTGATGCTCGCCGACGTGCACCGACTCGGCCTGGCCCGCCTCGACGCGGGCGACGGCCGGCCACCGGAGGAACTCGCCGAGGCGCTACTGAAGATCACGAACGGTCAGTGCAGCGGAGCAGACCGGACAACAAACCCCAACTGCCCCTAATTCTAGGTCAGTTGGCGTGACCCGCGGCCGGCCCGCGGCCTTGAGCACCAACTCCCCCGTCGCAATACCGGACTCACTCAGAGCGCGGATGAACGCTTCGGTGGCGGGCACGGCGGCATCGAGCAGGGCCGGTGCCCGGGGCACACTGCCGGCCATCGCTCCCGTACGCGCCGTGACGCGCCCAGCACTACACCGTGCCGATCTCCGACACCTCACCGGGGTGCAACGGCCTGGCTCGCCGGCCGCCACCGCCCGCACCGCCGCTGCGAGCGCAAGGCCGAACACTTCCTCGCCTTCACCGCCATCGCCATTACCTGCAGCCTCGCCCGCTATCGCAGACTCACCAAATGAGACAACTTCCAAAGATCCCCATGATTGAAGTATTGGCTGATTTATTCAGCCCGAGGTCCAGCGCTTCACGTCGCCGCAGCCCCCTCCGGCGGGAACCGTGTCGGGAAGTCGATTCATGACCGTGGAGGCAATTACCTCCACCACGGAATGGGCCACCTGGAATGCCCGCAGGGCGACACCACCAGACAGTTCATCAAGTCGACCGGGGCCGAGAAGCCGACAGGCGGCAGGACGTTCACCAAGCGACTCCCCCGCCCGCGAACAGTTTATGACCGAGCGCCCAACGGCCGACTCCGCACCCAAAGACGGCAGGCGACACCGATTTGCGACACGCGCATCATTCGGCGCGCCGCTCAGTGGGCACATCCCGTTTTACATTAACCTCCAGTAATCGCACCAAACCGAACAATTACTGATCGCATCCAATCGCTCCTCGGAGATGACATGCGCAAACTCCACCACGCCGCCGTCGTCGTAGCCGTCCTCGGAAGCGTCGGCCTCCTCGGCACCAGCACCGCCTACGCCGGTAGCGGGACGGGCAGCGGCTACAACCACCCGCAGCCGAGCCACAAAAACACTCATCGGCAGCAGTCGCGTGGCAGACACGTCCACGGCCATTCGCACGAACGCAAAGTCATCATCCGCCAGAGCACCTCATGCAGGACGTACGAGGACAACGTCGACGTACTCGGCAGGTTCCGAGTAGCCGACGGGTGGGGTCACGGACACAGAGGTGACGAGCGGCGGGACTGGCGACCCATCCGGATCGGCTCTTCCGAAGGGTGCAACAACATCATCCGGTTGTAACGGGCCAACTTGGCGGGGCCGGGAGGCCGACCGCGTCCCACACCGCCAGGAATCCTCTTCCTCAGAGGATTTTGACGGGCAGTCACCGCGTCTTCTTCAACCCGGATGCTGCGCAGGGGCGTTGGCTTGCCATACAGCGTGAAGAAGCTCCTGGTAGACGGGTTCACGACCAAGGTCACCCGTACTACCAGGGGCTTCGTGGTGCTTGCCCATCCTTCATTGAAGGAACCGTGGCGTGGCATGACATGGCGTGTGGAGATCCGCAGACGCTGATCGGTGCGGCGCGGGAACACCGTGGCAGGACCGGAAGGCATACCTCGTCGGCTCGATCGGGGCCGGGCAGGGGCGGGGGCGTGTAGGCGCGAGACGAAATGAGTTGTGCCGTTGTCGGCGACACCGATCGGCAGAGACATGACGGGGACAGGTCGTCGCGGCGGGCCAGGAGTGCGTCCGGCCTCCAGGGAACCCGCGGCCGAGATTTCCTCCTGCTCCAGGTAGGGCCATTGGAACGGAATGCCTGCGCCGGTTGCGGCCGATCGATGCCCTGGCCTGCTCCGGTTGCGGGACGGCTCGCGGACGGTCGCTCGTTCACAACGGCCGCGATCCGGCGCGTTGCCGCAGATCAGTGGCATATTCGCATTAACCTCCCATAACTGTACGAAGTCGCCATATCACGGATTGCATCCGTTCGACCACCGGAGACGAAATGCGCAAGCTTCAGAAGACCGCCGTCGTGGCCGTCGTCCTCGGCAGCGTTGGCTTTCTCGGCGCTGGCCCCGCCTACGCCGACGGCGGTAGGGGCGGCACCGAGTTCGACGTCAGGCAGGGCTCGCAGTGCCGGTCGCACGACGCGAACGTCGACGTCCTCGGCGAGGTCGGGATCCTCAACGGCCTGCTGGGCAACGCGCTCGGCGGCGAGGGCGCGCCGGGTGCGCAGAGCACCAAGGTGGGCTCGTCCGTGGGCTGTGACAACACCTTCACCTTCAAGGGAGCTGACGAAGGCGGGGGCAGAGGCTCGGAGGACCGAGGCTCGGAGGACAGAGGCTCGGAGGACAGAGGCTCGGAGGACAGAGAAGGCCACGAGGGCAGGGAAGGCCGCGGAGACAAGGAAGGCAACGGCGGCAAGGAAGGCAACGGAGGTGCGGAAGTCCGGGAAGGTGGGGAAGGCCCGGTGCACGCGGTAGGCGGGGGCGACCGGGAGTGACACCGGGGCCCGGTGTGCGTGTCACAGTCCGGGCCGGGACCCTCTTGGCCTCATCCGGGCCGGGCCGCGGGAGTCCGCTCGGCCTTGAGTCGGAATGAACGGCCGCTGGCTGGGCTCCTCGGGGAAGCCCGGCCAGCGGTGCGAGTGCGCGGTGAGTCGGATCAGACGCCGGTAGCGGCAGAGGGCGACGACGGGTTCGAGAAACGCCGGGCAGCTACGGGCCTCGCGTCTCGACTGGTGACCTGCCCCCGTCGGCTTCAGGCCCTCGCCGTCGCGGGCGTTGGTGGCGAGGACGCCGACGTCGAAGGCAGTCGGCTCGCGTGCGACAGGGCCGGCATCTCGGCATGTGCCGTGCACCCGGCCCACCCCGCGTGCACCGCGATGGACTGTGCGCAGTGCCGAGCGAGAACCAGGCACGCACTACCGCCTTCCGAGCGGATGTGTGCCTGCACCGCGGGCGGGTGCCGGGTACCTCACGAATGACAACTCCGCCCGCGTGACGGCGCGTTCGGTCTCGTCGCGTACCCGGCTGGCGCTGGCCGTGTACGGTCTGCGTGCCCGCCGAGCCGCAGGAGACGCGAGCTGGGGAGCCACCCCCTTTCGGGGGTGGCGGGAGTCACCTCTTGGACTTGTAGCCCATGACGGTCATCATCCCCGACTCCGAGTGGTAGAGGTTGTGGCAGTGCAGCATCCACAGCCCGGGGTTGTTGGCGTTGAAGTCGATGGACACCTTCTTGTCCGGCAGGACGATCGTGGTGTCCTTGCGGGGGCCGCCGTCGGCCAACGCGAAGGTGTGTCCGTGCAGGTGCATCGGGTGCCACATGGTCGTCTTGTTGTGGAAGCTGATCCGTACCCGCTCCCCTTCCCGTACGGGATACCGCTGTGAATCCGTGTACGGCCTTGCGTTGATCGCCCAGTCCCAGTCCTTCATCGTGCCGGTGAGGTCCATCTTGATGATGCGGTCCGGCTTGCGGTCCGAGAGCCGGACCGATGCCGCGGCCTTGAACTTGCTCGCGCCCAACCCTCCGCTTCTGAGCTCCGTCGGGCGGATCTTCTCGTTGGGCGCCTCGCCGTTTCCGGTCCGCAGGAGGGCCTGTGCGGTCTTGTTGTTGCTGCCCGCGGAGAGCGCGGTGAGCGGGAAGACGCCGTCCTTCGCGGTGACCAGGACGTCGAAGCGCTCGCCCATCGCGATGAGCAGGCTGTCTGTCGTCTTGTGCTTCACCGGATAGCCGTCGGTGTGCGTCACGGTCATGTTGTGACCGCCGAGCGCGACGCGGTAGGCGGTGTCGGCGGCCGCGTTGATGATCCGGATCCGGATGCGGTCGCCGGGCTTGGCGCGGAAGGTCTCCCGGTCTCTGGCCACCCGGCCGTTGATCAGGTGGAAGGGGTGTCCCACGTCGTCTGAGGGATCGTCGAACATCAGGTGTCTGGTGCGTCCCCGCATCCGGGACGCGAAGGCGGCCGCCGACTGGTTGCCGCTCCTGTGCATGCCGTGGCCGCTGGCGCCGCCGGGCTTGTTCTTGTTCAGCTCGGCCAGCACCACGTCCGGTGTCAGTCCGTCGACGCCGTCGAGCCAGTCATCGATCAGGACGACCCACTCGTGGTCGTACGAGAGGGGCTCGCGAGGGTCCTCGATGATCAACGGCGCGTACAGTCCACGGTCGAGCTGCACGCCGACGTGCGGGTGCAGCCAGTGCGTCCCGGGTGTGGTGACCGCGAAGTTGTAGTCGAAGGAGTGGCCGGCCTTCACGGTCCGTTGGGTGATGTCGGGGACACCGTCCATGTCGTTGCGGATGTGCACCCCGTGCCAATGGATGGTGGTGGACTGCGGGAGGCGGTTGTGGAAGCTCACGGCGACCTTGTCGCCCGCGTTGACCCGGATCTCCCTGCCCGGCAGCCGGTCGCCGTAGGCCCAGGTGTCGACGATCTGGCCACCGAAGTCGAACTGTGCCTGGCTGGCCGTCATCGTGAAGCGGCGTACGGGGCCCGCCCCCCGGCGCCGCTCCGTCCTGATGACCTCAGGGCCGTCGGGGGACACGTAGCGGGACGGAGCGTTGTGGCCGTGGCCGTTCGGTCCTGGTGAGGCGTCAGACGGGTGCGGCGTGCCGTGGGGGTGGCGCCTGCCGTTCATGGTGTCCAGGGCGGTGGCCCCAGTGGCCAGCAGTCCGCTGCCGGCGGCGGCGATACCCGCGCCGAGCAGGGCGCGTCTGGAATGCGTACGCATAGGAAAAGCACCTCGTGGCGAGTGTGTCGGTGTGATGTGTGGTCGGCGAGGGGGCGCTGGGCGTGCTCCCTGGGGTCTCGGCGGCGGGGCACGTTGCTCCACGCGCAGCACCGACATTCGGGCGAGGAGTCTCTGGCGCGGCGGCGGACGTATCGACCACTGTCCGGGCGGCCGGGAGGCGGGGCGGACGGCCGCCGAGCCGTACTCCCGTCGGGCGGAGTGCGGGCAGGCACCCAAGAGGAGGAGGGGAGCCGGCCTCCAGGAGGAGCGCACGGCCGTACGGACCGAGGAAGGGTCCATGGCGAGGTCGTCGGTGTCCGCGACCGACCAGCCGGCTTCCTGGCGCACCGTCATGCCGTCATGGTCAGACACGTTTTGGCGTGTCGTCATGCCGTGATGCACCATCCGTGCCGCGGCCCCGGCGAGGGCTCACGGTCCGTACCGGCTGCCGGTGTCGCGTGCCCGGCGTGTCCGGCCGTGGGAAGCCGAACGTCCAATACTTGTCTGCGCCCCTGAATGCGGGCATGAAAAACCCCGCCCCTCCTTCAGCGTTGGCGCTGAAAGGTGGGGCGAGGTCGTGGATGCTTACTAGACCTCGTCCGGAACGGTCTCCGAGTCGTCTTCCTTTCCGTGATTGCCGCCGTGTGCCGAGCCGTCCTTCTTGCCGTTCTCCGACCCGTCTGTCTTACCGTGCTCGGAGCCGTCCTTCTTACCGTGCTCCGAGTCGTCCTTCTTACCGTGCTCCGAACCGTCCGCCTTACCGTGCTCCGAACCGTCCGCCTTGTCGTGCTCCGAGCCTTCCGCCTTGCTGCTCTCACCGAAGTTCCAGCGAGGAGAATCGTCGGTGTTCACGTTCTGCATGGTCTGGTTGCCGACGCCCATCAGGTCTTCCGCGTGCTCGTCGGCGATGGCGGAGCCGGCGGAACCGAGGAGGGCGGCCGAGCACAGGAGTGCCGTGGCGAAAGCAGTGCGCATACGCATGATTATCTCCGGTGTGTGCTTGATACGACCTTGCGTTCATGCCCTTAATCCCAGACCCTCAGTCCGCGATTCACCCGTTCGCAGGTCCGATTCCACGCCCCAGAACGAAGGCCATCAAAAACTCCCGGGCCAACCGTGTTGAGTTCTGCGTCTGCTGACTATCCATTACACCCGCTACTACGAGCGCAAGACCGTCCGCTTCCCCCTCTTCGTCGACATTGCCGCGCGCCTTTTCGGCTATGCCGAATCGCCGGCCGCAACAACACCTATTGAAGTTGGTGCGTGGGTGCGGCTTCTCCTTGATTGTGGGCATCTGGAGCACGTACCGATTGAGGCGTGCCCCGCGGCGGGTCCGGTGCTGGTATCTGTTCGGCGAGGCCGGTGTCGACGGCGGTGGTTCCCGTTACGGCACCGGCGCGAGGCGCCTCAACTGTCGGCGGCACGGGCGGACATGACTGTCCGGCGGCTTCAGCCGGCACGGCTCGCCGAAGGCTCCTGGAACGACTCCCGGAGCTTCGCCCGGTCGATCTTTCCGTTCCGCGTCGACGGGAGGGCGTCCAGCGCGGTGAAGTGTCTGGGGACCATGAACCGGGGCAGACGGGAGGCGCACGCACTGAGCAGGTCGTCCTGGTCGACCTCCGCACCGGTCACGAGGGTGTAGAACGCCGCCAGTTGTGTGGAGGCGGCCACCTTGACCCCGACGACCGCGGCTCGACGGACACCGGCCACCCCGGCGATCACGGACTCCACCTCACCCGGCTCGACCCGGTAGCCGTTCACCTTGAGCTGGTCGTCGAGCCTGGAGACGAAGCGGAACTCGACGCCGTCGAAGGTGACCAGGTCTCCGCTGAAGTAGCAGCGCCGCATGCCGCCGTCTTGATGTTCGACCTCCCGGAATCTCTGCGCGGTGAGCGCGTCGTCACCCGCGTACCCGATCCCGACGCAATTCCCGGCGATGACCAGCTCTCGGGTCTCGCCCGGCGCGAACGGGCGTAGCCGTCCGTCCACATGGCACAGCAACTCCGCGTCGACGACCGCAGTACCGATGGGCGGCCGGTCGGGCCAGTCGGTGACGTCGCCCGCCAGCCGGTACTGAGTGACCACGTGGGTCTCGCTCGGCCCGTACTGATTCACCAGGGTGAGGTCGCCGTCGGCGCAGAACTGCCGTACCTCGTCGTTGATCACCAACTGTTCGCCCGCCACCGAGATCTCCCGCAGGCTCGGGGTCTTCTCACCCGCGGCACACGCGGCGGCGGCCAGTCCGTGCAATCCGACCACCGGCTGGAAGAGCCGGGCGGCGTCGTGCTCGCGGATGATGTCGAGCAGGGTGAAGGGGTCCAGCCGGTCCTGGTCGTTCACCACGATCAGGGTCGCACCGGCGAGCCAGGTCGCCACCGTGTCCTCGTACACCATGTCGAAGCCGATGGACGACATGTGCAGGGTGTTCGGCGGCCGGTTGTGGCTCCACCGTTGGACGTGCCAGTTCCCCAGATCCGCCAGGACCACCGGCGGCACCGCGACGGCCTTGGGTTCGCCCGTGGACCCGGAGGTGGGGATGACGTAGCAGACCGGACCGGTGGCGATCTCGTCGCGCCTCGTTCCCCGGATCGAGCGGAAGGTGTGTTGCGCGACCTCCGACGCGATCGGTGCGCACTCGTCGGCCCGCAGGATCATGGCGCAGTCGGCGCTGCGCACCAGCTTGTCAGTCCAGGCGGGCGGCATGGCCGGGTCGATGGACAGCACGCCGGCTCCGACGCGCCACACCCCCAGCACCGCCGCGCAACGGGACCACGAACGGGTCGCGTGCACGTCGACCACGTCACCGGGGCCGATGCCGTGTGCGGCGAGGCCGCCGGCGATCTCGGCCGACACGGCGTCGAGTTCGGCGTAGGTGTGGGAGATGCCGTTGTCCACGACCGCCACCGCGTCCCGGTGCCGGGCGATGGCGTCGACCAGCGTCCGGATCAGTGAACCGTCGAGCTCGCTCATGCGGTCAGCCCCCCGTCGACGAGTGCCAGCGGCCGGTAGTCACGCGACGCCACGAACTCCGGGCGGGGGTTGGGCACTTCGCGCAGTTCGTTGTCGACACTGTTGTAGCTGACAAACGCCATGGTCCGGTCGGTCGGCGACATGTTCGCACCGGAGCCGTGCGCGATGCAGGGGTGGAAGAACAGCAGGCTTCCGGCACGTCCGACGACGGACCGGATCTCCGAATCCGCGGTCACCTTGGCCATCTGTTCGGCGTCCAGGGCGAACTCCAGCTTCGCCGACAGGTCGGCCTCCCACTGCGACGCGCCCTCGGACTCGGGACGCCACGGGGCTATCGCGTCGTTTCGATGCGAACCGGGTACGACCAGCAGCGGGCCGTTGTGCTCGGTCGCGTCGTCCAGGAGCACGGCGACGTTGACCGCCCGCGGCTCCGGCATTCCGTCCTTGTGCCCCCAGACGCTGTAGTCCTGGTGCCACTGCCACACCTCCCCGCGAAGCGCCTGCTTCGCGTTGACCTTGCACTGGAAGACGTGCACCTTGCTCTCCAGCAGTTCCTCGGCCGCGGAAAGCAGCTCGGGCAGCCGCACCAGCCTGGAGAACAGCGCTCCCGTGGTGTGGCAGCCGTGGATGCCCCGCACCGTGGTGCCGTCCTCCTCGAAGATCCGCCCGGGGTGCTCGGTCGCGTAGAGATCGGCCACCTCACGCCGCAGCGCGGCGATGTCGTCGGCATCGAAAACGCCGTCGAGGAGCAGGAACCCCTCGGACCGGTATTCCGCTATCTGGCTTTCGGTGAGCATGAGTTGAGGACCTCTCTGCCTTGTTCGGTAGGGCGATGAAAAGCGTTGGATAGGTGGGGGCGCCGACGCGGCATCACATCTGGAGTCCCAGTTCGTCGATCACCATGCTGATGCTGATCACGCTCAGCCGCGTGTCCCATTTGCCCTCGGCGCCGTGGGCCGCGATCCGTTCGAGCGCGTCCTTGCGGAAGACACCGCTGGCCGCGACCAGGTCGCGCCAGGTGGCCATGAGGTGGTCGTCGGCGAGCGCGGACAGGCCGTGCGCGGTGTATCCCTGCTTCGGGCGTCGCAGGACGGTCTCCGGGACGACGCCGGCGTATGCGGATTTGAGGCTGGCCTTTCCCTCGAAATCGACGACCTTCTCGTCGTCGCCGACGCGCAGCGCCAGGTCGACCACGGGGTTGCCGAGGAACGGGTACCGGCCCTCCACGGAATTCGCCATCAGCATCGCGTCGCCGTGGTCGCCGAGCAGGTGACTCCCCAGTTGCACGGAGGTATCGGCCACCGATCGGAGCTGCATCGGCGTGAGCGTCGCGGCTTCGGCGTCGGAGAACGGAATCAGCCTGTCCCGCCAGAACTCCTGACCGGCGAGCGCCTCGATGCTTTCCGGGGTCAGGCCGTCCGACCGCCGGCGGTCCACCTGGCGCCAGTCGACCTCCCAGGAGAAGTCGGCCCGGCCCCATGCGCTTTCGTTCTCCGCACGGCTCTGGCGCGGCTTGCGGCCGAGCCCGTCGAACGCGTACGAGTCGTAGCCGAAGAACAGCTCGTCGGCGCCCTCCCCCGACAGCACGCCCTTGAGCCCGCTCAGCCGGACCTCGCGCGACAGCATCAAGGCCGCCACGTTGTAGGTCTCACGCTGCGGATAACAACAGCGGCGCACCATCTGCTCGAACCCGGCGGCGATGTCCTCCCGGAGACAGGAAATCTCGTGGTGCTCGCTGCCCACGGCCTCGGCGACCTCGCGCTGGAAGCGGTGTTCGTCCAGCAGGGCGTCGCCGAACACCACCGAGTACGTGCGGAGCGGCTTCGCCACGGCCGCGGCGGCCTCCATGACGAGCGTGGAGGAATCGAATCCGCCGCTGAGACAGGCCCCGATCTCGACGTCCCCGCGCAGCCGGTCGCGCACCGCCCGTCGGACGCCGTGCCGGATCTCCTCCGCGGTCACCGGGGGTCCGTCCGTCACGAACTCGCCGTACCGCCAGTAGCGGACCGTCTCACGTCCGCGGCCGCCGAACCGCACCACGGTCCCGGGCGGCACGGCACGGACGTCACGCACCAGGGTGCGCGGCGCAACGATGTTGCCGAGCTGGAGGTACTGGTCGACGGCGCCGAGGTCGAGCCGCCAGGTGCCCGGCACCGACCGCACCAGGGGTCCGAGTTCGGAGCAGAAGTGCACCTGCCCGTCCGACTCGGTGTAGTAGAGCGGGCTGATGCCGAAGCGGTCCCGGCCCAAGTGGAGGGTGTTCTCGGCGCGATCGTGGATCGCGGTGGCGAACTGCCCGTCGATCAGGCCGAGTCCGGCGGGCCCGTAGCGTGCGAACAGCTCGGGGATGACCGCCACGTCGACGCGGTTGGCGGTCCGCGCCAGGCCGAGTCGGTCGCGCAGTTCGTCGGCGTTGTAGATCTCGCCGTTGGTGACGGCGACGAACCGTTCGCCGCTGTCCTCGGCGGGCTGCCAGCCGTCCTTGAGCGCGGTCATGCCGAGGCGGGCGAGTTTCGCCGTCAGCACGGGGGTGCTCAGCGAGTAGGTTTCGTCGGGGCCGCGGTGGATGAGTCGGGAGTGCATGGTCGCCGTGACCGTGCGGTCGAGGTCGCCGTCCGGCGCGAAGGTCCCGCAGAGGCCGCACATCGCGCTACACGCTCCGCTGCAGCAACTGGTCGGTGAGCGCGCGCAGGTCCTCCGCGCGCAGCACGTCGCGCACCCCTGCGTCCAGCCAGCCCAGCTCGCGCAACTTCGCGACCAGGAGCAGCGTCGACGCCGAATCGCCGCCCAGCGCATAGAAGTTGTCGTCCAGCGCGGCGTCACCGATCCCGGTGAGGCGGCCCACGAGGGTGAGCACCTGTTGTACGGGGGGCGACGCGGCGTCCGCGTCGCGGGTCCGGCTTCCCCACAGGGAATCGCGGTCGACCTTTCCGTTCGGGGTGTACGGCAGCGCTTCGACGCGCTCGAACACCGAGGGGACCTTGTACGGGTCCAGGACCCCTTCGAGGTGGCGGCGGAGTTCCCTCGGGTCGGCGTCGCCCAGGTAGTAGCAGACCAACGCGTCGTCCCCGGTGACTTCCGAGCCGTCGTGCGACTCCACGGTCACCACCGCCTCGACGACCGAGTCCGCCTGGCACACGGTGTTCTCGATCTCGCCGAGGTCCAGGCGGTAGCCGCGGAGCTTCACCTGGTGGTCCAGGCGTTCCACGAAGTACAGGTTGCCGTCGCGGAGTTCGGCGACGTCGCCGGTCCGGTATTCCGTGCCGTCGCCCGCCGGCCCGAACGGCCGCACGCCGTGCTCGGTCAGGTACCCGGCGGCGACGGCGGAGCCCGTGATCACGATCTCGCCCCGGCGCACCGTGCCGCCGGTCCGCGCGTGCGCGGTCCCTTCGTCGAGGTCGCGCAGGTGGTACGCACCGTCCCCCACGACGTCGCCGAGGGGCACCCCGTCACGGCAACGTGCCGGGTCGAGCGGGCCGGTGAGCAGATTGCACACGGTGGTCTCCGTGGCGCCATAGGCGTTGTGCAGCGCGGCCACCTCGGACCACTTGGCGACCACCGCCGACCGGCACGCCCCGCCGCCGTTGATCACGTGACGCAGCCGCATCGCGCCGCTGGGCTCCGTCGCGGTCAGCGCGAAGGGGGTGGTCTTGAGGTGCGTGATGCCGAAGTGCTCCAGCGTTTCCCGCAGTTCGGTGCCGGGCGCCAGGCGGGCCTCGTCCAGCACCACGAGGCAGGCGCCGGCCGTCAGGGTCCACAGGATCTCGGTCATGCAGCCGTCGAAGGTCAGGCGTGCGAACTGCAGCGTCCGCGCATCCGGCCCCACGGACAGCCGCTCGACGTGGTCCCGGACCACCGCGGCGAGCGGGTCCGGGCGCACCAGAACGCATTTGGGCTCGCCGGTCGAGCCGGAGGTGTAGATGGCGTAGCAGAGCTCGCCCGCCACCTCCAAGGCCCCGCACGCGAGAGCGGGTTCGTCGGCGCGCCAGACCTCCGGGACGTCGGTGAGGTACGCCTCGCCATCGTCCCGCGACCGGGCCAGCCGTCGGACGCCGAGCAGTCTGACCTTCTCGGAGTTCGACGCCACGCTGTCGCGACTGTCGAGGAAGACGAACGGGCGTCGCGCTCGGAGTGCTCCGATCATCGCCGTGATCGCGCCGAGCCCCTTGCTCGCCTCGATCCCGACGAACCCGCCGGGTGCGACCTCCGCGCGGAGGTCGTCCGCGAACACCTGGGTCAGCTTGTCGAACTCTCCGTAGCTGACCGTCCGGTCCGCCGTCCGCACGGCGTCACCATCGGGATTCTCCCGCACCGCGCGCTCGAATCCGTATATCAGGGACATGTGACTCCAGTTCCACTCGCCGCCGACGCGCAGGTCAAGCGGACTTCAGACAGCAGGGGGCGTTCTCGGCGGGCCGCGGCGGGGACGCCCACCTCCGGGTCAGCCGACGGGGTGGGTGAGCGTGCCGACGCCTTCGACCGTGGCCCGCACGGTGTCGCCCGGGCTGATCTGAACGGCACCGGGGGTTCCGGTGCAGATCACCGTTCCCGGTGCGAGGGTCCGGCCCATGGTGAAGTACTCGACGAGGTAGCCCAGGTCGTACTTCATGTCCCGCGGCGTCGCCGTCGCGATCACCTCTCCGTTCTTCACGGTGGAGATCCGGATCCCGTCCAGGCTGTCGCCGGGGAACTCGTCCAGGGTCACCAGGGCCGGGCCGATGCTGCAGAACGTGTCGAACCCCTTCGCCCACGGGATGTAGCGCGGGTTCCGGCGGATGGCGTCCTCCGCCGTCATGTCGAGGACGGCCGTCACGCCGGCGATGACGGACCGCCACTCGCCGCGGGCAACGTCCTTGCAGCGGGTGCCCACGACCAGTCCCAACTCCGCCTCGGCGGTCACCCGTTGCGACTGTTTCGGCAGCCGGATGGTTCCGCCGTTGCTGACGAGGCACGAGGTGGGCCGCAGGTACGATCCGGGGCCGGAGCCGGGCTGTTCGGTCTCCAGGTCATCCGAGTGCCGACGGTAGTTGAGCCCGGCGCCCCATATGTCGGCGTCGCCGTCGACGAGGGTCGCCGCGTCGGTCAGGTCGAGACCGTCGGAGCCGGCCCTCTGCCTCCTGACCTGTGCCTCCAGGTCGCCGAACCGCCGGTCCGCGACCAGGTCCCCGAGCCGGGTGAGGCGTTCGTAACCGCTGATCCCCCGCAGCGGGAACCAACTGCCGTCGATTCCCACGAAGATGTCCTGGCTGTCGCCGCTCTTGGCGAGCCTCATGGCGTCGCTCCCTTCAGTTCGCGAGTTGCAGGTGGCGCGGGGTGCCGCCGTCGGCGATACGGGCCGCCGCCGCGTGGAAGTCGGCCGCGCGCGGGCTTTCCTCCGCCACCCCGACCGCGGCCTCCATGAGGTGGGCCGGGTCGGTGTGGTGCTTGTCGGCGAGTTCCTCGACCAAGGGGAAGAAGCCCGAGTGGATGCCGATCACCGCGCCGAGGACCTGCATCGTGCGCCCCTGCCCGATCACGTTCATGTTGACCCGGCAGAGTTCGGCGAGTTCGGCCAGTTCCTGGTAGGCGAACCGGTCCCCGCCCATGATGTTGACGAGCGCGGCGAGGGACTCGGTGGCGGCGTTGCCCGAACCGCGACCGATGCCGTTCAACGTCCCGTCGACAAGGGTGGCCCCCGCCCGGAAGGCGGTGACGGTGTTGATGTTGGCCAGGCCGAGGTTGTCGTGACCGTGGAAGCCGACGACCGGGTACCGGTCGGCGACCGCGCGCACGTACTCCTCCACGCTCTCGGGAGTCATCGCGCCGTAGGAGTCGACGACGTAGACACCCGCGATCTCCGGCCCGATCCCGTCGAGCATGCCCAGCAGCCGGTCGACCGGCGTGGCGCTGGACTTCATCAGGTTGAGGTGGACCTCGCCGCAGACGTCCGCAACCTGGCGGAGGTAGGGCAGGTGCTCGTGGACGCGATCCGGTTCCACGCCGACCCGGATGAAGGACATTCCGCGGTCGCACATCTGCCTGATCGTCGCCGGCCGGGTGAACTCGGGCTGCGCGAACATTCCCCAGGGTTTCGCGGACAGCGTCGACCGGGCGAGGTCACACCAGGCGAAATGATCGATGTTTCCCGCCTTGATGCCGGTCTGCTCGGCCTCCAGCCCGATCCCGTGACCGATCTCCACCCTGGAAACCGGGGTCTCGTTGAGCCCGGCGAGAAGTTCGGCCACGAAATTCTCGTCGAACTCGAAATCAACGGCATAGGCACCGTCGCGCAAGGTGCAGTCGAGCAGTTCCATCTCGGACATCGCCCGGGATCGGCCGTCTGTCATAACCTTCGCCCTCCTCGGCTCGGCACGGACGTACACGCGGACAAACAGGTGATGAGGGAAACGGGCTCAGATGTACTGCCGCATCGGGGTGAAGTCGACCAGGATCACCGCACGTTCGCCCGTCTCCGCTCCGGCCCCCCGCTTGATGGGGGACACGTAGTGGCTGACCTTCTCGTCGGTGATGCCGTAGGACTCAAGCGGCTTTATCAGTTCGAACTCGGCCAGGGCCTCGCCGTCGGGCACGTCCGCGGGCTGCTTGCCCCGGTACTTCGGCGGCGCGACCACGTTCACACCGCCGACGACGTTACGGCGGTACACCAGGTGCGCGAAGACGAACGGCTCGCCGTCCTGGTGGAGTTCGTTGGGCGAGGAGATTGCCTCCAGTCCGGGGTCGTCCACCGCCAGCTTGATCAGATGCACCCCGACATGCAACGGGAAGGCCGCGTCGTCCTGCGACCACCGGGTCTGCGCGAAGTCGAAGGAAAGGATCTCGCGAATGATCGGGTTGTTCCGGGCGGTTTCGCTCATGGCGGGCAGCTTGCGGACCACGCCGACGTACTCGGGATTGTGGTCGGCCTGGTAGTAGCCGTTCATCCAACCCTGTTCGTCGAAGTGCGTGTTGGGTATCCAGCTGAACTCCCGCGACCACGGGAGGTAGATACCGCGGGCGTAGCGGCGGTTGCGTCCCGCCTCCGTCGCGTAGGGGTCCGGCGGCAGGTCGACGAACTCGGCGCGAAGGCTCTGGTAGACGTCGTCGGATTCGGCGATCCCGAACTCCTCGGCGAGGTCGTAACGGGCGAATCCCTGCTCAACGAGGGTGGTCGATTCGGTCAGCGTCTGCATGACTGTCCCAAGTGGTTGTCGAAACGGGCGGGTTGTGGTGGACGACGGCCCGGGCCGTCAGACCGTGGTGAGCCGGTGAGCCGGGCGGACGACCACCTGGCGCCGGCGTCCGCGCCGGGTGGAGAACTCCACCCGCGGGTTGTCGTCGAAGAGGTCGAGGCGGAGCAGCCGCTCCTCGCTCCAGCCGAGCAACCGGAACTCGCCGGCGCCCAGGTGCAGCAGTTCCACCGACGCGCGCCCCTCGACCCGCAGGACGAGCGCGCCGTCTTCGGCGGCCACTTCGGCGACGAGGTCGGTCTCCTGGTCGTCGACCACCGCGAGTCCCCACTCCATGAAGGAGAGCGGGACGGCGAAGCGGCAGCCGAACTCGTCGAGTTCGGGCGGGGTCAGCGGAAGAACGCGGCGGTAGTAGGCGATGTCGCTGGTCGGAAGCTGGGCCCGGAAGCTCTCCGGGAACAGGGCCAGCAGGCTGTCGTTGGTCGCGCAGTCCGCGACCAGGTGGATCCGGGCCCGGTCACCGGTGTTGCGCACGGAGTGCATCCGGTCGAAGTCGGCGTACCAGAGCGTGCCCGGCTGCCACCGCTGTTCGACCCCGTCCATCACCAGCACCGCACCGGGATTGGTGACCAGCGGTATGTGCAGCCGTACGTAGCCGTAGGGGAGCCCGATCGGGGTGTCCGAGTGTTCCTCGACGGACACTCCGGGAGCCAGGGCCATCAGGCGGACACTGCGCAGTTCGGTACCCAGCTCGGAAAGGATCTGGCCGAGGTAGGGCGCCTTCGCCATCAGGGGGGTGTCGGCGAACCCGTCGCGTCCCGGACCACCGGGGTCGGTTCGCCGGACGTCCCCGCTCGGCGCACGCAGCGAGAGGACCTTCCAGTCCACGTCGGATTCTTCGCCGACGACGCCGTCCTCGAAGGACCGCTGCCGTGCCCAGAATTCGGAACCGCTGAGTTCCGCGAGATCCGCGTTCAGTCGGTCGATATCCAGATCGTCCCGCAACATCACCACGGCCGGAAGATCCCTCAAGGATCCGCTCTCCTGCATGAAAGCCTCGCTTCAATAAGCCTTGTTCGCTTTGGCCTTGCTGTCGGTAGCTTACTTCCGCAATGCGCCGGGAAAAGGTTCTCGCGGCGCGCGGAAACGGCCAGGACTCTTTAGGACATGACCTTTCCGGCCGCGGCCGCAAAAATCGCATGCCGGGATTCCGGGAAATCGCGAAACTTTCGGATCGGGCTGAACAACAGAATGGCCGTCGACAGCACTTGCAGCCCACTCATCATCCACAGCGTTTCCCGGACACCGCACAACTCGCCGAGCGCGCCGCCGAGTAACCCGCCGACGGCGATGGCGCCGAAGCTGATCACGGCCGCGCTCGCACTGATCCGCCCGATCAGGCCCGGTGGGCAGTACCGCTGGCGGAAGGTGTCGGTGATGATGCTCGCCGCGACCACACCGGCGCCGGCACCGATACCGCCGACGACGAAGAACGCGAGGCCGGCACCCGGGCCCGTCAGCGGAAAGAACAACGTGAAGGGCGCGGCACTCACCTGACAGATCAACGCGGCCCGGGCGCTGCCGAATCGGTGGGATATCCGGCCGGACAACAGCACTCCGAGGACCCCGCCGAGACCGCACAACGTCAACACCGCGCCGACCACGGCCTCGCCGATGCCGACCGTCCGAACGAGGAATGCCACCTCGATCGAACTCATTCCGGTCAACGCGATGTTGGACACCGCGCTGAAAACCGCGAGGGTGCGCAGAACGGGGTCCCGGAAAAGGAATCTCAGACCGTCGCCGACCTCGGTGCGCAGTCGGCGCCGCTGGACCGCCGGGGGCGGCGGCTCGGTCGTCCGGATCGCCCGCAGACAGAGCCAGGAGACCACGAAACTCAGCGCGTTGGCCAACAGTCCGGTGACGGCGCCGAATGCCTGCACCAGCAGTCCGGCCAGGCCGGGGCCGGTGATCTCGGCTGTCGACTCGCTGCCCTGCAGCCGCGCGTTACCGGCCAGCAACTCCGCGTCGGAGAGCAGCGTCGGCAGGTACGCGCGCTGTGCGGTGGTGAAGAAGACGTTGGCGCAACCGCCGAGGAAGGCGGCCAGGAGCAGGTGGGGAGTGGTGAGTACGCCCGCCCAGGCCGCGGCCGGGACGCTGACGTAGGCGACGAAGGAAACGGCGTCGCAGACCAGCATCACCGGGCGGCGCGGCAGCCGGTCCACCCACGCGCCCGCGGGCAGACCGAGTATCAGCCAGGGCAGATAGGCGACCGACGTCAGCAGTCCGACGACGAGGGTGTCCGCGTGCAGGGTGAG
This sequence comes from Streptomyces sp. NPDC090442, assembly GCF_044769405.1. NCBI lineage: Bacteria > Bacillati > Actinomycetota > Actinomycetes > Kitasatosporales > Streptomycetaceae > Streptomyces > Streptomyces sp. NPDC090442. The sequence continues at coordinate 35,875 of NZ_JBIVXW010000045.1, forward strand.
GACGGCTACCAGGGGCAGCGCCACCACCGCGATCCCGTTGCCGAACATGCTCGTGGTTTCCCCGAACCAGAACAACCGGAACTCGCGCCCGGTCACCGCGCCCTGGCGTTGCTTGCCGCTCATCGTTCTCCTGCCATGGGCCGCGAACCGTCGAGCCGGGCGAGTTTCCCGGCGAGGACGGCGCCGATCCGCGCGATCGGCTTCGCCTGGGTGATCTCGCCGTGGCTACAGGCGATCTCGTGTACCTCCAGCCGTCCGGTCGCGTGGTCACGCCAGGCTTCCGGCGCCGGCGAATCCTCCGGTTTCCCCTCCGTGGCGGAGAAGAACACCAGGTCACCCTCGTAGGTTCGGGGCCTCAGTTCCCCGTAGATCCGGTCGTTGTCCACGAACACCCGCGCCAGGGCGGCGGCTTCTGCCGGCGTCAGCCGTTCCAGCGTGCTGCCCGGCCGGCGGACCGTCCGCTCGTAGTCGTCGTAGCGCAGTGGTCCCTCGCCGCAGGCGGAAAGGTCGTACCCCAAGGAGTCCAGGAGCTCGGTGTACGCCTCCGGACTGCCGTCGACGAGGGGCCGGTAGTCGGGTACCGAGTCGGGCGGGTAGCCGTCGAGCAGGGCGAGCAGGTCGACCCGGGCTCCCGCGGCCTGCAGATCGGTGGCCATCAGGTGAGCGAGCACGGCACCGAAGGACCAACCGACCAACCGATAGGGCCCTTCGGGCTGGACGGACCTGATCTGCGCCACGTAGTCCTCGACCATCTCCCGCCAGGACCGGCCCGTCGCCGCCGCATCGGTGAGACCCCTCGCCTGCAGGCCGTACACCGGGTAGTCGGCGTCGAGGTGGCTGAGCAGGCCCGCGTAGACCCAGCTGATCCCGGCGGCCGGATGCACGCAGAAGACGGCGGGCCGATCGGCTCCCGTCCGCAACGGGAGCAGGTCCGACAGCGGGTCGTGTCGCGCCTCGGCGGCCAGCCGGTCCACCAGGTCGGCCACGGTCGGCGCCTGGAACAGGTCCAGGATGGTGAGTTCGCCACCCAGCACCGCTCGCACCCGGGCGAGCAACCTGGTTGCGAGCAGGGAGTGGCCGCCCAGTTCGAAGAAGCTCTCCTCGGCGCCGACCCGGCTCAGCCCCAGCACCTCCGCGAACAGTCCGCACAGGACCTCCTCGTAGGGGCCGCGCGGGCCACGCGACGTCGGACGGTGCGCGAGGTCCGGGGGCGGCAGCGCGTCCCGGTCGAGTTTTCCGTTGGGCGTCATCGGCAGCCGTTCCACCACCTGGAAGAACGACGGGATCATGTGGTCGGGCAGGATCGTGGACAGCCGGCTGCGCAGGTCGCGCGCGTCGGGCGCCTGGTCCGCGGCGGGTTGCACATAACCCACCAGCCGCTTGTCGCCCCCGGCGGTCTCGTGCACGGCCACGGCCGCCTGTGCCACCTCCGGGCACCGGCTCAACGCGGCCTCCACCTCGCCGAGTTCGATCCGGAAGCCCCGCACCTTGACCTGGTCGTCGATGCGGCCCAGGTAGTCCAACCGGCCCTGGTGGTCCCACCGGACCAGGTCACCGGTGCGGTACATGCGGCTCCCCGCCGCCCCCTGCGCAACGAAGGGGCAGGCGACGAACCGTTCGGCGGTCGCGCCCGGGCGGTTCACATAGCCGCGGGCCACGCCGGGCCCGGTCACGTACAACTCGCCCGGGACACCGGGCGCGACGGGGCGCAGCCGCTCGTCGAGCACGAAGACCCGGGTGTTCCCGATCGGCCTGCCGATCAGCGGGGCGGGGCTGTCCGCGGCGTCCCACCACAGCGCGTCCAGGGTGCACTCCGTGGGGCCGTAGAGGTTGTAACAGAGCGTCCCCGACGCCTCCCTGATGCGGGTCCACAGCGTCCGCCCGGCGGCTTCCCCGCCGAGCAGCAGCACCAGCGGCGCGCGCGGTCCGGACAGCAGGCCCTCGTCGAGCAGGTGCTCCGCGTAGGTGGGGGTGACGTCCAGGACGTCGATCCCGGCGGCCGTGACGTAGGCGGTCAACGCGACGGCGTCGCGCCGGATGTCGTCGCGGATCACGTGGAGTTCGTGCCCGGCCAGCATCCAGAACAGCGCCTCCCACGACGTGTCGAACGACAGCGAAGCGGTGACGGCGGACCTCAGTCGCCGGCGCGCGGTGGCCTCGGTGCGCGCGATCAGACCCTCGCGGTGGAAGGCGTACAGGTTGCTCAACGCGGAGTGCGGCGTCAGCACTCCCTTGGGGCGGCCGGTGGATCCGGACGTGTAGATGACGTACGCCGCGCTGTGCGGCGGTACGCGGCAGTCCAGGTTGGCCACGGGACCGGTCGGCGCCTCGATCCGGTCGACGACAACCGCGGGCAACTCACCGAATCCGTGCGCGGCCGCGGTCGCGGTGTCCGTGACGACGGCGACCGGTGCGGCGTCCCGCAGCATGTGCCCGATCCGGTCCGGTGGGTATTCGAGATCGAGCTGCAGATAGGCCGCGCCGGTCTTGAGCACCGCCAGCATCGCCACGATGGACTCGGTCGACCGGGGCAGGGCCAGCCCGACCAGCCGCTCCGTCCCGGCTCCCGCGGCGCGCAGCCGGCGTGCCAGGAGGTTGGCACGGTCGTTGAGTTCGGCGAAGGTGAGTCGCGTGTCCCCGCACACCACCGCGGTCGCTCGGGGCGTTCGCGCGGCCTGCGCCTCGAACAACTCCGGCACGGTGGCCGGCGACGCGGGCTGGGCGGTGTCGTTCCACGCGACGAGGACCTGGTGGCGGTGTTCGGCGGACAGCGGGTCGGCTTCGCCGACGGGACGTTGGGGTGCCGACACGAGTTGCCGCAGCAACCGCGGCAGGGCGTCGGCGATCTGGTCGGCGGTGGCCCGGTCGAAGAGGCTGGTGGCGTACTCCAGGGCGCCGTCGATGCCCGCGGCGTCCCCGTCCGGCGTGTAGTTCTCCCGGAAGTCAGCGGACAGGTCGAACTTCGCGACCTTCCAGTCCGTTTGCTCCTCGGTGCAGGTCAGGCCTGGCAGCGCGAGCGTTGCCTCCTCCGCTCGGGACAGGGTCAGCATGACCTGGAAGAGCGGATGCCGTGCCAGCGACCGCTCCGGGTTCAGCTCTTCGACCAGCCGCTCGAACGGGACGTCCTGGTGGTCGTAGGCGGCGAGGTTCGCCTCCCGCAGGCGGTGCAGCAGCTCGCTGAAGGTCGGATCACCGGACACGTCGCTGCGCAGCACCAAGGTGTTCACGAAGAAGCCCACCACGTCTTCCAGCGCCTCGTCCAAGCGCCCCGCCACCGCGGTGCCGATGGGGATGTCCGTACCGGCCCCCAGTCGGGACAGCAGAACCGCCAGCCCGGCTTGCAGGACCATGAACGTGGTGCACCCGTGGTCGGCGGCGACCGCGAGCAGGCGGCGGTGCAGATCGCCGTCGAGCTTCAGCGGCACCCAGTCACCGTGGTGGTCGGCCACCGCGGGGCGCGGACGATCGAACGGCAGCTCCAACTCGGCCGGCAGCCCGGCCAGTTGGTCCCGCCAGAAGGACAGCTGCGCCGCGAGCAGGCTCGTCGGATCGTCCTGGTCACCCAGCAGTTGCCGCTGCCACACCGCGTAGTCCGCGTAGCTCACCGGCAGTGGCGTCCACTGCGGAGAGCGCCCCGCGGCCCGGGCGTGATAGGCCCTGGCCAGGTCGTTGAGCAGCGGCTGCCAGGACCACTCGTCGCAGGCGATGTGGTGGATCACCAACGCCAGCACGTGCTCCTGTGGCGCCAGCGCGAACACCGTCGCCCGGATCGGGAGTTCCGTCGTCAGGTCGAAGCCACGGTCGACGGTGGCGGCGAGCGCCTCGGCGAACTGGCTCTCCTCCTCGCAGACGACCACGTCGAGCGCGGGCCGTCGGGCGAGCACCCGCGGTGCGGGTTCGCCGTCGACCGCCGGGTATGCCGTGCGCAGCACCTGGTGCCGATCTGCCAGGTCGGTGAGCGCCGCGGCCAAGGCCGTGCGGTCCAGTTCGCCTTTCGCCCGGATCACGAGCGGGCAGTTGTAGACCGCCGACCGGCCGTCCACGCGATTGAGGAACCACAGCCTCCGCTGGGCGTAGGACACGGGGGACACAGGCCACTCCTCAGGGGGCAGAGCCGGATGCGGCGGAACGGGTGGCGACGATCCGGCTCGGGAGAGTCCGCCAGATCTCCGGGGTGTAGAAGTGGCCGCCGCCGAGCACGTCGTGCCGGTACGGACCGGAGGTCAGGGCGCTCCACCGGGCACCGACGTCGGCGCTGATCAGCGGATCGTCGGCGCCGGAGAAGACCTGCAGCGGCACGCTCACCGTGGCGCCGGCATAGCCGAAGGTGTCCCGGACGCCGAAGTCGGCCCGCATCAACTCCAGTGCCAGCTCGGTCAGTCCGTCGTCTTCACGGACGTGCGGGGGCAACAGGCCGTAGGTCCCCAGCCACTCCAGGAGTCGTTCGTCGTCGTCCTGGAGCGTGGGAAAACGTTCGCTGTCGGTCAGGCCCCGGTCGGGGGCGTTGCAGGAGGAGAGGACGAGCGCCTCCGGCTTCCGCGCCCCGGCCTTCTCCAGCCGGGTGGCGACATCGAAGGCCATCCAGCCGCTCATGCTGTGCCCGAAGAGGACATACGGGCCGAGATCGGCGGCGGACAGCGATTCCGTTACGCTGGCGGCCAGTTCGGCCCAGTCCCGGGCGAAGGGCTCGGTGAACCGCCCCTCCCGGCCGGGGTAACAGAGCACGGCCAGGTCCGTCCCGGCGGGCATGTTCGCGACCCACGGCCGGTACGCGGCCGTGCCACCGGCGAAGAAGCTCAGGCCGACCAGGGTCTGTCCGGCGTTCGGCGTCCGGTGCAGGGGCACCACCGTGGTGTCCCGCACGCCGCTCACCGTGCCGCCCCGGTGAGCGGGAGCTCGGCCTCGAACCCGGTGGTACCCATTGCGTTCGCTGCCATCGGTCAGGCCCCGTTCATCGTGGCCGCCAGGCTGGCGGGCCGCATGTCCGTCCAGTTCTCCTCGACGTAGTCCAGACACGCGGCCCGCGTTCCCGCTCCGAACACGGTGGACCATCCGGCGGGCACGTCGAGGTGCGCGGGCCACAGGGAATGCTGTCGCTCCGCATTGGCCAGCACGAGATAGGAGCCGTTTTCGTCATCGAACGGGTTGTTCACGGTACTTTCCCTTCAAGGTGATCAGGCCGGATCGTGGAGATCGGCCGGGAATGTGACGTAGCGTCAAAAATGCTGCGGGGTCGCCCTGTTCGACGGTCAGAGCCAGCCGAGTCGGGCGGCCTTGACCCCGGCCTCGAAGCGGCTGCGGGCGCCGAGGCGCTCCATCAGCACCGCCATCATGCGCCGGGCGGTCCGGTGCGAGATGTGCAACTGCCCCGCGGCGGCGGCATCGGTGCACCCCTTGGCGACCAGCCTGAGCAGTGCCAGTTCCTTGCCGCTCGGGGCGTCGCCCGCCGCGGGCCGCTCGGCGTCCAGCGGTGTGGCCGACGACCAGGTCTGCTCGAACAGGACGAGCAGGGGGGCGACGAGGCCGGGATCGGTCACGTGGAGCGCGCCCGCCGCCGCGTTCTCCGGGTCGACCGGGACCAGTGCGACCGAGCCGTCGACCAGGAGCATTCTCGGCAACGGAGCCGCGGAGCCACGGAACTGGCCCCCGTTGGCGGTCAGCCAGTGCACGTGCGCCATCGTCGCGGCGTCGTAGGAGTCGGTGTCCGTGCCGACGGTCCGGATCGACACCGAGCGGCTCAGCAACGCCGCGTCGTTCCGGCGCGACGCCATCAGTTCCAGCGGCGACTGCGCGCCGCCGGGCCGGAACGTCAGCACCTCGCGGGTGGCCTCCCCCGCCAGGCGGTCCACCCGGCGCTGCACCGCGTCCATCCCCAGGAGCCGCTCGACCTGTTCGGCCCTGCCGGACAGGCCGGATGCACCGGACGTGAGCAGCCGGACGACCTCGGCGTGGGTTTCGGCGAGCCGCCGCTGCCGACGCATCAACTCCTCGTGCTGGCCGGCCAACGACTGCCGCAGGCTCAGGACCGGATCCACGGCGGCGAATCCGCCCGGCACCTCGAAGGAGTGCCCGACCAGGCCGAGTTCGAGCAGTCGGTCGAGGCAGGCACGTACCCGGTCCGGCCCGACGGCCAGCCGGTCGGCGATCGCCTCGGCGCTCGACGCGGGCGACGCGCGCGTCTCCCGGTACACCGTTTCTTCCATCAGTTCCAGTCCGAACATGGTGAGCATGAGGCCCGTCTCCCAGGTGTGTCGGTGAACGCCGCACGGTCAGCGGGAAGTGGCTGGCCGCAGCGCCGGCCGGGCGGGGCGGGCGGTCGCCAGGTAGCTGGCGACCCCGGCGACCGTCGGGGACCGGAAGAACTCGCGGACCGGCAGTTCCAGCCCCAGGGTCGAGCGCACCCGGGAGATCAGCTTGGTCGCCAGCAGCGAATGCCCGCCCAGGGCGAAGAAGTTGTCGTCGATGCCGACCGAGTCCAGGCCGAGCACCGTGGCGAACAGCTCGCCGAGCACCTCCTCGTGCGCCGTGCGCGGGCCGGTGGTGGTCGGCGCCGCGTCCGGCGACGGGGCCGGGCGTGCGGTGACGTCACGGGACCGCCCGTCCTGGACGGGTGGTACGTCGAGGTCGGCGACCAGCCGTTCCGGGTCCTCGGCGACCTGCGTGAGCAACCGGCCCAGGCCGTCCGCGAGTTGCTCCCCCGTCGATGCGTCGAACAGCGCGGTCGAGTACATCAGGGAGCCGACCAGCCCGGCCGGTGCTCCGTCCCGGTCGAGCCGCTCCTCCACGTCGATGACCAGGTCGAATTTCGCGGTGGTCGTCGGGACCGGCCACTCCGTCGCCCGCAGACCGGGGAACTCGGGGTCGGCGGCCGCGTGCTGGAGCTGCACCATCACCTGGAAGAGCGGGTGACGACTGGGCGAGCGTGGCGGATTCACCGCTTCGACCAGCCGCTCGAACGGGACGTCCTGGTGCTCGTAGGCCGCGAGGTCGGTGGCCCGGACGCGACGGAGCAGCTCCGCGAAGCTCGGGGTCCCCGAGACGTCGGTCCGCAGGACCACCGTGTTGACGAAGAACCCGACCAGGTCGTCGAGCGCGCTGTCCGACCGGCCCGCCACCGGGGTGCCGATCGGGATGTCCGTCCCCGCGCCCAGCCTGCTGAGCAGGGCGGCACATCCGGCTTGGAGCACCATGAACACCGTGCAGTGGTGCTCCTGGGCAAGCGCGAGCAGGCTCCGATGGAGTTCGGGTCCCCACTCGACGTGCGCCGATCCCCCTGCGGAGTCGCTGGTCTCGGGCCGGGGCCGATCCGTCGGCAGGGCCAATTCCACGGGCAGATCGGCCAGTTGGGCGCGCCAGTGGCCGAGCTGACGGGACAGCACGCTGTCCCGGTCGTCCTCGCTGCCGAGCAGGTCCCGTTGCCACAGCGCGTAGTCAGCGTACTGCACCGGCAGTTCGTCCCACCGGGGGGCCTCGCGCCGCGTGCGGGCGGCGTAGGCGGCGGAGAGATCGCGCAGGAGTGGTCCGAGCGACCAGCCGTCGCAGACGATGTGGTGGAACACCAGCAGCAGGAGGTGGTCCTCCGGGCCCGTCGTGAACAGGTGGGCGATCAGGGGAGGTTGTGCGGCCAGCTCGAACCGGTGGTCCGCGGCCGCGCGAACCGCCGCCTCGACCTCGACCTCGGACACCTCGCGGTGCACCAGTCCCGGCCGGAGCTCGCCCGGCGCGAGCACCCACTGCGCCGGCTGGTCGTCCCGTTCGACGAAGACCGTCCGCAGGCTCTCGTGTCGATCCGTGACATCGGACAGCGCCCGTTCGAGGGCTTCCCGGTCCAACGGCCCGGACAGGCGAAGGGCGACGGGGAGGTTGTAGGTGGTGCCCGCCTCCTCCCACTGGCTCAGGAACCACAGCCGCCGCTGGGCGTGGGACAGCGGCAACACGTCCGGGCGTTCCCCCGCCCGGAGCGTCGGCCTGGCGGGGAGCATGTCGTCGAGGCTCTCCGCCAGCCCGGCCACGGTCGGGCTGGCGAACAGCAGACGGGCCGGCAGCTCCACGCCGAGCACGGAGCGCGCCTTGCTGCTCAGCCGCACGGCGAGCAGGGAGTGGCCACCGAGGTCGAAGAAGCCGTCGTCGATACCCACCGCGTCGCGGCCGAGCACCTCCGCGAACAGCCCGCACAGCAGCTCCTCGCGGAGATTGCGCGGCGCGCGCCGGGTGCCGGTGGGGTACGTCGGTTTCGGCAGCGCGGCACTGTCCACCTTCCCGTTCGGCGTCAACGGCAGCTCGTCGATGACCACGATCGCGGCGGGCACCATGTAGTCGGGCAGGTTCTGCCGTGCGAACTCGCGCAGTCGTCGCGCGTCGAGTTCGGTGTTCCGCGCGAGCACGTACCCGACGAGACGCTTGTCCCCGGGGTGGTCCTCGCGCAGGACCGCCACCGCGTGCGCGACGCCCTCGTGGCGGGCCAACGCGGCCTCGACCTCGCCGAGTTCGACCCGGAAGCCGCGGATCTTGACCTGGTCGTCAGCCCGGCCGAGGAATTCCAGCGCGCCGTCGCCGGTCCACCGGACCAGGTCACCCGTGCGGTACATTCGCCGGCCCGGACTGAACGGGTTCGCCACGAACCGTTCCGCGGTCAGGCCGGGACGGTGCACGTAACCCCGCGCCAACTGGGCGCCCGCTACGTAGAGTTCCCCGACCACCCGCGGCGGGACCGGCCGCAGTCCCGGGTCGAGCACGAACACGTCCACCCCGGCGATCGGACGGCCGATCAGGGGGCGGTCGTCCTCGTCCGACGCCCAGAAGAGCGAGTCCACCGTGGTCTCGGTCTGTCCGTAGATGTTGTAGACGGTGATCCCCTCGGTCTCCCGGATCCGCGCCCACAGCTTCTCGCCGACCGTTTCGGCGCCGGTCATCAGCACCGCCGGCGGCGTTCGGGCCGGATCGAGCATCCCCTGTCGGATCAACTCCTCGGCGTAGCTGGGCATCACATCGAGGGCGTCGATGCCGCACCGGTCGATGTACCGGGCCATGGCGGCGGGGTCGCGGCGGGTGTCGTCGCCAATGAGGTGAAGTTCGTGGCCAACGGCCTGCCACAGCAGACCGACGACCGAGGTGTCGAAGGAGAGGGACGCCGTCAGCGCCATCCGGCAGCGCCCCGCGCCGCGGATCCGCTCGGCGGTGGCGATGACCTCCGCGCGGTAGAAGGCCAGCAGGTTGGCCAGCCCGCCGTGGGTCACCATCACGCCCTTGGGTCGACCGGTCGAACCCGAGGTGTACACGACGTATGCCGGATGGTCCGCGTCGACGGTGGTCTTGAGTTCTTCCGACGACTCGTCGTCGAGCCCGGGGGCGTCGATGCGCACCGCCTCGCACGCGGGCAGCGACCCGGCGGACTCGCTGTCGGTGACGACCAGGGCGGCGGCGGAGTCCTCCAGCAGGTAGGCGATCCGTCGGGCCGGGTACGCCGTGTCGACGAACAGGAACGCGGCGCCCGACTTCAGTACGGCCAGGAGCGCGACCACCAGGTCCGCGGACCGGGGCAGGGCCACCGCCACCACTCGGTCCGGACCCGCGCCCCGGCTCACGAGGCGGCGGGCGAACCGGGTGGCGCGCGCGTCGAGTTCGGCGTAGGTCGTCGCGGTGTCCTCGAAGACCAGCGCCGTCGCGTCCGGTGTGCGGGCGGCCTGCTCCCGGAACGCGTCGGGCAGGAACACGGTCCGCGGCGCGGGCGCGGGACGCTCGGGAAGGAGGCGTCGCCGTTCCTCGTCCGAGAGCACGTCGACAGCGCCGATCGGTCGTTCCGGGGCGGCGAGCACCTGTTCCAGCAGCCGTTGCAGGCGCGGCACGAGGTGTTCGGCGGTGGTCCGGTCGAACAGCTCCTCGGCGTACTCCAGGTAGCCGGTCAGCCCGGCCGGTGCGCCCTGGGCATCGCGCTCGTCCACCAGTTCAAGACTGAGGTCGAACTTCGCGACGTCCCAGTTCACTTGGGCCCGTTCGCCCTCCAGTCCGGCGAACTCCGGGGTGGAGGTCTCGGCGTGCTGCACCTGGATCATGACCTGGAACAGCGGGTTCCGGGACAGCGACCGCTCGGGCTGCAGGTCCTCGACGAGGGAGTCGAACGGGAGGTCCTGGTGGGCGAACGCCTCCAGGTCGGTGTCCCGGACCCGCCGCAGCAGTTCGGCGAACCCCGGATCGCCCGCGGTGTCGGTGCGCAGCACCAGGGTGTTGACGAAGAACCCGACCAGCTCGTCGAGCGCGCTGTCCGACCGGCCCGCCACCGGGGTGCCGAAGGGGATGTCGGTGCCCGCGCCCATCCGGGTCAGGAGCGCCGCGAAGCCCGCCTGCACCACCATGAACAGCGTGCAGCCGGCGGACCGGGCGAGTTCGAGCAGCCGGCCGTGCAGCTCCGGCCCCCAGTCGACCGCCACGATCCCACCCGACTGTGCCGCCACCGCGGGGCGCGGCCGGTCCACCGGCAGCGTCAACTCAGCCGGCAGGTCGGCAAGTTGCTTGCGCCAGTAGTCCAACTGACGGCTCATCAGGCTCGCCGGGTCCTCGGCGTCGCCGAGCAGCTCTCGCTGCCACAGCGTGTAGTCGGCGTAGCGCACCGGCTGCGGCGGCCAGTCCGGTGCGGTCCCCGCGCATCGGGCGGTGTACGCCATGCCGAGGTCCCCCAGCAGCGGACGCAGGGACCATCCGTCGGCCGCGATGTGCTGGATGACCAACAGCAGTACCTGCCGCTCGGGCCCGAGCTGGAACAACGTGGCCCGGAGCGGCGCGTCCTCGGTGAGGTCGAACCGGTGACGCACCCGCTCCGCCACGGCGTCGGCGAGGTCGTTCGGCGCCACCTCGACGACCTCGATCCCGGGGACCGAATCCAGCACCACCGGGTGCGGCTCACCGCCGTCCTCGGGAAAGACCGTGCGCAGACTCTCGTGCCGTTGCGCCACGTCGGCGAGGGCCCGCGCCAGGGCGTCCCCGTCCACCGTGCCGGTGAGGCGGACCGCGACGGGCACGTTGTACGTCCCCTCGCCACGTTCCATCCGGTTCAGGAACCACAGTCGTCGCTGGGCGAACGACAGCGGCACGGGCTCCGCCCCCGCTCGGGCGGTCAGCGCCGGACGCGCGGTCCCGGTCAGCCGGGCCAGTCCGGCCACGGTGGGCTCGGCGAACAGGTCCCGGATCTCGAACCCCTCTCCCAGGACCGACCGGATTCTGGAAAGCAACCGGAGCGCGAGGAGGGAGTGCCCTCCCAGGTCGAAGAAGTGATCGTCGATCCCCACGCGGGGCAACCCGAGCACTTCCGCGAAGAGTTCGCACAGGATCTCCTCGCGCGGACTCCGCGGCTCCCGCACGGCGTGCGCGGTCCGGTCCGGCTCCGGCAGCGCGGCACGGTCGAGCTTCCCGTTCACCGTCGTCGGCATGGTCTCGACCAGGACCACGGCGGCGGGCACCATGTACTCGGGCAGGCGGTCCGCCACGAACCGGCGAAGCTCCTGGTCCGTGAGGCCGCGGGATGGGGCCACGGCATACCCGACCAGGCGCGGGTCACCTGGCCGGTCCTCCCGGAGGAGGACCGCGGCCTGGGTCACCTCGGGGTGGTCGGCCAGCGCGGCTTCGATCTCGCCGAGCTCCACGCGGAAGCCCCGGATCTTCACCTGTGCGTCCGCGCGGCCGACGAACTCCAACTCCCCCTCGGCGGTCCACCGGACCAGGTCACCGGTCCGGTACATCCGCTCCCCCGCCGAGAACGGGCAGGCCACGAACCTCTCGGCGGTCAGCGCGGGACGCCCGATGTACCCCCTGGCGAGCTGGGTCCCGCTCAGGTGGAGCTCGCCCACCACCCCCGGCGGCACCGGCCGCAGCGCACCGTCCAGCACGAAGGCCGCCACATTGGCCAGCGGCCGGCCGATCGGCACCGAACTCCCCTCGTCGCCACGGCGGCACCGCCAGTAGGTCGCGTCGACGGCGGCCTCGGTCGGCCCGTAGAGGTTGTGCAGTTCGGTGGAGCCGAGCGTGGCGAACAGTTCGCGTTGCGTCTCCGCGGGCAGCGCCTCGCCGCTGCAGATGATCCGGCGCAGGCCCGTGCAGTCGGCCGCACCGGGCTCCCGGAGGAACGCCTGCAGCATGGCGGGCACGAAGTGCGTGACGGTCACCGATTCGCGCCGGATCAGCCCGGCGAGATAGCCGGGGTCGCGGTGTCCGCCGGGCTTCGCCAGCACCAGGGTCGCGCCGGAGATCAGCGGCCAGAAGAACTCCCAGACCGACACGTCGAAACCGGCCGGGGTCTTCTGCAACACCCGGTCGGAGCCGATGAGTTGGTACTGCCTCTGCATCCACAGCAGACGGTTGACGATGGCCGCGTGCGGGACCATGACGCCCTTGGGTCGTCCGGTGGACCCGGAGGTGAAGATGACGTAGGCGGGGTGCGCCGGAAGCGGCCGTACCGGCCGGGCGGAGACGGGCGCGATCGGCTCGTCGAGCAGCAGCCTCGGTGTGGAGTCGGGAAGGGCGTCGACGCTCTGGGAGTCGGTCAGCACGAGGACCGGTCCGGCGTCCGCGACCATCGCGGCGATCCGCCCGGCGGGGTGCTCCAGGTCCAGCGGAAGGTAGGCGGCGCCCGCCTTGACCACGGCGAGGATCGCGACCACGAGCTCCACCGAACGGGGCAGTGCCACGGCCACGACCCGGTCCGGGCCCGCGCCTCGGTGAGCGAGCTGCGACGCCAGTCGATCCACGCGTGCGTCCAACTCGGCGTAGCTCAGCCGCTCGTCGGGCCCCACCAGGGCCGTCGCTCGTGGTGTGCGCCGGACCTGCTCCGACCACAGCTCGGCAAGCGTCACCTCGGGCAGTGCGACCGCGGTGTCGTTCCACTCCCGTACGACCCGGTCGCGCTGATCGGGCGAGAGCACGGTCAGCGCGGCGAGCGGCTGATCCGGATCCGCGGCCACCTGTGCCAGCAACAGCCGCAACCGCTCGGCGAGTTCGGTCGCCTCGGCGGCGGTGAACAGGTCCGGACGGTAGTGCAGCCGCAGGGCGAGTCGCTCGCCCGGTTCGACGGCGAGGGTCAGCGGGTAGTGCGCGCTGTCCCGGAAGGCGACGCCCACTTCGAGTTCGCCGTCGGGCGAGTCGACCTTGTAGTCGTGCATCGGGAAGTTGTCGAAGACCACGTTGGTGTCGAAGAGCGCGGTGGGACAACCGGTGAGGCGCTGGATCTCCGTCAGCCCGAGGTGATCGTGGTCGAGCGAGGCGGCGCGGCCCGACTGGATCTGCTCGAACAGCGCGCTCACCGAAGCCGCTTGGTCCAGCCGCACCCGCACCGGGACCGTGTTGATGAGCATCCCGATCATCGAGTCCGCGCCGGTCAGCTCCGCCGGACGGCCGCTGACCGTCGAGCCGAACACGACGTCGTCGCGCCCCGTGAGCGTGCCGACCAGGACGGCCCATACCGCTTGGCACACGGTGTTGAGCAGGACGTGGTTCTGCCGGGCGTGCGCGGTCAGCAGCGCCGTCGTCTCCGTCGGCAGCAGCACCGCCACCTCCTCCGGCGGCGGACCGCTCCGGGAGTCGGCGGAGGCGACGAAGGTGGGCTCGACGACCCCCTCCAGGGCCGCCGCCCAGTGCCGCTCCGCGCCGGCCCGGTCCTGTGCCGCCAGCCAGGCCAGGTAGTCCCGGTACGGACGCACCGGTGCCAGGCCGGCGGTGCCGCCTCCTTGGGAGTACACCGCGAACAGTTCCTGGAACAGCAGGGCGAAGGACCATCCGTCCAGCAGGAGATGGTGGGCGGTGACGAGGAGCCGGTGGTGGCGGGCGGTGTGCCGGATGAGCGTGAACCGGATCAACGACGATCCGCCGACGTCGATGCCCCGTGCCCAGTCCCGCTCGGTCAGTTCGGCGAACCGCTGCTGCGCGCCCTCGTCCTGCCCCAGTGCGATCTCCCGCCAGTCCAGCGAGGCATGGCGGCGGACCACCCGTATCGGTTCACCTGATTTCCGGTACCGGAATCCGGACCGCAACGTGGCGTGGCGCCGTATCACGGTCTCCGCCGCCGCCCTCAGGAGCGCGGTGTCCAGCGGTCCGTCGAGGTCTACCGCGAATTGCGCGAGGTAGGGGCTGTGCTTTTCCCGGTCGAACAGCGCGTGAAAGAGAAGCCCTTCCTGAAGGGGCGACAGGGGAAGGACGTCCTCGACTACTGATTGGCTCATCTTCCGTGTCAACTTCCTCAGAAAGCCCGCAGGTCGGATTCGATTTCTTCGAGTTCGTGCTGGCTGAGCGAGCTCAGCGTCAGGTCGGACGGGGTGAGTCCGCCCGCTCCGGGTTCGCGGGCGTGCGCGACCAGGGTCCGAAGCATCCGGAACCACGTCTCCGCCAGCTCGCGGGTGTCCGCCTCGGACACGACGCTGTCGGCCCAGGTCCAGGTGGCACGCAGCACCGGGCCGTCCGCCTGGTCCACCGTGGCCGCGTTGACCTCGATGCTGTGGGCCATGGGCATACCCGGCCCGGTGTCGTCCAAGCCGGTCCCGTACTCCGCAACGACCGACCAGTCCGCGTCGTCCGAGACCTCGAAGCGGCCCAGGTAGTTGAAGACGAACTCCGGCTGGGCCGCCTGCTCCAGCAGCGCACCGGTCTCCGGGTTCAGATAGCGAAGGAGGCTGTACCGGACCCCCTTGTCGGGAATGCCGCGCACCTGCTCCTTGATCCGCTTCACCGCGGTCCCCACCGCGGGCCCGGCGGCGTCCACGTCCGCCCAGTCCAGCTCCCCCACTTCGAGCCTGATCGGGAACATGCTGGTGAACCAGCCCACGGTCCGGGAGAGATCCAGGTCCGCGAGCGCGCCTTCCCTGCCGTGGCCTTCCAGGTGCAGCAGCGCGGTGCCGTCGCCCGCCGTGCCGCGTGCGCGGTGCCAGTCGCCCATCGCCAGTGCGAGCCCGGCGAGGAGTACGTCGTTGATGTCGGCGTGGAACAACGCCGGCACGGTGGTCAGCAACTCCTCCGTGAACTCAGCCGGCAGGGACGCGGTGAAGCACCGGTCCCGGCCTTCGAGGTCACGACCGGGCACCCTCGCCCGGGCACCGAACCGGGCGGCGCCGGGACGCAACCGTGCGAGCCAGTCGGGGAGTTCCGCGAGGCCGGCCTGCGCGTGCGCCTGCTCGTTGAGCACCTCGGACCAGCGACGGAACGAGGTCGGCACCGGATCGAGGGCGATCGCGGCGTTCCCTTCGACCGCTCGCCAGGCCGTCGCGAGGTCGGCCACCAGGATGCGCCAGGAGATGGAGTCGATGGCCAAGTGGTGCACGATCAGCGCCAGTTCGCCCCGACGATCCGGTCCGGCGTCGAACCACACGGCCTGGAGGACGTTGCCCTCCCGCGGGCGGAGCCTGTCGCGCGCCGCATCCGACTCCGGTCGAACCAGCGCGGCCCAGTCATCCTCGGGACGCCCCGCCACGTCGATCCGTCGGACGGCCGAGGCCGCGTCGACCGCGCCCGCCGGCAGGGTTTCGAGCGCCCAGTCCTCGTCGCCGCCGAGCACGGACAGCCGCAGGCGCAGGGCGTCGTGGTGGTCGAGCAGGGCCTGCACCATCGAGATCAGGTGCGCTTGTGTCAGTGCTGAAGGCGTGCGCAGGACCGCGAACTGGTTGTAGGTGTCCACCCCACCGCCGCGTTCCCGGAACCAGCGCATGATGGGAGTGGTGACCACCGGCCCCACCCCGCTGTCCGCGACGGGCGTCGACGTCCGGTCGACCGTGGTGACCGTCTCCGCCAGCGCTTCCATGTTCCGGTGCCTCAGCACGTCGCCGACGGTGATCCGCAGACCGGCTTTCCGCGCCCGGCTGACGAGTTGCATGGCGATGATGCTGTCTCCGCCGAGCGCCACGAAGCCGTCGTCGAGCCCCACGTCGCCCACCCGGAGCACGTCGGCGACCAGTTCACACAGGACGCGCTGGTGCCGGGTGACCGGATTTCGCCCGGCCACGCTCGCATTCGGTTCGTCGAAAGGGCTGGTCACGTATTCCCTCATTCCGAGTCCGGTCTGGAATCGAGAACGAAGCTATCGAGCGGCGGTCGCCACCAGCGGCAGTCGCAGCGGCAATCCGAGGGCGGACCACAAAGGAGGGCGGGTGAATTGCCGGTGCGATTGCCGCCGGACGCGACGGCGCACGCCGACACTGACAGGCGCGACGTTCGCACGGAATCACATCGAGAAGAGGCTTAACGGTGACAATCCAGCAACAGGCCCAGTCGGCGGTCGACCTTGCGATGTTCGGCGGCGCGCGAGCCGTCCCCAGGGAACTCCGGATCAGGCCCTGGCCGTTGGTGACCGAGCAGGACGAGCAGGCGGTCCAACGGGTCCTGCGGTCCGGCCGGTTCACCTCCGCCTCGTCAGGAGAGCAGGAGATCGCGGGGCTGGAGCGGGAGTGGGCGCAGCACGTCGGCACGGAGCACTGCGTGGCGGTGAGCAACGGAACCGCGGCGCTGTCGGTCGCGCTGAGCGCCGTGGGCGTGGGGGCCGGTGACGAGGTCATCGTGCCCGCCCTGAGCTTCATCGGCAGCGCCACCGCTCCGCTGCACCTCATGGCCGTGCCGGTCTTCGTGGACATCGACCCCGTCACGTTCAATCTGGACCCCGCGGCGCTCGACGCCGCGATAACGCCCCGCACCAAGGCGATCGTCGTGGTCCACCTGCACGGTCTGCCCGCCGACCTGGACCGGATCACCGCGATCGCCGGCCGGCACGGGGTCGCCGTGGTCGAGGACGCCGCGCAGGCGCACGGCGCCCGCTATCAGGGCCGGGCCGTGGGCTCGATCGGTGCCGTGAACACGTTCAGTCTCAACGTCAGCAAGAATCTCGCCACTTGTGGTGAGGGCGGCCTGATCACGACCGATGACGCGGACGTGGCGACCAGGGCGACCATGCTGCGGCAGTTCGGTGAGCTCATTCCGACCAACGGCGAACGCAGCTACGTCGCCCACCTGTTGGGCTGGAACTGCAAGCCGAACGCGGTACAGGCGGCCTTCACCCGTAGCCGTCTCACCCGGTTCCCCGCCGAAGCGGCCGTCCGCGAGGAGAACGTCCGCCAACTGCTGGGGCGGCTGGCCGCGTTCCCCGGCTTCCTGGTGCCCGAGGTCCCACGGGATCGCACCCATGCCTGGCATATCCTGCGCTTCCGGGTGAACCCCGCCGCCTTCGGGCTGGCCGACGAGTGCGCGGGCCCGCTGCGCGCCGCCGTACAGCGGGCCTTGCGCGCCGAAGGGGTGCCCGCCGCGCCCTACCAGCTCCAACCGCTGCCCGCGCAACGGGTGTTCACGGAACAGCGTGGGTTCGGCGCCTATCCGTGGGCGCTGCCCGGCGTCGCGACCCGCCCCTACCGCGCCGAGGACTTCCCGGCCACCCTGCGGGTCCTCGACGACTCCTTCACCCTGCAAAAGGCGCATCTGCACCCGGAGTCAGGGCCGTTGCTCGCCAGGTACGCCGACGCGTTCGAGAAGGTCTGGCAGCACCGCGACGCGCTGGCCGCCGTCGCCACGACGGCGGCCTACAAGCCACACGGGGAACGCGCCTCGGAGATCGCCGACGCCGAATGGTCCACGGCGTTCCACGAGCGATGACCTCGACGGCGGCGGTTCACGCCAGCAGCCGTCGCACCTGCTCCGTCACCGTCGCGCCGGAGATCCCGTTGCGCGCCAAGAGATGACGGTGTCCGCCGGTTCCGGCGGCGAACCGATCGTCCACCGCCACCCGCCGCACCGGGCAGCCGACACCCAGGCCGGCCACGACCTCGGCCACCGCGGAGCCGAGGCCCCCGGCCGCCCAGTGTTCCTCGATGGTGACGATGCCGCGCGTGCGGGTGGCGGCCGCGACGATCGCCTCCTGGTCGAGCGGTTTGACCGTGTGCATGTTGAGAACTGCCGCGTCGATTCCGGCGGTTGCCAGCTCGTCGGCGGCCTCGACGGCGGTGAGCACGGGATCCGGTCCGGTGGCGATCAGCGTCACGTCGGATCCCCGGCGCAGGACTTGCGCGACCCCGATCCGCACCGGCTCCCGCGATGCCAGGGCCGGCGTCGCGCCGCGCCCGAGGCGCAGGTACACCGGTCCCGGCAGCTCCGCGCCGGCCCGGACCAGGCTCTCGGTGGCGGGGCCGTCCGCGGGGACCAGCACCGTCATGTTGGGCAGCATCCGCATGATGGCGAGGTCTTCCAACGCATGGTGGGTGGAGCCGAGATGGCCGGCGGAGAGCCCGCCGTGGGTGGCGACGATCCGCACCGGCAGGTCGTTCCAGGCGATGTCGAGTTTCACCGCCTCCAGCGCACGGGTGGCGGCGAAGGTCGCCATGGTGTTGACGAAGGGAATCCGGCCGGACCTGGCCAGTCCCGCCGCCACACCCATCAGGTTCTGTTCCGCGATACCGAGGTTGAGGTACCGCCGCGCGGCCTCGCCCCACGAGGTGGCGGAGAACAGACCGGTGTCGCTGTCCAGGCACACATAGCGTTCGTCCTCGCCGACCAACTCGACCAGTACGTCCCGGTATATCTCCCGGGCCGCGCGGGCCTGGTCCGACGCGGTCGGTTCGGCTGTCACGACGGACATGTCGTCTCCGTTCAGGATCGTTCGCCGCGCATCACCGCCGCACGAGCACGCCGGTGCCCGCGCTCGGTGAGTCGGACGTAGTGGCTGCGGGCCTGGCCTTCGATGTAGGGCAATCCCCTGCCCTTGACCGTGCGGGCCAGCACGACGGTCGGTCTGCCTGGGGTGTGCGGGATACCCGACAGGGCCGTCCGCAACTGGTCCGGGTCGTGCCCGTCGACCTCATGCACCGTCCACCCGAAGGCACGCCAACGGTCCCCCAGCGGCTCAAGGCCCACGGTTTCCTCGGTGTCACCGCTGATCTGCAGCCCGTTGCGGTCCACGATCGCCACCAGCCGGTCCAGTCGCCGGGCACCGGCGGCCATCGCGGCCTCCCAGACCGAGCCCTCCTGCAGTTCGCCGTCGCCGAGCACGACGAAGCAACGCCGGTCGCTCCCGTCCAACCGTGCGGCGAGCGCGAAGCCGACGCCGAGCGGCAGTCCGTGCCCGAGCGACCCGGTCGGCATCTCGACCCCGGGGACGGCCGGGTTCGGGTGTGCGGTGAACATGCTGTCCGGAGCGCCGTAACTCGCCAGCCACTCCTCGGGGAAGAAGCCCCGCTCCGCCAGGGCGGCGTACAGTCCGATCGCGCCGTGGCCCTTGCTCAGCAGCAGGATGTCCCGGTCCGGCGCCCGCGGCAGCCGCGGGTCGATCCGCAACACGTCGTGGTAGAGCGTGACCAGGATCTCGACCAGGGACATCGATCCGCCGAGGTGGCCGCCTTCCGGGTTGGCGCACATCTGCACGATGAGTTCCCGTGCCCTGCGCGCGTGGTCGTCGCTCATCGGCCCTCTCTGGTGAGATGCCCGTCCAGTTCGGTCAGCGCCCGGGTCAACACCCGGATGCCGAACAGGTACTCGGGCAGTCTGATGTGTTCGGTGTCGGAATGGTCCAGGCTGCTGTCCCCCGGCCCGTACGTGGCCATGGGCATCGTCCACTCCTCCGCGAGCGTGTTCATGTCGGAGGTGCCGGTCTTCACCTTCGCCCTCGGGCTGCCGCCCTGCGCCCGGATCGCGACCGAAAGGGCCCGCACCACGGGATCGTTGCGGCCGACCCGGCAGGCACGCACCGTGTTGACGACCTCAAGCGTGCCCGGGGCCGACCGCTCGGACAGCGCCGTCACCAGGCCCGCACCGTCGAAGCCCGGAGGAGTGCGGATGCTGAACTCCGCGGTGGCGCAGGTCAGTTCGCCGTTGATCGACGTCAGGGTCGGGCCGGGAGAGTCGAATCGGGCATGGCTCGCCTCCGGGCCGAGCAGTTCCAGGAGTTCCGTCCATGCTCGGGCCGCCAACTCGGACGCCTTGGGCACGACGTTGCTGGGGTGGGTCGCCTCGCACCGCACGTGGTAGCGGAGGTCGATTTTCCCCTTGTACCCCAGGACGACCGTGTCGCAGCCGCTGGGCTCGCCGATGATCAACGCGTCCGGTGGCTCGTGCGTACGACGGATCTCCACCGCGCCCCGGGACATCGTGGTCTCCTCCTCCACCGCCCCCACGACCACGATCCGACCGCGGAACCCGGTACTCCCGGCGGCCGCGCAGATCATCGTGGCGAGCGGCCCCTTGGCGTCGACCGCACCCCTGCCGTACAGGAGATCGCCGTCCAGCCGGACCGGGACGTCCCCCGGCACGGTGTCCATGTGCCCGAGCAGCATCACCGTCGGGCCCGGGCCGTGCCGGATCTCCCCGACCGCGTTGCCCGCCCTGTCGATCCGCGCGGTGAGACCGGCTCCGCGCATGGCGTCCACCACGTAACCGGCCAGCTCCGCCTCCGCGAAGGACGGTGAGGGAATCCTCAGCATGCCGTGGAGCAGTTCGATCGCGGCCGGGTCGGAAAACCCTGTCACTCTTCCTCCAGGAGCACTTCGGTGCACGAGCCCGCCAGGGCCTCCTGGACCGGATGCGGTCGACGGCCGTCCGCGATCAGGACGCGGTCCACACCGGCCAGCAGTGCCTCCCGAGCCGCGATCAGCTTGACCGCCATTCCTCCGGTGACCACCGGAGGCGCTCCCCGGCGGGGAACCCGGCAGACGGGGAGCACCGACCGTTCGTCGTACTGGTCGGCCAGCACCCCACCCGCCCCGGTGAGCAGCACCAGGGTGCTCGCCCGGACGGCGCCCGCGACGGCCGCGGCGGCGCGGTCCGCGTCCGTGTTGAGCACCCGGCCGTCCTGGGCCAGGGCCGGTGGCGACACCACGGGCAGCAGTCCCGCCGCGAGCAGCGTGGACAGCAGGTCGCCGTTCACTTGGACGATCCGTCCGGTGTGGTCGTCCCTGACCACGAGCCGGCGTCCGTCGATGACTGCGCGGTGCGCCGGCTTGCGGGCGGCCACGAGAAGTCCGGCGTCCAGACCGGTCAGCCCGACCGCGTTGGCCCCGCATGCGCGCAGGGCGGCCAGCAGACGGGGCTTGACGGAGCCGACCAGCGCCATCTGCACCACTTCGAGAGTGCGGTCGTCGGTGTACCGGCTCGACACCCCGTTCGGGGCGACGAGCCGGCGGGAAGGCACTCCGAGGCGTTCGGCGAGGCCGTCGATGTCGGCCGAACCGCCGTGGACGAGGATCACCGGCCTGTCGCCGCGGTGTATCGCGGCGACGTCCGCGCAGATCGCATCCGACCGAACAGCGGCGTTCCCACCGCACTTGACCACGAGCATGTCTCGCATGTGCTTTATCAGCCTCACGTCAGTTCGGGTGCAGTCCGGGGAATTCCAGCCCCGTCCGCTCCGGCCAGCCGAAGCGGACGTTCAGGCATTGCACCGCGCCGCCCGCGCCGCCCTTGACCAGGTTGTCCAAGGCTCCGATCAGGGCCACGGTGCCGTCATCGGCGGACACCGCGAACCCGACGTCGCAGAAGTTGGATCCCGTCAGGATCTTCGGCTCCGGCAGCCGGTACAGGCCGTGCCGTTGGGCGATGACCCGGACGAACGGCTCGTTCTTGTACGCCGCGCGGAACGCGGACCGGACCTCTCTTTCCGTCACGCCGGACGCCACCTTCGCGTGACACAACACCTGCACGCCGCGGACCGCCTCGACGCCGGTGGCGGACATCCGCACGGTGCGACCGGTGGCCTGGGCGATCTCCGCCTCGTGCCGGTGCCGGGAGGGCGCGAACACCCGGAAGGCACCGCTGCGTTCAGCATGGGCGCCGGCGGGTCCGCTGGAAGCCCCCGATCCGCTGGAACCGGTCCTGGCGTCCACCCGGACCGTGCCCTCGATCAAGCCCGCCTCGGCCATCGGCCGGACCGCGAGGATGCCGGCGGTGGCCATGCAGCCGGGAATCGAGATCCGGTCGCTGGAGGCCAGTTGGGCGCGATGCCATTCAGGCAGCCCGGTGGTGAATTCGGGGATCAGATGGGGTGCGCTGTGCGTGACTCCGTAGTAGGAGGCGTAGGTTTCGGGGTCGCGTAGGCGGAAGTCTCCGGACAGGTCGATGACGGTCTCGGCCAGCTTCAGGAAACCGGCCATCTTGCCCATCGTTTCCCGATGCGGAGCGGCCAGGAAGAGCACCTCGAAGTCGGCGCTCTCCAATGCGTCGTGGCCGACGAAGCACAGGTCCGTGTGGCCGCGGAGATTGGGATGGGGGCCGTCGACCCGACGCCCGGCGAAGCGGTCGGACGTGGCCGCCACGACCGTGACGCGGGGATGACCGAGCAGCAGGCGCAGCAGCTCGCCGCCGATGTAACCGGATGCCCCGACGATCGCTACTCGGAGCATGGGCGTGACTTCGTCAGGAGGTGGTCGACGATCCGGTCGGCGACGGAAACCGTGTCACCGAGGGCCTGTTGCAGACCGGAGAACTCGACACCGTGGTTGACCTCCAGGACGAGGACCTCTCCCGTCTCGTCCTCGATCAGGTCCACACCGGCGATCTCGGCCTCCACCGCCTGCGCGGCCATGACCGCGAGTTTCGCGATGTCCGGTGTCAAGGTACACAGTTCGCTCACGGCGCCCCTCGCCACGTTGGTCCGCCAGACCTCGCTGCGCCGGTAGGTCGCGGCAAGCGCTTCGCCGCCCACCACGACGACCCGGATGTCCCGTCCCGGTTTGGCTATCCACTCCTGCAGGTAGACGATCCGAGACTGCGGCGAGGGCAACGCGGCGATGTACTCCATTACGGTTTCCGCGGTCTGCCGATCCGGCAACGCGGAGACCAGCCGCCCCCACGAACCCTGCAACGGCTTCACCACAGCCGGGTAGCCGAGGGTCTCCAGAGCCGTCAGCGCCGCTTCCGGGGTCAGCCCGAGGGCGGTTCGCGGCGTCGGGAGTCCGGCCTCGACCAGCGCCACGGACGTCCGCCACTTGTCCCCGCACAGTTCGGTCGCCCGCGCCGAGTTGACCACCGTCGCCCCCGCCGACTCCAGCGCGTTGGCCGCGTACGTCGCCCTGGCGAGCCCGATCTCCCGGTTCAGCACGATCGGGCGGGGGCCGCGGTCACCGAGTTGGTGCCACCACTCACGGCTGTCGATGTGCCGATGGGCGATCCCTCTGCGACCGAGGGCTTCGAGGATGCTTTTCTCACTGGCCCGCACCCGAGAAGCGAGTACGGCGAGGGGCACCGCGCGGCTCACTCGCCCCAGTCCTCTTCGACCTCCGGCGCGAGCGCGGCCCGTATCGGATCCAGCGTGAGGATCTCCAGTTCGCTGGCGCACTCACCACATTCCACGATTTCGCCGATCACCGGCGTTCCGGCGGGAACCACGGAGTTTTCGCATTCCGGGCAGGTGACCATTTCCCGTTCCTTTCATTGACTGCCACTGGATACGGGTAAACGTAATGGCCGTTCCGGGTCCCGATAGGCAGAACCAGCGGCAGTCTCAGCGGCCCGAATCGCCCCCGCCGGGGTGCGGTCCTGGTCGGGGTGCGGTCCTACACGTACAGCAGCCGCACCAGGTGCAGCGCCGTGAACCGCTCCGGCAGCTGGGCGCCCGCCGGCCGCACCAGGCCGTGGATCAACAGCGCGTGCAGGGCGGCGGGGGGATCCGGGACGAGGTGGTCGATGTCCGCGACCGTCCAGTGCGGACGGTCCGCCACCTCGGCCAGCACGTGGCGGTAGCGCTCGGCCACGACGTCGACGCTGCGCGCCAGGGAACGCAGCAGGTTCTGGCAGGTGCAGCCCGTCGGCGAGGAGAGGAGGTGCGAGTCACGACCGGCCCGGGCCAGCAGGAGCTCCGGCGAGTACACCAGGCACCAACCCGCCGCGTATTCAAGGGCCCTGGGGACACCGTCGAGCCAGCGGCACAACTGCGCCACCGCGTGCGCGTTGTCCTCCCGCAGCCGGAACCCCGGCCGCGACCGGCGCATATGGGACAGGAACAGCGCCACGGACGCGACCTCGCTCAGGCGGGCGTGGTCGTAGTCCCGCGCCTCCTCCGGCACGGCCATCGCGGTGAGCGGCAGCACGCGCTCGCCCGGCAGGTGGCGCGGCGCCAGGCCCGTCACCACAACGCGCAAACCTGGGCAACGCCGCAGCAGTTCGCCGACGTCCACGCTGCCGGATCCCGGAGCGTCGTCGCCGTCGATCACCAGCAGTTCGCGTCGCTCGCCGATCGCCCTGGCGAGGTCGTCGGTCAGGTCGGTGGCGCGCGTCGGCGGCTCGTCGGAACCGGAGTCGGCCGCCGGGACCACACCGCAGCACAGTGGGTCCCCGGCCAAGGCGTGCCACCCGACCCGCCAGCCCCTGGCGCGCAGCAACTTGGCCGCCTCCAGCACCAGATGCGTCTTGCCGATGCCGCTGATTCCGACCACGCTCACCAGGCGGTGGCCGTGCACGGTCACCTGGTCGAGCAGCACCTGCAACTCCGCTTCCCGGCCCACCAACGCGCCGGGCGGAGCGGGCGGCGCGGGCAGTTCGAACAGCGAGGCCCGATGGTCCGCCGGGCTTCCGCCGGCGGCGTGCAGTTGCAGGCGCTCCGGGTCGCCCAACCGCAACGCGTCGGCGAGCAGCCCCACACTCTCCCGCCGGGGCCGTCGCACCCTGCCGCTCTCCAGGTCCCGGATCGCGCGGACGCTCAACGTGGCGAAGTCCGCCAGCTGTTGCTGGGTCAGTCCGGACCGGCCCCGATGGCTCTTCAGGAGCTCGGCGAAGGGGACCGCCCCGGCATGCCCCGCCGACGGTGCCGACTTCTTTCCGACAGCATGCGGACTGACGTTCATGCGCCGGTCGGTCTTCCCATAGGCGTCCCCGAACGCGACGTGCCCGAGCCCTTCCCTTTCCCGGTCACGAATTTCGCGGACTGCTTCCCGTAGTTTATTGCTCACGGATCCGGGCGCCCTTTCTCTGCACGATCCTGAATTCAGAGTGAGGAATGCTGGAAAAGTCCCGGCCGACGCCGTTCGACCGTTCCCCTCCCGCTCATCCAGGATGGTGAGCACCCGTCCCGGAATCCACCGACGGAACCGTTCACCAAGTGCTCTGACACCAAGGCGAGGGGTGAACACAACACCCACGGAGCCTCAATCAACGGCAAGACGGACAGATGCGACTGCCCTCCCGGAGTGCCGCCCACGGGCCGCCCAACGCCTCGGCCCGCAAGCTGGCGTGGCCCCCAGACCCGGGGCAGGTGCACACGAAGATCGTGGAGGGCTCTCCCACCTCCGTGGGTGGGGCTGTTCCGCCGCCCCGGCGCCGGGTGGCACGGCGCCGGGGGCTCTCCTCGCCTACGCGGGAGCAGCGGCCTCTTCGGGAAGCCGACGCGTCGACAGGTGGACCAACCGGCCGTGGTGCTGCCGGAGCGCGGCCACTCAGTGTGCGGGAGCCGCCTTGCGCAGGGCGGTGATGCAGGTGGCGATGGCCTGTTGGAGCTCTTCCAGCCGCTGGACCATGTCGTCCTCGTAGATGTCGTCGGCGTCGTCGAAGGTCAGCTCCTCGAACACCTTCGTCGCCTTCTGCAGGCTGCTGTAGAACTTGGTGCGGCGTTCCTGGACGCGCAGTGCGGGGTCGTCCTCGACGGCCTGGACCACGAGGCCCTTGACCGTGTCGTACGCCTCGGTGACCCACTCACCGGCCTCCTCGTCGTCGTCCAGTTCGTCGAGGAGGGACAGGTGTCGCTCGGCCTCCTCGCGGAGTTCGACGGGCGCGTCGACGGTCTGTCCGGCCGGGGTCTTGATCTGGCCGTTCTCCACGATCTGACGCACGTATCCGATGCGGTCGGCCGCCCGGCTCTCGGTGGCCACCGCCTTCTTCAGCTCGTCGGTCCGCAGGACGTCGCGGGCCAACTCCGCCTGCAGGGCGGGGTCTTCCTTGATCCGGTCCAGCAGCGCAGCCTGGGCGGCCTTGGCGGTTGAGGGGTCGGCGAGGATCGCGGCACGCAGCGCGGTGGGGTTCTCCGCGACCTCCAGGGCCTTGGTCGGCCGGATTCCCTCGGCCTCGGCCGCGGCGGTGATCGCGGTGCCGCGCACGGACGTGGCGCTGTTGCGGGAGCTGTAGTACGAGAGCCACATCTCGGCATCCGGCAGCTCGACGTCCGCGCCGGGGGCCAGCGCCTCGAACTGCGGGACGACACCGTCATCGGCGGCCATGTCCCACGCCTTGTAGAACCGCATCACGCGCTCCGGCGAGCACTCGGCCAGCTCGGCGAACTCCTTCGCGGAGACCTTCGGGGTCTCCCCCGCAGCCTGCCCACCGGGCCGCACGCTGCGCGCGACCTTCAGCGCGAACGCCCAGCCGCCGGTCCGCGCGTACGCCCCGAACTCGCGGGCATCCCGCACGATCAGGTCGTCCGCAGCACCCGCTGCGACCTCATCGCCGGACGACGCCCCCTCGTCCCAGAAATTCTCTTCTTCCGACGTCTCGTCGACGGGCGGGACGGCCGGTTCGGACGCAGCGGTCGCTACGGTCACGGGAACTCCCCAGATCAATGCGGGTTGCAGAAGACAGAGCGAGCAGCCTATATGAACCCGTTCACGCGGTTTGCGGGCTCCCTTTCAAGCGATCAGCGGGCGACCGACAGCCCTTATGGACGATCTTGCGGAATGCGATCACCGCGGGGAGCGGCCCCCGCCGGCACAGGAGCGTCCCACGCGAGTCGGCGAAATACAACAGCACTTATATAAGCGCTGCTATGGTTGCGGGATGAGCGGCTCCCCCACCACCGACCCCGGCAGCGATCCCGGTCAGGAGAGCCTGTGGCGGCCCCTGCGGCTGTTGCAGGAGCGGATGGATGCGGAGATCGCGCGGGTCTATGCGGAGCGGCGGATCGAGGGGCTGAAGCCCAGTTTCGTGCAGGAGTTGTTGCGGCTGCACGCCTGCGGGCCGATGACGATCACGGAGTTGGCCGAGTCGGTCGGCCGGACGCATTCCGCGCTCAGCCAGAAGGTGGCCGCGATGCGGGCGGCCGGCTGGGTCGAGACCGTGACCGGCGAGGACGCGCGCAGCAAGCGGGTGGCGCTGACGGACCAGGCTCGGGGCGCCATCGGGCGGTTGGCGGCGGAGTGGCGGGCAACCGAGGCCGCGCTGGCGGAGGTTGAGGCCGAGGTCCCGTATCCGCTCTCCCGGGTTGTCGTCGACATCGAGCGGGCGTTGGAACGCAGGAGCTTCCACGACCGGATCGTGGAGAAGCTGGCGGCGGATCCCGCATGGGAATGAGGCGCGCGCTGATCGACGTCACGCCGCTGCGGACGTCGCGGGCCTTTCGACGGCTCTGGGTCGGCCAGACGCTCTCCGGGTTCGGCGGCCACATGACGGTCGTCGCCGTGATGTTCCAGGTCTGGCAGATGACGCACAGATGCTGGTCGGGCCGGCGTTGGCCGGGCTGATACTGGGCGGGCCGGGGGTCGGTGCCTGTTACGCGCTGGACGCGCTCAGTTTCGCCGGTGCGTTGTACGGGGCGTTGAGGCTGCCGTCGATCGCGGCGGGCGGGGGACGGGAGGGGGACGCCGGGTCGGCGCGGGCCGGACTGCGGGACGTTGCGGACGGGCTCGCCTTCCTGGTCCGCACGCCCGCCGTTCGCGGGGCGTTGCTGACGGATCTGGCAACCACCGTGCTGTCGATGCCGATCAGCCTGTTCCCGCTGGTCAACGCCGAACGCTTCGGGGGCAGTCCGCGCACGTTGGGCCTGTTGCTGTGCGCGGTCTCGATCGGCGGCATCGCTGCCTCGCTCTTCTCCGGGGCGTTCACCAGGCTGCCCGGGCCCGGTCTGGTCATGCTCGGCGGCTCGGCGGGCTGGGGCCTGGCGCTCGTCCTGTTCGGTCTCGCGCCCAACAGGTGGCTGGCGTTGGCCTGTCTGGTCCTCGCGGGTGCGGCGGACACCGTTTCCGTGGTGTCCCGGAGCACCATCGTCCAGTCCCACACCCCGAACGCGTTGCTGGGGCGGGTCGGCGCCGCGGAACAGACCGTGGGCCAGGCCGGGCCGGACCTCGGCAACATGCGGGGCGGGGTGGTGGCGAACGCAACGTCGGGAACGGTGGCGTTGGTCAGCGGTGGGGTGCTGTGTCTGGCGGCCGTCGTGACGGTGGGGGTCCTCACGCCGGGGCTGCGGGGGCGGAGCGGGCAGGGCGGGCGGAGTGCCGCTGCGGGTTCCGTTGGGCCTGCGGGCCCCGTTGAGTCCGCGGGTTCCTGACCTCGTCCGGTGATGGACCATCAGGGTCGTTCGCCTCCACGCCTCCGCCCGGGGCACCGGACGCAGGGAGAGGGCGGTGACGCCACCGTGCGGGCGCGGGGGCATACTTCCGGTCGGCGCGACGCGATTTCCCGCATGTGAGGAGCAGTCATGTCCGACCAGCCCGCCGCCGAGGAGACGGCCTGCGAGGCCCCGTTCAAGACCGTCTTCGAGGTGGGCTCCGCCGCCCTGGAACGGGTGCAGGCCGTTGCCGACGCGTTCCGGCACGCGATCGCGCCGGCAACCGTGGATGTCGACTTCGGTGAGGTCAGCCGGGCCGCGAGCGCCGTTCCCGAAGGCTCCACCGTCAAGATCGTCCGCGGTTGGGGCCTTCAAGAGACCGCGCCGATCGGCGTGATGGTGATGTCTCTTCGGGAGGCGGTCCGCCAGGCACTCCCCCACCCCTTCGGCAACCCCGCCTTCTGGGAGAAGACCGAGGCCGACCTCACCGAGGTCTTCGTCGGCCTGCGCGACCGAGGCGGCGCGCACTTCTCCTTCCACGACGCCTCCCCCGACAGCACCGGCTACCGCTACAACCTGCTGTTCGCCCTCCAGGACGCGGAGACCGAGGGCTCCCTCTACGCCGTCGCCTTCTGCGTCAACGTCACGATCGCGCTGGGCCCGGACGAGATCGGCGCTCTCACCATGGACGACGTCGTACGGTGCGCGATCCGCGTCAACGCGATCGCGGTGCGGCAACCGGTCCCGACGACGGCCTGATCCAGGCAGTGATCTGAGACCGGCCGCGGTCAGAGCCAAGTGGCGCCCTGACAGGGCGAGTTGCTGACGGCTGGGTACCGGTGGGGATGCGGACGCAGGAGCTCCCCACCGGCACCCCACCCTCGCCGCACGCTCGCCCCCGCCCGTGCCTGCGCCGACGTCTACAGGCACGCCCATGCCCGTATCCGCGTGCGCACACCTCCACACGACAACCACCCGTACCTAAGTGCTACACTCACTTCCCTAAAGCATTTAGGGAAAAGCAAGAGCACTCAAGGGAGCGGCAACCGTCATGGTGCGCGTAGGGCTGACCACGGAACGTCTGGTCCGGGCGGGGGCCGAGCTGGCCGACGAGGTGGGCTTCGAGCAGGTGACCGCCTCGGCGCTCGCCAGGCGGTTCGACGTCAAGGTCGCGAGCCTGTACTCGCACGTGAAGAACTCGCAGGACCTCAAGACCAGGATCGCCCTGCTCGCCCTGGAAGAACTCGCCGACCGGGCCGCCGAGGCCCTGGCGGGGCGCGCCGACCGGGACGCCCTGACCGCCTTCGCCAACGTCTACCGCGACTACGCCCAGGAGCACCCCGGCCGCTACGCCGCCGCCCAGTTCAGGCTCGACCCGGAGGCCGCGGCGGCGAGCGCGGGCGTCAAGCACGCGCAGATGATGCGGGCGATCCTGCGCGGCTACCACCTGACGGAGCCGGACCAGACCCATGCCGTACGGATGTTGGGCAGCGTCTTCCACGGTTACGTCAGCCTGGAGTTGGCCGGAGGGTTCAGCCACAGCGCGCCCGACTCACAGGAGTCCTGGTCACGCGTCCTGGACGCCCTCGACGCCCTGTTGCGGAACTGGCCCGCGCGCTGAAGGCCGGCACGGCAACCACCGCGCCACCGCCCAACCGGCCCGACACACCCGCAACCGCGACCGCAGCAACTGCCGCATCCGCAACGGCTCGGATCTTCCGAACCACCCCTCCCACCCACGCCCCCGACCAACCGGCCGCCGACGCCAGCAGAGGCAACGAGATGAGCACCGAGCAGCACACCTTGATCACCACCCCCCTCACCCCGGACCTCGTGCGCGGCGCGCTCGACCTGGAGCGCACCGCACACGGCCTGCTACCGCACCGGCTGCCCGCACGGGCCCGCGCCCAGTACGCGGACGGCCAGCTCGCCATGGCCGAGTCCCAACCCTCCGGCGTGCGACTGGCGTTCCGTACGCGGGCCACCGTCGTCGAGTTGGAGACGCTGCCCACCAAGCGGGTATACGTGGGCGCGCCGGCCCGCCCGGACGGGGTGTACGACCTCCTCGTCGACGGCCAACTCACCGGCCAGGCAAGCGTGTTCGGCGGTGCCACCCTCACCATCGACATGGCCGCCGGCGCCTTCGAGCACCAACCCGGACCGACCGGCACCCTGCGCTTCGGCGATCTGCCGGACCGCGTCAAGGACGTCGAGATCTGGTTGCCGCACAACGAGGCCACCGAGCTCGTCGCGCTGCGCACCGACGCCCCCGTCGAACCCGCGCCGGACCGCGGCCGCAAGGTATGGCTGCACCACGGCAGTTCGATCAGCCACGGCTCGGACGCGGCCAGCCCGACCACCACCTGGCCCGCGCTCGCCGCCTCCCTCGGGGGCGTGGAGCTGATCAATCTGGGCCTGGGCGGCAGCGCGCTGCTCGATCCGTTCACCGCCCGCGCGCTGCGCGACACCCCCGCCGATCTGCTCAGCATCAAGATGGGGATCAATCTGGTCAACGCCGACCTGATGCGGCTGCGCGCCTTCACCCCGGCCGTCCACGGCTTCCTCGACACCGTCCGCGAGGGCCACCCCACCACCCCGCTGCTGGTCGTCTCGCCGATCCTGTGCCCCATCCACGAGGACACCCCCGGCCCCTGCGCTCCGGACTTCAGCTCCCTCAGCACCGGGCAACTGCGGTTCCTGGCCACGGGCGATCCGGCGGACCGCGCGAACGGCAAGCTCACCCTCAACGTCATCCGGGACGAGCTGGCCCGCATCGTGGCACAGCGCGCCGCCGAGGACCCCAACCTCTACTACCTCGACGGCCGCGAGCTCTACGGTGAGGCGGACTTCGCCGAGTTGCCGCTGCCCGACGCCCTCCACCCGGACGCGGCCACGCACCGCCGCATCGGTGCACGCTTCGCCGAGTTGGCGTTCTGCGACGACGGTCCGTTCGGGGAGCAGGCCGAAGCCGGTGCCTGAGAGCGGGCAGGAACGGGTACGGGCGCGGGCGTACCGGTCACCCGGTACACCCGCGCCCGCCCGGGACGCGCCTGCCTGGGAAGCCCGACAGCGGGACCTCCCCCGCTAACGCCCCGCCCGTCCAGGCACCGTCGCGGCATCCGGCGTCGCCACGACCTGGGAGGCGCGGTCCGTACCGGAGCGTCCGCCGGAGCCCGTGCCGCGTTGCACGGTCCAGCCGGTGGAGCCGGTCAGGTTGGCGCGGACGGCCGGGTCGCGTACCGCGGAGGTGGCGTCGGTGACGGTCGCCGTCAGACGGTGTCGGCCGCTCCCGACCGCCAGTTGACGGAGCGTCACACGATCGCGGTCGCGGTAGTCGCGCAGTTCGCGGCCGTCGAGATACCAGCGGACGAGTACCGCGCCGTGCGCGGCGTCGCCCGCCCGGGGCAGGGCCAGGCGCGCCGTGGTACTCCCCCGTTGGGTTCGATCGACCGGGGCGGCCGGCGAGGCGTGCCGGTAGAACCCGGCGATCATGGCTTCTGCGCCGGGCAGGTTGAAGGGCCTGCCGAGGGTGCGCATGAGGGAGTCGGCCGTCGGGCGGTACAAGCCCTTCACGTAGTAGTTGCCGCCCTCGAACGCGCCGACCGTGCCGCCGTCCGGCGAGGCCGCGCCCAGCCAGCGGTACCACTTGGTGCGCTCGGCGGCCATGGCGTCCGCGCTCAACACGGACGAGTTGGCCTCCGGCTTCTCGGGCCCGGTGTACTGCTGGTACGCGGGGATGCCTGGATAGGAGTACTCGTCGGCCAGTTTGCCGAGGGAGTGGCCGGTCTCGTGGACGGCGACCTGACTGGACGCCTCGTCGTGCGCGGAGGCGGTGGCGATGCCTTCGTAACCGCGCGTCGGACTGGCCTCGTTGTAGCCGGCGCCGCCGTACTTCGCGCTGTTGGCGAGCACGATCACCAGGTCGGCCTGCGGCGCCTTGGCGACGTAGGAGTCGACCTTCCGCTGGTCGATGCAGAGCAGGCGCTCGGTGTCGTCGCACCAGAAGTGCGCGCCGAGCGCGGTGTTGCGGACGACGTCCTTGCCGGGATCCCCACTGACCCCGCTGTCCTGGGAGACCGCGTCGACGGTCCAGACGTTGAAGAGCTTCTGGTAGGTGCGGTACGGCTCCACGCCGAGGAAGTCGTGCCACTTCTGCTTGGCGTCGGTGTGGAACTGGTCGAGCTGGTCCGCGGTGTAGCCGTCGCCGACCACGACGACGTCGAGCCGGTCCTTGGGGTCACCGTTGTCGATGACCTTGGTGACGCGGCCGTCGGCGCCCCCTGCGGCGGAGGTCAGGCCGACCGGGGTCAGACCGGCGGCTGGGGCGCGCGGGAAGCTACGGGGAACGTAGCGATAGCCGGATCCCGCCGGACCGTCGGCGGCCGCCGGGTCGTCGGACGCCGGGCCGGGGACTTCCACCCGGACCCGGGGGCCCGGATCGGCGGCGGCCGGGGCGGAGAGTCCGGCGAGCGCAAGCGTGCACGCCCCCGCGACGGCGCATATTCGTCTGAGGTGACGTTGAGTCAAGCGCATCAAATCTCCTTACTGGGGGGTTGGTTGAGAAAGAATCAGGAACAGGTGAGGGAGGTTACGGCACCCGCCCCGTTCCCCTACCCGACGGTCGGAAGCGCCCTAGCCCCGCAGGCTCACCGTCATGTGGATGTCGTCGGCCGCCCACAGGACGAACCGTTCGATCGGCGTCACCTCGTGACCCGGTACGGGCCGGAAGCGGAAGCGCTTGAGCAGCACGGCCAGCGTCAACTCGGCCTCGACGGTGGCCAGTGTGGCGCCCTCGCAGCTTCGCGGTCCGAAACCGAAGGGGATATACGCCAACCTCGGCCGCCCGGCGGCCTCTTCCGGCGTGAAGCGCTCGGGCCGGAACCGCTCCGGCTCGGGCCAGTAGTCGGGGTTCATGTGCACGGCCCAGAACGGACAGAAGACCGTCGTCCCGGCCGGGACCTCGTAGTCGCCCACCACGAGGGCTTCGGACGTCTCCCGCGCGCCGTACGGGCCGGGCGGATAGAGCCGCATCGCTTCCTTGAGCGTCATGTCCAGGTAGCGGAGTCGGCGCAGATCGGCGTAGTCGGGTGCCGCGCGCGTACCGAGTACCTGGTCCAGCTCGTCGGCGACCCGTTCGGCGACCTCGGGGTGCTGGCCGAGCAGATGCAGGGTCCAGGACACCGCCACCCCGGTCGTGTGGTGGGCGGCCAGCATCGTCACCATGACGGTGTCGCGGATGCGTGCGGGCCGCTCGCCGGCCGCCACGAGCGCGCCGATCAGATCACTCCGGTCCGTGCGGCCGCCGGAGCGGTGTGCGCCGACCAACTCGTCGACGGTGGCGCGTAGTTGGGTCAGTGCGGCGTCGGCCCGCTCTTCGCGCGCGGCTTGCAGGTCCGCGGACGGCGCGTCGTAGAGCCGTCCCAGATGGGCGGTGAGCACGTCCTCGAACGCGGCGACCACGCCGTCCGGATCGGCCACTTCGCCGCCGAGCGCATACCCACCGATCATGCGCAACGACAGCGCCGTGAGGTCCTCCTGCAAGGCGACGGACGCCCGCTGCGCGCCGTCGGGCCGGCCGAGTTGGGCAGCTTCCCCAGCCTGCTCCGCCTCCTCGGCCCCCTCGGCCTGCTCCGCCCAACGGTCCGCGAGCCCCGTCACCAACTCCGTGAACCGCGCGAGGTGCCGCTCGTGGGACGGCCGTCCGGCGAGTGCGGACAGCAGCAGTTGCCGCCACGGCCCGTGCTCCTCGGCCGGCATCACCTGGAGGTTGCCCGCCTCACAGAGCGGGTCCAGGAACGCGAACAGCCGCTCCGGCCGCCTGTCGATGCCCGCCGCGGCCTCCAACAGCACCGGATCGGCGATCGACACCGCCTCACCCGCGCCCGGGAGTTGGAACCGCACGACGGGCCCGTAGTCGGCGTGCAGTTGGAGTTGGTACGTGTGCAGCCCACCCGCGGCCGCGAGGGCGCCCGCCCCACCATCCGCCCGGGCCTCAGGACCAGGGATGTTCATGACGACCGCCCCTTCAGTTCACCGTCAGCCCGACGCACAGGGCACTTCAGCACACGCAGCCCGATCGTACGGGCTCGCCCCCGGGCCGGGCAGGGCCGCATCCGATCCGACTGACGGCCGCGGCCGTGACGATGAACGTCATTCTTCTTGCGAACCGGATCGTCAACTGGTCCCGAACGAGCGCCGATTCGAGAGGGTCGCTCCGTCCCGTCGGGCAGCTCCCCGTCACGCTCTTCGACCTGTTGGTACTCGCGCGGCCGCGGTGCCGGTGCTTGGCGCGGTGAGGGGAGCGAGGGGCGCCCCGCGGAGTGAGGTGACGGCGCTCTCACCCCGCGGCGACGGCCGGCGCGCGTCAGCGGTCCACGGTCGTCCGCAAACCGCCCGCGATCCGCTGCCACTTCGTGTAGACGTCGAGGAGTTCGTCCGCCGACGCACGATCGATCTCGTCGTCGAAGCGCCGGGCGAGGGACGGACTGGCTAGTGCCTCACGAATTCGCTCGATGGTCCATGGCACGCTACTCATACCGTCCTCCCTGGTCCGACGCGGTGAAGCTGTCCAAGATACCGGCCTGGACCAGGCACCTGAAGCGCTTTGCCCCAACCACAACCCGAAGAGGCGAATGCTGGGAGCGGAGTTCCCGACGGCGTACGCCGAGGGGTACCCCGGGCGCGCGAGACATCGGCCGTCAACGAGGAGAAGCTCGCGCGGGCGCGTCGGCAGAGAACAACGAAGGGGCCGCCCCTCGTCACGAGGAACGGCCCCTGCTACCGAGCGCCTGGCCGGCCTTGCACCTGCATCTCCCACCGGTTGGTGGACGTCTTTCCTTGGACCACAGACGCACGACTCCCGCCCGCTGCCGCGGACCGAAGCTGCGCCATGATCATATCGGATCCCAGGGGCACTCCGTCCACTTCGTCGACGGCGCGGGCAACCACCGAAGCGGCATCCCCGAACTCGGCGCGAGGCAAGGGAAGTTGCGTCGTGCGCGCTCCAACCCGAGCGTTGGGCGCCACGCGGAAACGCCGGGAGGTAAAGCCCCGGCCAAACCCGTATCGGGAACGCGTTAAGGCCCTTTGGCGCACGGCCGTTCCCCGCCGTACCCCTGGAGCCTTGCATGAACGTGAACGGGGGAAGCGAGATGAGTGGGCAGTTCGGTGTCGATCCCACGGCACTGACGGATCTGGCAGGCAAGTTCGACCTTGAGGCGAAGGACCTGGGCGCGCCGGTCCAGGCATTTGCGACCTCCTCGGCGGAGGTCGGGGAGGCGTTCGGCATTCTCGGTGCCTGTGACGGCGCGCTGGACAAGTACCTGAAGCTGCTGAACAGCACGATGAAGGCGTTGAGTCAGCTCCCCGAGGTGCTGACCGGTGACGCGGACCGGCTGCGGACCAACGCCGCTGCCTACAAGGACGCCGACCAGACGGCCGTGGGCCACCTCCAAGCCGTAACGCGCTTTCAGGGGGCCTGAGTTGAGTGTCAACAGTTTCATCGACGGCAAGGTCCTGGAGATCCTCCAGGCATTCGGGGTGGACCTCCCCGGCGGCAACGGTGACACGCTCCGCGAGATCGCACGGTCCTGGGACACCATGGGCAACGAGTTGCACAAGGTCGTCCGCGCCCTGGACACCGCGATCGACAGCCTTGACAAACAGGGCTGGCACGGCGCGGCCCGCGACGCGTTCGAGAAGCACTGGCACGACCAGCGGAAGACACTCACCGACGTCGCGAACAACTTCCACCACGTCGCGGACGGCCTGCGGTCCTACGCCAACGAGATCGACAAGATCAACGAAGAGATCATCGACATCTGCGTCCAGATCGCCGAGATGGAGGTGCTCGGGCTCGCGCTGTCCGCCTTCACCGGGTTCCTCTCCGACCTCGTCGCCAACACAGCCGTAGCCGCCAAGGTCGCCAAAGTCGTGGACCTGGTCAAGCTGTTCACCACGGCGGCGGAGAAGGTGGCCGCCCTCCTGGAGCGCTTCAGCGGACTGAGCGAGGAGAGCGCGGCGGCACTGGAGAAGGTGCTCACCTCGATCGCCCGGATCAGCGGGCAGTTCCTCAAGAAGGGGGCGGAGAGCTTCGCCACCAACTTCGTCGCCGACTCCGGCAGCCAGATGATCAACCAGGCCCTCACCGGCCAGCCGATAGACGTGCAACAGGACCTCGCCACCGCCGGCAAACAGGCCGCGGGCACGGCCCTGTTCACCGCGGGGGGGGCTTCGCTGGCGGACGGCGCCAAACTGACCGGTGCGATCGGCAAGGTGCTCAGCGGCGAGGGCCGAGCCGGCAACGCCGCCAACGGGGCGCTCGGCAGCGTCGCCGGCGGCCTGACCGCCGACCTTACGGACGACAGCAAAGACGCCGCGAGCACGGTATGGGACGTGGGCACCAACGCCGCCACAGGGGCCACCGGCAACGCAGCGGGCCACCTGGCCTTTCAACACCTGGAAGAACACGGCAGTTTCGGCGGCCTACACCTCAGCGACCGAGGCAAGGTCGCCGATGCTGCCTACAAGAACTCCGTCACCACCGGCATCAACACCGCGATCCACGAAGCAGGCGCCGGCATCGAGTCCGACATGCAGGACCTGTCCAAGAAAGCCGAAGAAGGAGGCAAGTAGCCCGTGGCCGCCGAACCCGGAAGCGTCGTCCTGGCCGGCGTCGCCCACATCAGCCACAGCGCCGCCACAGACTGGCTCGGCACGGTCTTGATGCTCGTCGGGTTCTTCGCGGGGATCCCCCTCATCGTTGCCGGGGTCGCCTTCACCCGCGCCCTTCTCGGCGTCAAAGACCGCAAGACCTGGTTCAACTACGCCTTCGGCCCGGCGGTCCTCCTGGTCGGCCTCACCCTCACCGTCTGCTGTCTCGGCCGCGCCTTCCGGCTGCTGTAACGCACACTCGCCACCCCGGCTATCCAGACCCAGAGGAAATGATCCGGCGCTGTCCCACGGAGCAAGCGATCGAAGTGATGGAGCAGGACGAAGGACCGTGCTGTGCGGATAGCGCACGGAGCACGCGCTTCGTCCCCTCCCCACCCTTGCAGGCGCCCAACTGCCCCAGCGAAGGCCCGAGCACCATCCCTACCTGAGCTACGTCGCCCGCCGTCATGTGATCCTGAGCGCTCCAGATGGCGGCGTTCGCCATCCGAAGCGCTCGATCCGTCGGCACCGCACCCGGGGACGGGGCCCGCCTCAGCCGAGTCCGACCAATTCGGCGATCGTCCCGCCAAGCACCCGGTCGCGAACCTCACCGGGGCTGGTGACCCGCTCCACCATCGCCCGGGCAAGGACCGGGTCGCCGTAGGGGGCGTCCGAGCCGAACAGGGTCCGGTCCGGAATCTCCTTGATGGCCAGCCGGACCGCGAAGACGATGTTGGCCATGGACAGCTCCAGGTACATGTTCGGGGTGTCCCGCACCAGTTCAATGGCCTGTATCCAGTACAGCCCTCCGAGCTGACTGACCACCAACGGAACCGTTGGATACCGGCTGGCGAGAGTCGACAGCGTCATCAAATCGTCCGCCGTGGTCGGCGCGAATCCGTGCACGACCACGGGAAGCCGACCGTGATCGGCCGCCGCCTGGAGCACCGGTTCGATCACCCCTGCCCGTCCAGGCGGCGGCGTCAGCTCACCGATCCCGTGCAACCCACGCCCGACGACCTCGCGTTCCACGATCGCGGCAATCCGCTTCGGCTCCAGATCCAGCGGCACGGACAGGAAGCCGATGAACCGCTCCCGCCATGCGGCGAGTGCCGCGTCCAACTCCTGCCACGCGCCGCGATACCCCTCGACCGTGCCGGCCCGCCCTGCGATGGCTTCGTCCAGGATCGCCATCTCCCTGCGCAACGAGGCGAGGTCCCCGGCCCGCTCCGGGTGTGGGCGGGTAGCGAACAGCACGGCGCGGTCGACCCCGGCCTCCTCCAGCAGCCCCACATGCGCTTCGACGGAGTCGTGGACGTGGCTGTGCGCATCGATGATCAAGACTTGCTCCTCCTTGGCAACCGGCCCGGAATGCGACCGACCAATGCACTGTTGCTCCCTGACACCGCGGGAAGGTCAAGCCAAAGGGAGCTGGTCAGTGCTGATCGGGGAACTGTCGCGTCGTGCCGGAGTCAGCGAGCGTCTGCTGCGCTACTACGAGCAGATGGAGCTGATCCGCTCACAGCGCCGCGCCAACGGCTATCGCGAATACGACGACCAGACGGTGCAGACAGTGCGGCGCATTCGCGCCCTGCTGGCAGCCGGCCTACCCACCCGCATCATCCGACAGGTCCTGCCCTGCACCTTCGACGAGACGACGCTGCGCCCTTGTCCCGGCGTCCTCACCAGTCTCCGCGCCCAACTGCACGTCCTTGACCAACGCGCCGCCGATCTGGAGGCCGCACGCCGCCTTCTACGCCGAACGATCGCCGCCACCGAGAACGCGGCAAACTGAGACCCGGTGTCAGGCACCCGCATCATCCGCACATCACCACGTTCACGACAGGACAACCGCAGCCAACCCCGCAAGCGCCAGGTGAAGGACTCACCCCACCAAGTCGACGGCTCATCCGCCGAGCGAAGCACTCATGCTCTCGGATCTCCCCGCCTGCGGTCACATGACGGGTAGTCAATTGGCCGCGAAAATTATCACTGTGGGTGACTCAGGATCGGCTCGATGGTTCCGGCCGTCATCATTCGTGTGCGCCGGCGCTGCCTACTGCGCCGCCGACCAACTCGATCAGCTGAGGGTCCGCCAACAGCACCACACGGTCGGCCGCGAGGTTGAACCCGGGCACGGGATTCCCATAGTCGCCCTGGCCCGTCATGATGACCGGCTTGCCCAGCCGCCGGCCGATTTCCCCCAGGAACTCGCACAGGGTGTCCACTCCGGCTTGACCCTGCAGTTCGCGAAGGTCGACGTCGAAGTCGATCTCGTCGGCGGACATGGGACGGAAGATCGCCAGCGCATCCGGGACCGGCCAGACCCGCAGATCTGCAGCATCCGCATCGGCGGGGCGCGACAGCACCTCCACGGCCGACGGCAGCGGCCCAGGAACGCCTCCCTCCGAGTACTCCCACGTCCATCCGCTCGACCGGATCAGGTCGAACACGGCCTCCCAGTCGGCAACCGAGGCGTCCGGCACGCACACGTCCGGCAGAGCCCCCATCAGGTCAGGATCGAAGAAGTTCCTGACGTCACCCCACCACAGATCCGGCATCCCACAATGCTGCCCGCCAGCCCGCCCGAACGCAGCCCAATTTCCTTGACGAACCTCACAGAACTCCACCGCACCCGTCTTGACGTTGACCGCAGGGAGAGACGGGAAGCGGCGTCGCCGTAACGGCGCGCAACCGGCCCTCTATCCCCGGGCCGTACACGGGGAAATGATCAAGGGGATACGAGGGCGGCGCCTCGATCCGGGCCATCGCCGACCCGTGGGACGGGCGTGGCAAGTAACTGCCGTGCCCGTGGCACAGGGCGAGTGCGTCCAGGACGGCCGCGGTGTCCAGCAGGTCGTCGCGGTGCTCCAGCGCCATGCTGCTGACTTGGGAGTTGATGAGATCCTGGTGGCCGGTGCTGTGCACGGCCGCCAGGTCCTAGCGCTCGTGGACGTGCACGTACAACTGGGCCGGGATGAGTTCGCCGATGCGGACGAGGTGGTTTCCGTACGCGGCCTGAGCTGCCCGGCTGGTGGACCAGCCGGGCCACGGCAGGCTCGGAGAGGCTCGATGTGCACCCATGGGCCAGGAAGCTACCGACCTGTTGGCGCCCGCGGGCCGGGACGGGTCGTCCCGCGCCAAGCTGCCCGCCTCACGTCACGTGGCCACGAACTGGACGCCGTGGTCACCGTCGTGACCCATCCAGTGACCGATGGCCGGGACAGTCGCTGCGCCGGCGGGGGTGACCGGTGGCCGGCCTCGACACAAAGTTGTGAGTGACGTTCATCGGCCGTGAGTGTGAGGGCGTCCTGGCGAAGAAACCCGCTGCCAACAGGGCACCGCAACTTCCGTGCTTTGACTTGCCGCCCAGGAAAGTACGCGCTACTTTCTCCTCAGGAAAGTAATCCCCCAAGGAGGAAAAGCATGGATGCGCCCAGCCCCGCCGAGGCCCGCGATGCCCTGGCTCGGGTCCGCCAAGTCCGCCTCAACACCACCGACTCGCTGCGCCCGCCCTGGTGGCTATGGGCCGCGGCCGGCGCCGTCATGACGGTGTTCTACGCCGCCAACGACTTCGGCCCCGTAGGCCAGGAGACGGCCGCCCTCGGCCTCGGCACCCTTGGCGTCGCCTGGGTCATCGCA
>NZ_JBIVXW010000046.1:0-75109 GCF_044769405.1 Streptomyces sp. NPDC090442
ATGCGGCCGGGCGCACCCAGGTCCTGCGAGCCGGTGAGCACCACCTGGTAGGGAATGCCGAGCTCACGCATCAGCCATTCCTCGTTCTCCAGGCACAGTTGGTGATAGTGCTCGCTCTCGGACGGGTGGCAGTAGACGAACTGTTCGAGCTTGTAGAACTGGTGCACCCGCAGGATCCCGGCGGTGTCGCGGCCGTAACTTCCCGCCTCGGTGCGGAAACACATCGAGTCGCCGAGGTACAGCAGCGGAAGCCGGGGCAGAATTTCCCCGACATGCATGCCGAGCAGCGCCTGCTCGCTGGTGCCGATCAGGGACAGGTCCGAGTCGTTGACCGTGAAGTTGTCCTTGTCCTGGAACGGCAGGTAGCCGGAGGCGAACAGGGTCTCCCGGCGGGCGAGATAGGGGGGCGAGACCAGGTCGAAGCCCTGTTCCCTGGCGCGCTTGATGAACAGGTCCGTCAGGGCGTAGCGGATCTGGACGGCTTCGTTCATCAGTAGGTAGAACCGCGAGCCCGCGACATTCACGCCACGCGGGATGTCGATGGTCGCGGTGAGGCGGCCGAGTTCCTCGTGGGAACGCGGGGCGAAATCGAAGGAGGGTGGGGTGCCGACGGTGCGGACGATTTCGTTCTCTTCTTCGCCGCCGACCGGAACCCGGGGGTCGAGCATGTTGGGCAGCCGTTCCAGGATCTGCTGCAACGTCGTCTCGATGCCCTCCAGTTGCGTCTCAAGGTGCGTTCGGTCCTCCTTGAGCGCGTTGGCCTTGCGCCGGTGCTCGTCCTTGTCGGTGGCGTTCTTCCACTCGCGACCCAACACGGTGATGCCGTGCCGCGTTTCGTCGAGTCGCGTGATGGTTTCGCGCCGTTCACGGTCGAGCGAGACGATCCGCTCGATGTCGACGTCGTAACCCCGACGAGCGCAATTCTCGATGACGGCCTTGGGGTTTTCCAGAATGAACTTCACATCAAGCACGGTTTACCCTAACGATGTTCCGTTGTTTCGCCATGGGCAGCAGAATGCACCATGGCGAGAAAGTCGGTAGGCGGCGACTTCCGCGTCGGCCACGGCCCGCCAGGTGCTGTAGCGGGTGACGGGCTCTGGGAACGCGGCGCTGGCAGAACCCAGCGTGCTCTGCGGGAAGTTCGTTCGGTTCGGCCGCCATGGCCGGTGGAGAATTCAACGGTACCCGGCGCACTGCCGGGGTGGCACCGTGAACGACGCGGGCGAACAGGACGTCGTAACAGACGGCCGGTTGACCGCCGGCCAGCGCTTCGAGCAGGCACAGCGAGAAGGTATCAGCCGAGATCGACGGGTAACAGAAGACCCGCGCGGAGCCCAAAGCGCGGTGATCGTCCTCGCCCGCAGCCATCCCGCCCGGTGCACCGCTTCCGTCGGCCCGTAAGGGTCCCGTGCGGCCCGGGGCTTCCGCTCGACCCCGCCGTTCTCGCACGAGCCGATGGCGATGATGTGCGCATCGGGCCGGTGAAGGCACGGGTGCCGCATGACGTCGGGGATGCCGAACGGCCTTTCCCTGCGGTCAGTTTGGCCGTGCGGGCGACGACGTAGGTCTTCTCGACGGCCGTGGCGGCATGGACCCTCCCCCCGCCACTCGCCGGCCAGGCCAGTGCCGCCTCCACCGCAGACACCGGCCGGGCCACCGGGCCCGCCCCGGCCCCGACCGGTGCTCGTGGCGGCTACGCCCACCGCCGGAGTGCCAGGACCGCGTTATGTCCACCGAAGCCGAATGCGTTGCTCACCGCGAGGTCGATTCGTTGAGGCCGGGCCACCTTGGAGACGAGGTCCAGCTCTATGTCCGGGCCGACCTTCTCCAGGTTGGCGGTCGGCGGGACCCGTTGTTCCTGGAGCGTCAGCACGGTGAGCGCCGCCTCCACCGCTGCGCTGGCGCCGAAGGAGTGGCCCAACACGCCCTTGGCCGAGGTCACGGTGGGGGCGTGCGGCAGGACCCGGGCGATCATCGCGGCCTCGGTGACGTCGTTGAGGCAGGTCGAGGTGCCGTGCGCGTTGACGTGGCCCACTTCCTCGGGAGCGGCGCCGGCTTCGGCGAGCGCGGCACGCAACGCGGCTTCGGCAACGCGGTGTTCGGGGTGCGGGGCGGTGGCGTGCAGGGCGTCGTTGGTGGATCCGCAGCCCGCCAGCGTTGCCCGCGGCACCACACCGCGCCGCAGGGCGTCTTCCGTGCGCTCCAGGACGAGGACGCCGGCGCCCTCCCCCATGACGAACCCGTCGCGGTCGGCGTCGAACGGACGTGAGGCCGCGGCCGGGGCGTCGCGGCGGCCGGACAGTGCCCCCATGCGGTGGAACCCCGCAGCGATCAGCGGTGTGACAGCCGCATCGGCGCCGCCGGCGATCACCACGTCGTAGGCGCCGGACGCGAGCAGGTCCCTGCCGAGCGCTACGGCGTTGGCACTTGAGGCACACGCTGTCGACATGCCCATACTGATACCGCGCGCCCGGAGGGCCATGGAGACCTCGGCAGCGGGCATGTTGGGGAGCATCTTGGGCACCAGGGTCGGTGGGACGGCATCGTGCCCGTCCTCAAGGAGGCCGCGATGGGCACTCTCGCACGCCCACTGGCCGCCGAAGCAGGTGCCGATGATCACGGCCACCCTGGTTCCGTTCCAGGTCTCGGGGTCGAGGCGCGCGTCCCGTACGCCTTCGCACGCCGCGGCGACGGCGAACTGGGAGCAACGGTCCGTGCGCCACAAGGCTCGGCGGCCGAGAAACTCCTCCGGTCGGAAGTCAGGGACGCGGCAGGAGAAGTCGACGGGCAGGCCCGCAAGTGCCGGGTCGGGTGCGGCGGTCGGCAGCCCCACGACCATGGCCCGCCACGTCGTCTCCACCCCGATCCCAGCCGGGGTGACCATGCCCAGACCGGTCACGACGACCTCAGGGCGGGTCATCGCCCCGGCCCCGCTGACCGCCGCGCGAGCTTCGCCTCCACCGTCGCCACCAGCTCACGGACCGTGTTGCGCGGGGTCACCTCGTCCTCTCCGATCTTCACTCCCAACTCCCGTTCCAGGACGAAGAGGAGCTCGACCACGGCCAGGGAGTCCA
Organism: Streptomyces sp. NPDC090442; assembly: GCF_044769405.1. NCBI lineage: Bacteria > Bacillati > Actinomycetota > Actinomycetes > Kitasatosporales > Streptomycetaceae > Streptomyces > Streptomyces sp. NPDC090442. The sequence goes on from NZ_JBIVXW010000046.1 coordinate 3,075, forward strand.
TGTCGAGCGACGACAGGACCGCCTCGGGTTTCATCTCTTGGGGAAGCACGTTGAACGTTTCGGTCAAGACGGCTTCCACGGTCTCGCGCGCACAGGTCATATCGCCTCTCCTGCAGTGTTCGGCCGGCCGTACACGTAGTCACTGGTCCTCGCCACGCTCCGGAACACGTCCCGGACATGGTCGGCATAGCCGGCGATGCCGACGTCGGCGGTCTCCGTGCCGGGGTAGCGCACGGTCATCCACACTCCTTCATGGGTGCGGTGGACCCAGGTGTTCACTCGGTTCCCACGGGTCTTCATCCGAACCACGGGGCGGGCGTTCCATTCGGGCCAGCGCTGCGCCCCGGGGATCACCCGCGTGTCGGTGTAGGAGACGAACGGGAAGACCTCGGGCATCCGTCGCTCCAATTCCTCCTCGATCCCCAGGAGTTCGGCGATCCTCACGATCGGCACCCGGCTCAGGCGCAGTGCCGTCCGCGCGGACTGGTGCGCGAGCGGAACCACATCGCGGAAGCTGTGCGCCGTGGGGGTTTCGATCTCGACCGGGCCGATGCCGATGTACCACCCCATCGAATGCAGCCATTCCGACCGGGAGCGGGTGTGCAGCGGCATGACCGTCCGGTAGACCGGCTCGCCTGTGATCTCGTGGGCGACGACCGCGAAGACCGCGAGCAGGCCGGCGAGGAAGCCGCCGCCCACCGAGTGGCAGGCCGCCTCGACCGCCTCGGCCGCGCGTGCGTCAAGCAGCCGCGTGTCGAGTTTGGTGTGCGGGAGCAGTTCCCCCTCCGCAACACCGAGGTCGAGCGGGAACTCCAGCAGCTTCGCTCCGCCCGCTTCGATGAATCGCTCCCAGGCCCCGACGGCCGGATGGTCAGCACCGATCCGGTCGGCAGCCGCACGCTCCGCCACGCTGAAATCCACATAGCTGCCCACGTGTTGATGGTCGATCCGACGGCCGGCGGCGACGGTCGCGTACAACTCCTGCCATTCCTTGACGGCCGTCATGACGGAGAGTCCGTCGGTGTGCGCGTGGTCAAGCGCCACGATGACCGTGGTGGAATCCGCACGCTCCACGGTCTCCACCACATGGCTGGGCCAGCGGAACGCGCCCGTTGCGTCGTCGATACGTTCCTGAAGCCAGGCGCTCATGCCGTCGCTGCCGGCGAAACCGCCCAGCACCGCGTCGTTCACGGACACCCGGTCGGGGGCCACCGTGAAGCGCTCCGTCCGCGCGCCCACCGCGCGAAATGCGCTGCGCAGCGTCTCGTGACGCTCGACCCACACACGGAGCGTCTCGCGGAACACCTCGACGTCCAGCGGTCCGGGGATCTCGAACGCGAACCCCATCCACATCGGGATCGTGGCGCCGCGCTCCGCGAGCTTCGCGAGGAACTTCAGGTGCCATTCCTGGTTGTACGACAGCGGCGTGGCCCCCTCTGCCGAACCTGCCGCCTCGTCGAAGGGCCGCCCCTCCAGCGTCCACTCCCGGAGCAGCCCGGGTGCCACGTGGTACTCGGCGAGCGTCGTGATCAACATCCGCACACCCCGGCTCGTGTCCCGGGCTTGGCGGTGGTGTTCATGGTGAGCAGATTGCCCATGGAGTGCCCCTCTCTGACCGGGACACCCGAAACATCCCCTGGCTTGGCATACGCAAACGCCGCCTACAGTGGCGAAACGTTAACTCATGGCCATAGAGGCAAAGTTGGGACTTTCTTGAATGTATCTGCGCCTGCTGCCACCCACCCGCGCGCCCCCGCGGGTGGGTGGTGCGCCTTGCGGACACCATGGCGCACCCGCCAGCGCCGAAAGCGGCACTCGGACATCCGATGCGTGACGCGGCTCTCGCCACCCGGACGTTCCCGACCCGGCCTGGCTCGTCGGCGGGATTCCCCCGCCGCGCGAGAGGGACTGATCAGCAAGGGACGCATCGTCGCCCGGCCAGGTGGACCGCACGGATCCGTGCGGTCCACCTGGCCGGGCCGAGGGGTGACTGGTTGGAGGGGGTTCTGGCAGGTCGGTCAGGTCCGTTGGGGGTCCGGCTGGCTCGTGCCGGCCAGGGAGAGCTGGGGGTTGCCGGGCGTGCTGGGCGCGTCCCAGCACTGGATGCCCTTCAGGCCGGGCAGGCGGTCCCGGGTGAAGAGGGGGTCCAGGCCCGCTCGGCGCTGGGCGAGGTAGTCCTCCAGGAGGCGGAAGGCGATGCCGGAGAGGGGAATGATGGCGAGCAGGTTGATCAGGGCCATGATGCCCATGGAGACGTCGGCGAGGTTCCAGACGATCGAGACGGAGCCCAGCGAGCCGAGCACCACCGCGGCCAGGACCAGCGTTCGGTAGGAGGACAGCACCCAGCGCTTGCGGGTGATGAACTGGATGTTGGTCTCGCCGTAGTAGTAGTTCCCGATCATCGAGCTGAAGGCGAGCATGAAGACCACGGCGGTGAGCACGTGGCCGGCCCAGGAGCCGAGGGCGCCGCTCAGCGCGTTCTGGGTGAGGTCGGCGCCCTGCCGGCCGGCGAGCTCGGGGTTGGTGACCAGGACGATGAAGGCGGTCATCGTGCACACCAGGAGGGTGTCGAAGAAGACGCCCAGGGACTGGACGAGGCCCTGCTTGACCGGGTGGGAGACCTCGGCGGCGGCGCCCGCGTTGGGGGCCGAGCCCAGGCCGGCCTCGTTGGAGAACATGCCGCGTCGGATGCCCTGCTGGATGGCCGCGCCGATCCCGCCGGCGGCGAGCTCGCGCAGGCCGAACGCGCCGCCGACGATGTCGGCGATGACGCGGGGGAACTCGGTGATGTTCAGCAGCACCACGGCCAGGCCGAGGACCAGGTAGATGATGGCCATCACCGGGACGAGCACGCTCGTCACGGAGGAGAGTCGGCGGACCCCACCGAAGACGGCCAGGCCCAGCAGGGCGGCCAGCAGCAGGCCGGTGGCCGGGCTGAACCAGGAACTGTCGGCTTCCGGCAGCGAGCCGCCGATCACCGTGGTGATGGTGTTGGCCTGCACGGCGTTGAAGACGAAGCCGAAGGTGGCGGTGATGACCACGGCGAACAGGACGCCGAGCCAGCGCTTCCCGAGGGCCCGCTGCATGTAGTAGGCCGGGCCGCCCCGGTAGGTTCCGGTGGCGCTGCGCACCTTGTAGAGCTGGGCGAGGGCCGACTCCACGAAGGCGGAGGCGGCGCCGATGATCGCCATCGCCCACATCCAGAAGACGGCCCCTGCCCCGCCGAGGGTGATGGCGGTGGCCACACCGGCGATGTTGCCGGTCCCGACCCGGGCGGCCGCCGAGATGGTGAAGGCGCCGAAGGCGGACACCTGCTTACGGCCGTCAGCCCGCGGGGAGGTCTTCTCCCTGAGCACCCGGAAGGTCTCGGGCAGCAGGCGCAGCTGCACGGCCTTCGATCGGATCGTGAAATACAGACCGGCGCCGATGACCAGGGGGATCAGCAGCCAGGTCCACAGGTGATCGCTCAGGGAAACGATCAGCGTGTCCAGGTTCTCCATGCCGGAAGTGTCCCGGGGGGCGAGGAGCCCTCGACAGGGACTAAAGTCCATCGCTCGCAGGTCGCTGGACCTTGGGTTTGCGTCTTTGGTCCTTTTCGCCGTGCGGTGGTGTTCGGGGAGCGGTGTCTTGGGTTCCGTCGCAGGTCGGGGCTGGCACGTCGGTTGTCCGGGGGCCGCGCGGGGTCGGCGGAGGACGGGGGTCACGGAGCCGGGTCGTGGCGTTGGTTGGGGCCTGGTGATGGGGTTGGTCGTGGGGTTCGCCGGGGGGCTGGCTGGGGGCCCTCCCGGGCGCGGCGCGCATACTGGGGGCAGGTGGCAGGGGTGGTGAAGTGCCGGCGTCTTCCGTGCGCTTGGGCGTTGGTGGAGCCTGCTGCCGCATGCCGCTGCTATGTGTCTGGGAGTTGAGTATGGCTACTGCCCTTGCAGAGCTACTGGAAGAGCATCCGGTCGTCGCCAGCGTGGTGGACGAGGCCGGGCTGCGGGCGGTACTGCGTTCCGATTGCCGGATCGTGTTCCTGCTCTACGGCTCGGTCCTCGACCTCCCGGACATCGTGCAGCGGCTGAAGGACGATGGGCGCGTCGTCTTGGTGAACGTCGATCTGCTCGATGGTTTCGCCGGGAAAGAGGTGGTGGTGCGGTACGTCAAGGAGCGGACCGCTGCCGATGGGATTCTCAGCTCGAAGGCGTTCATGGTGCGGGCCGCTCGCGAGCTGGGATTGTTCGCGGTGCACCGTTTCTTCCTCATCGATTCGCTCTCGTACCACAATCTCGCGCCGCAGGTGCGTAGGTCGCAGCGGGACTGTGTGGAGATCCTGCCCGGCTGTATGCCGCGGGTCATCTCGTGGGTTGTGGCGGACATCGGTGTGCCGCTCATCGCCGGTGGGCTGGTCTGTGATCGCGACGATGTGTTCGCGGCCCTGAAGGCGGGTGCGTGCGCGATCGCCTCGTCCAATCGGGACGTCTGGGCCATGTGAGCTGCGCGTCCGCATGTGGTGGAGGCAAAGAAGTGGTTGACAGCGGGAAACGTTCGCTCGTACTGTTCATGAACGGACCGATGAGGGCCGAATAATTTCATACCGGCTCCGGCTCTGCGCCGGAGCAGTTACTAGAGACCAGAGAACAGTAACTCCTCGCCATAGAGGGTTACTGTTCTTTTTTTGTATCCAGTTTTCTCGGATTCTGGACTTCCACGAAGAGGTGGTTGTGCGTTGTCCACGTTGCAAAGATGGGTCAGCTTTCTGGTCCTTTCAATGTCCGGCGGGATCATCTTCCAGGTCGCTTACATTCGCTTTGTGTTCCTCGGACCCACTACCGAGGCACTGCGGTTGTCGGCGCAGGACTACGGCAACATCATTTCGGTGTTCGGCGCCGTTGCGGTGTTCATGTACTTTCTCGGCGGCTGGTTCGCCGACCGGTTCGAGCCGCGGACGCTGATCGTTGTGGCGCTGGCCGGAACCGGCGCCGCCGATCTGTATCTCGCGCAGGCGCCCGGATACTGGGGTGCGCTGGCCGCCCATGTGGTGATGGCCGTGATGGGGATGGGCCTGTACTGGCCGGCGCTGGTCAAGGCGATCGGGATGCTCGGGAGCTCTTCCGAGCAGGGGCGCCTCTTCGGGTTCCTGGAAGGGACACGTGGCGTCACCTCCACCGTGGTGGGGTTCGCCGGCACCGCTATCGTCGCGATGGCCGTGGCACAGTCGGCGGGCGTCATCTGGCTGATCCGGCTCTACGGTGTGCTGTGTTTCGTCTTCGCCGCGCTGGTGTGGTTCTTTGTGAAGGGTGACGCGGGGAGGCTCGCGGAGCTTGGTTCGTCCTCGGTGACGTTGCGTCAGTTGTGGCGGGCGGTGCGGAACAAGTACACGTGGCTCATCGGCATCACCGCCATGCTGATGTACTGCTTCTACACGACGCTCGGCTATTTCTCGCCACTGCTGGAAAACCGCTTCGGTATGGCCGCCGGGCTCATCGGCGTCATCGGCGTCATCCGCACCTATGTCTTTCAGTTCGTGGCGGGCCCCGCGGGTGGTGTCGTCGTCGACAAGGTCACCAAGTCCTCGCCGCGCCTTCTGCGTTGGATGTTCGTCGGCAGCGCCGCCGTTGCCCTGGTTTTCTTGGTACTGCCGCATCAGCCCGCCTATAAGTGGGTGGCGCTGGGCCTGATGTTCCTGCTCTGCCTGTTCGTGTTCACCAGCCGAGGTGTCTACTTCGCGACGGTCGGTGAGGTGGAGATCCCCAAGAACGAGCGGGGCGGTGTCATCGGACTGGCCTCCGGTATCGCGTTCCTGCCCGACGCGTTCCTGCCCTCGCTGTGCGCCTGGTGGATCGGCGACCCCGCAGCGACGCCCGCCGTACCGGAGCAGGGCGGTGGCTACACGACCCTGTTCGTCTTCCTGTTGGCGATGGCGCTGCTGGGGATCTTGGTGACGACCCTGACCACGCGTGCCCGCGCCCGGGACCTGGCTTCCCGCCCCGGGCCCACCCCGACCCCTCCGGCGGTCCCCGTGACCGCCTGAGTCGCCCGGCCCGTCTTCCTGACCCGTACTACCGAAGGCAGAACCCCATGGACATCACGGACTTCCACTCAGGTTTCTTCTCCCTCGCGGGTAAGAACGCCATCGTCACGGGTGGCAACACCGGTTTGGGCCAGGCGTTCTCACTGGCCCTCGCCAAGGCCGGCGCGAACGTCTTCATCCCCTCCGTCGCCGAGGACGACGGCACCACGCGTCGACTCATCGAGGACACCGGGGCTCGTATGGAGTTCCTTGAGGCCGACCTGACGGCGCCGGGCACTCCGCGGCGGATCGTTCGGGGGTGTGTGGAGGCGTTCGGTGCGGTGGATGTGCTGGTGAACTCGGCGGGCATCTGCAACCTCGCCTCTGTGGAGGAGTTCGGTCGGGCCGAATGGGACCCCATGGTCGCGGTCAATCTGACGGCGGCCTTCGAACTCAGCCACGAGGCGGCGCGGTTCATGATTCCGCAGCGCTCGGGGAAGATCATCAACATCGCGTCGATGTTCTCGTTCCTGGGCGGTCAGCGCTCCCCTGCCTATGCCGCGACCAAGCACGGCATCGCAGGACTGACCAAGGCGTACTGCGACGAGCTCGCCCCGCACAACATCCAGGTCAACGCGATCGCGCCCGGTTACTTCGCCACGAAGATCACCGAGGAGACGCGGTCGGACCCGGAGAGCAACAGCCGCGTCCTTTCCCATATCCCGGCCGGGCGTTGGGGGGATGTGGCCGACCTGATGGGGACGACGGTGTTCCTGGCCTCGCGCGCCTCGGACTACGTCAACGGCCATGTGCTGCCGGTGGACGGAGGCTATCTGGTCCGCTGACCCGTCCCCCCCTCCCCCGGCGCACAGCCTCCCTCTTCCTTGCCCTCGTCGCACTTTTGACATCGCAACACCCGAAGGTGAAACCATCATGGCCAAGTCGCATTCGACGCTCACCCGTGCAGACATCCTCAGCGGCCTCGCCGACCTCGTCGCCGCCGAGCAGATCGTCACCGACCCGGAGCAGCTCCGGCAGGCGAGCGTCGACCGCTTCAAGAAGTACCAGTCCGTGCACGGCATCTACGACGGCCCGTTGCCCGCGGCGATCGTCAACGCCCGTTCCACCCAGGACGTCTCACACGTCCTGGCCTTCGCCAACGCCCACGGCATCAACGTGGTCGCCCGCACCGGCCGCACCGGCACCGAGGGCGGGCTGGAGACCGTCGTGGAGGACACGATCGTCCTCGACGGCTCGGGCCTGGACCAGATCCTCGCGATCGACAGCGACAACATGCAGGTCACCGTGGAGTGCGGCGTGCCCCTCCAACTCCTGGAGGACCGCCTGCGCGAGCAGGGCCTGACCACCGGCCACTCCCCCCAATCCAAGCCGCTGGCGCAGTACGGCGGGCTGGTCGCCACCCGCTCGATCGGCCAACTCTCCACGTTGTACGGCGCGATCGAGGACATGGTCGTCGGTCTGGAGGCGGTCTTCGCCGACGGCACCGTCACCCGCGTCAAGAACGTTCCGCGTCGCGCGGCCGGCCCCGACATCCGACACATCGTCATCGGCAACGAGGGCGCGCTGTGTTACCTCACCGAGGTCACGGTCAAGGTCTTCAAGTACCAGCCGGAGAACAACGAGTTCCACGGCTTCCTCGTCGATGACATGGCCACCGGTGTCGCGATGATCCGCGAGGTCGTCACGGGCGGCTACCGCCCCTCGGTGGTGCGCGTCTACTCCCCCGAGGACGCCCGCCAACACTTCGACCACTTCTACCAGGGGAAGGTCGTCGTGGTGTTCGTCGCGGAAGGTCCCAAGGGCCTGGTGCACGCGACGAGCGAGGAGATCACGCGCGTCGCGGCCCAGTATCCGCACACCGCGGTCGACCCTGGACTGATCGAGGAGTGGTTCGCCAACCTCAACTGGGGCGTCGAGAAGATCGAGGCCGAGAAGGAGCACATGCTCAAGGAGGCCGAACTCGGCTACACCACCGAGGTGTCCGTGGACTGGTCTCGCACCGTGGAGCTCTACGACAACGTCATGCACCGCATCCGCAACCACTTCCCGGCGGCAGACGACCTGGTGATGTTGGGCGCCCACTCCTCGCACAGCTACCAAACAGGCACCAACCTGTACTTCGTCTACGACTACCAGATCAACTGCGCGCCGCGCGAGGAGATCGACAAGTACCACATCCCCCTCAACGCCATCATCGTCGAAGAGGCCCTGAAGGTCGGCGGCTCGATCGTGCACCACCACGGCATCGGCAAGTACCGGGCACCGTGGACACGTGAGGAGCACGGCAGCGCGTACTACCTGCTGGCCAAGCTCAAGGAGACGTTCGACCCGAACGGGATCATGAACAAGGGCACGATCTTCCCCCTCTAGGGCCAGTGCCCCTCTAGGACCAGAGGCCCCTCCCGCACCGCGCAACACCGCTGTGCACACGGCCCCGCCGCGCCCGGGCGCGCGGCGGGCCGCCTCTTCCTCTCCCCCCGCCGGACAGCGCCGTCCGGCCCGCACCCCGGAGTCGGCATGACCAGCACCCGTCCCCGCTACTTCATCGGCATCGACAACGGTTCACAGTCCTCGAAGGTAACCGTCTTCGACACCCGCGGCCGGGCTGTGAGCGAGGGTCGCGCCGCCCTCCGCCCCTACCACACCCCCCGCCCCGGCATCGTCGAGCACCCCGACGACGACCTGTGGACGACCATCGGCCAGGCGAGCCGGGCGGCGCTCGCCGCCTTCCCTGGTGACCCGGCAGACATCGCCGGAGTCGGCCTGTGCACCATCCGCTTTTGCCGCGCGGTACTCAAGGCAGACGGCACACTGGCCCAGCCCGTCATGAGTTGGATGGACCAACGCGTCTCCCAACCACACGCCGTACCGGACGCGGCATATGTGACCACGTCCTCCGGCTACCTCACCCACCGCATGACGGGCACCTTCCGCGACACCGCCGCCAACTACGCAGGCAGATGGCCCGTCGACCCCGGGACCTGGAACTGGTCCACGGATGACGAGCAGTTGGCAGCCTTCGGCGTCACGCGGTCCATGCTGTTCGACCTCGTCCAGCCCGGCGAGATCCTCGGCCAGGTCACCCCGCAGGCCGCCGCTCACACCGGCATCCCCGCGGGCATCCCCGTCGTAGCGACCGCCAACGACAAGGCCGTCGAGGCACTCGGCTGCGGACTGCGCAGTCCCCACACCCTTCTGATCTCACTCGGCACCTACGTCGCCGGCATGACCACCGGAACACACCACGTACCGGCCGCCCGGGACTTCTGGACCAACTACGCGAGCGAGCCCGGCCGTTACCTCTACGAATCCACCGGCGTACGCCGCGGCATGTGGACCGTGAGCTGGTACCGCGACCTCCTCGGCGAAGAAGCGGCCCTCCACGCACGAGCCGCCGGACTCAGCGTCGAGGACTACCTCAACGCCCAAGCCGAAAAGGTCCCCGCCGGCTGCGACGGCCTCATGACGGTCCTGGACTGGCTCGCCCCGTCCACCGCGCCCTTCCGCAAGGGCACCCTCCTGGGCTTCGACGGCCGCCAAGGCCGCTTCCACATCTACCGCTCCATCCTCGAAGCACTCGCCCTGACCATCCACGACACCTCCGCCCGCATGGCCACCGAACTGGGCACCACCTTCGACGAAGTCATCCTCACCGGCGGCGGCTCCCACTCAGACCTCATGATGCAGATCCACGCCGACGTCCACGGCCTCCCCACTCACCGCGCCACCGCCACCAGCACGGCCGGCCTCGGCGCGGCCATCTGCACGGCAGTCGCCCTCGGCACCTACGCGAACACCGACGAAGCCCTCACCCACATGACCCGCCCAGGCACGGTGTTCGAACCCAACGAGGCCAACCACGCGACCTACCAACGCCTCGACCAGGTATACCGAAACATCCGCAACCACACCGACGCCATCTACCAGCACACCTACGGCATCTTCAACTGAACCAACGCCGCGGCCGATCTCGGCGGAGGCGGCGAGCGCGCTTGAGCACGTCAACCGCTGCCCCGACGCCGACGCTCCTACCGCTCTCGGCAGCGCCGATTTCACCCTGTCATCACCTGGCGGCGGGTGCGGCACTGACCCAACCCGCCGCCCTCGCACATCCACACGCCGGGACGTCGAAGGCGCCCCGACCTCGGCGGTCTACAACCGTTCCAGGAGCCGCACCGTGCAGGACGCATGCCATGTGCGGTCGGTGGCGACTATCAGAACCTCGTCGTCGACGCCCAAGCGGCAGCAGATGGCCGTGGGGACACCCTTCAGCGCTTCGGGGGTGTACTTCTGTGCCTCCTCGCGCAGCCGCTTCTGCGCGACTGTCCGATCCAACTCCCCCAGTGGTTGGAGGGTCTTCACCCGGCGTTGCGCCGGTCCGCCCTCCACCTCGACCATCTCCTCGGCCACGATCAGCCACTTCGCCATGGACAACCTCACTCCTCACTCCCCGACGCCGTCTTCCCTCACCACGCCCCACCACAGCAGGACGTTCCCGCAACTCGTGGCCATTCATGGAGATTTGACGTCTGCTCAGTAGATCCACAGTGGTGCCCTGCCGTTGCAGTCGCAGACCGGCGAAGGATCAGCTCCTGCCGATCCGGTAGTGCGCGGCGGCGTTGTCGTGGAGGACGGCCTCGACGTGCTCGGCGCCCACCAGGTCGGCGAGGCGGTACAGGTCGGCGTCTTCGAAGGGACGGCGGGCTCGGGTGGAGGGGAGGTCGGAACCGAACATCAGGGCTGTGGGGTCGGCCTTGACGATGGCCCGGACCGTCTCGTCAACGTCGAGGTCCACACGACCGAAACCGGTGGCCTTCACCCTCGCACCGGTGTCCACCAGGCGCAGCAGGTGCGGCAACCCTTCGGCGGTCAGGCCGAGATGGTCAATGCTCACCGAGGGCAGTGCGCTCAGCGTCGCATACAGGTCGGGCAGGTCGGCGGCATCGATGTAGAGCTCGGTGTGCCAGCCGGCGACCTCGTGCACCTTGCGGGCGAGGGTGTCCAGTTGGTCGAGAGTCTCGGAGCCGCCACGGCGGACGTTGAACCGCACGGCGCGTACCCCTGCGGCGTCCAGTCGGGCGATCTCCTCGTCGGAGACCGTGGCAGGCAGTTGCGTCACACCGACGAAGCCCGGGCCCAACTGCCGCAGCGCGTCGGTCAGGTAGCTCTGGTCGAACGCCTGGAACGATCCGGAAACCACCGCTCCGCCGGTCACGTTCAGAGCGGCGACCCGCTCGCGGAAGTGGGTGACGGTGAATTCGGGCGGCAGATAGCCGTCGTTCTCCACCAGCGGGAAGCGCTGGTCGATGATGTGGAAGTGGGCGTCGAAGACACGTGCACTCATGAACTGGGGTTTCCTTTCATTTCTACGCGTCCGCGGTGCTGTCCGCGGGACCTTGCCGAACTCGACCGGCTCCCCAACTCCCCTTCCTTACCAGGCCGTTCTTCTGTACCAGCGCACCTCAGCGCCCCCGGACCGTTCGACGTACTGTCCCCCATCGCCGTCATGGATCACATCCTCGCACCCGCCACTGACATCCCGCTGCACGCCACCGGCGAGCAGCCAGGCCAAGAGCACCGGGACACCGCCGCATGACCGCCGCCGTGCCTGACAGCACAGCGTGCAGCGTGCAGGGGGATGGTGGGTTGATGGATGGTTGATGGTGGGTTGATGATCGGCGCTGGGCTGGGCGAGGAGCTTGGCATGAGGGCTCGTTGGGCGGTTGGGCCTCGATGCAGGCGACGCACGGGGGCCCGCTCACACGCTGGGCATCGTTTCGCAGATCAGGCGCTTGTGTGGCAGCAAGGCACGTCGGTCAGGGTACTGGCGGGAGGTCGGGGGCGGCTCGCTCTCGCGATGTCAGTGGTGTGTCCTAGAGTCCTGGTTATGACGACTTTGATGATTGATGCGGGTCCGGTCGCACCGACTACTCTGGTTACCCGGACCGGTGGAGTGCCTCTGGCTCCGGCTGGTGCTCCGTGGCCCTGCTGCGCTTCGTGCGAGGGCCCGATGCAGTTCCTCGCCCAGGTGGTCCTGGATGACCTCGGAGACGGAGTGGGGAACCGGGGAATCCTCGCCCTGTTCGCGTGCCAGAACGACCCGGGCATGTGCGACGACTGGGATCCGGACTCCGGCGGGAACCAGGCATCACTCTTCCCCGCGGATGGCCTTGAGCCACTGCCTCGGCCCGAAGGCGGTGTCGACGAGGCCCTGCTTGTGCTCGGTTCCGTTCGGGGGGTCAGCTTGGTGCACGTGGACGAGCCCAACTACGACCAGGCCGGCGGAGAGTGGGCAGCGGGGGACGACCGCACCGCGCCATCCGTGCTCGGCCAGCTCGGCGGAAGTCCCGCCTGGCTTCAGGGTGATGAGACGCCGTCCTGTCCCTCATGCGCCTCCCCCATGCCACTGATCGTCCAGCTCGAAGAAGGCCCCGACCACAGCACCGCCATGAACTTCGGCGGTGGCGGCGGCGCCTACGCGTTCGCCTGCGAGCCGTGCCGCCGTGCGAGGTTCCTGTGGCAGTGCTGAGTCGGACTCAACAGACGTGAGGAGCTTGGCGTCGACGAGTGGGTTTCGCCGTTGACGATGCCGTGCCGCGACGCCGCAGTCCGTGCAGGGGTGCCGCCTTGCTCGATGAGATGCCGGCCCGTCACGTCGCGTCGCGGGATACCACCCACTCCCTCCCCTCCTTCTCCTCGAAGAGCGCGCCTCCCGGAGTTGAACCGGGATGGCCCGCGACGTCACCCTCCTCTCCCCCTCCCCGAGCCGAGCAGCCGGGACCGCAGGAGAGTTCGCTCGGTGGGTCGCCCCGCTGTGGCCGGTGGCCGAGCCGTGGCCCGTGTGCGCCGAACCGGATCACTACGAGCCGCTCAGCACGCCCGTCGGGCCCGCACCGGTCGCGATGGTCCCGGTGGGCCAGCTCTACGCGCGGGACGTGCCCGCCCTCGTCTTCCCCTCCGGCCCCGACCTGTTGCAGATTCCGTGGTGTCCGCTCGATCATGAGGACGACAACGGTGACGACTACCCGGTGAAGATGGGCATGGACGTCAAGACGCCGCAGGGCGCGACGACCACCACCATGGACTTCTCCGAATTACGGGACCAAGGCATCGGTGGGGCGCGGCGGGGCGAGGGTTGGTCAGCGTAGGGCCAGCGCCGTGTCCCAAGCGGGGGCGATGTGTAGCAGGTCGGCCCAGCCGTGCCAGAGGGGGCGTCGGCCACCGCGCGTGGACGCTTGCGTGCGCGCAGCGGCCTGGCGTCACTCAGCCCCCTCCGGCCACGACCGGCGCCCGGCACCTCCCACCCGATCCGTCGTCAACTCCTGTGCGCTTTGAGCCAACTTGAAGCCACTGGGGCGCGATTGCCGACGGAGAGGTTGTCGTGTTCGCGACGAACCCCGTTTACTGCGGGCACCAGTTGAGACACGAGGAGGCGCACCCGTCCCATGATCAAGCAACTAGCCGCCCTGGCGGCGCTTGTCCCAGCCATACTGAGCCCCACGGTCGGTGTCGCTTCGGCGCACTCCTCGCCGCACGCACCCTCGGCCGTGGTCACCCTGACCTATGACGCCAGCGGCGCCGGCCAGTGGGCGGACCCGATCAAGCAGGCCGTGCAGAACTGGAACGCCGCGGTGCACAACGTGCGCTTGGAGCCGGCGGGCACCGGCGCCTCGGCCGACTACGTCTACACGGCGACCAGCGGCTGGCCGCAGACCACGTTGGGGCCGATCTTCCCCGGCGGCAGCGGTGAAGTGCAGTTGGGCCAGCAAGCGGTGGACGAGGGCTACGACACGACCCGGATCGCGGCGCACGAAACCGGGCACATCCTCGGGCTGCCCGACGACTACAGCGGCCCCTGCTCGGAGCTCATGTCCGGCCACGGCCCCGGCACGTCCTGCACGAACGCCAAGCCGAACGCGGCCGAGGCGGCGCAGGTCGACAAGAACTACGCCGCCGGCGGACCGGCGGTGCGCCCGCATCGTCACCAGGTGGTGATCGACATCTGGTCCAGCCGGGTTCCCGCCGGCTCGCACTGACCGGCCGTCAGCCCACCTGCCGCAGGGGACGGCTGCGGCAGAGGGCGGGCCGATCGGCGAGCGCCCCGGCGCCGACTGTCAGCACAGCGGCAACGCCGACCGTCAGCACGGTTACGGACGTCGCGGGGCCGATTCCCATCAATACCGGTGCGCCGGCGACCAAGACGCGACACCGCACAAGCCCCGAAGCACGGAGAAGGCTCTCTGCCGCTCGCGAGCCGGGGTTGTACGTCAAGCACGCGCCCCTTAGGGTTAGTTCGATAGTTGACGTACAAAGAGGTGAGAGCTATGCGTGCGATCGGTCTGACGGAGTTTGGTGGTCCCGAAGTACTGCGGGTGATCGAGCTGCCGGATCCGGTGCCGGGCCGCGGCGAAGTGCGCATCCGCGTCCACGCCGCCTCGGTCAACCCCACCGACACCTTGCTCCGCTCCGGCGCCACCCGCGGACGGTTCAACGGCCGCCCGGGGCCGTACGTACCGGGCATGGACGCGGCCGGCGTGGTCGACGCGATCGGACCGGACACCGCCACCCCGCTCCGGCAGGGGGACGCAGTGATCGCGATCGTGCGCCCCTACGAGCCGCACGGCGGCGCCTACGCCGAATTCGTCGTGGTGCCGGTGGAGTCGGTGGTGCCGATGCTCACCGGCGTGGACTTCCCGGCCGCCTCGACGCTGCTGATGAACGCCCTCACCGCCCGGGTCGGGCTGGACAGGCTCGACGTGCCGGCCGGCGGCACCGTCGCGGTAACCGGAGCGGCCGGGGCCTTCGGGGGGTATGCGGTGCAACTGGCCAAGAGCCAGGGGCTGCGGGTGTTGGCCGACGCCGCGCCGGCCGACGCGCAGTTGGTGGCAGACCTCGGCGCCGACGAGGTGGTGTCGCGCGGTGATGACGTCGCCGATCGGTTCCGTGCGCTCGCGCCCGACGGGGTGGACGGCGTCCTCGACGGAGCGATGCTGCACGAGTTGGTCCTCCCGGCGATCCGGGACGGTGGTGGTATCGCCGTCATCCGTGGCTGGGACGGCCCGGTGGACCGCGGTATCCGGGTGCATCCGGTCTGGGTCAACGAGGCGGCCACCGACCACGCCCGGCTGCTCCGGCTGCGCGACCAGGCGGAGGCGGGCGAACTGACGCTGCGCGTGGCCGACGTCATGCCCGCCGACCAAGCGGTGTCTGCGCACCGGCGACTGGCCAAGGGCGGGCTGCGGGGCCGACTCGTACTGGACTTCACCGCCGTGTGACGGCCTGGCGGCCGCAGAGCACGCGACCGCCTTCCCCGCCAACGGCAGGGTCTGCGAGACGAGGCGATGCGGCGTGCAATGCGCTGGGGCATCCACCGGGCGAGGTCCCGGGGCCCTCCTCCTCAGGACCTCGCCCGGTCTAGGCCGCTGCCCGACACACTGGATAGTTCCAGCGCCTGAGCGCTCGGACCATGGTTTCGGCGCCGATGGGATTGGCGCTGTGGACGAAGACCATCCCGATGGGGAAGGGCCGCCCGTTGAAGGCGGCTTCCTCCATCATGGCCACCACAGGCATGATGCCGTCCTCACCCCCGAGGTCGTGGTCGAGCCAGAGTTCGTCGATGAAGCCGTCACGGTGCTCTTGCAGGAGTTGGATACCTTCACGGCTGGTGCGGGCTGTCCGCGTGGCCCTGGGCAGCGGCCGGAGGTCGTCGATGCCGAGGATGACGGGCTGCGGTGTGGTGGCGTCTGTCATCCGTTCATCGTCGCAGAGCGCGACGGCGAGCGCGTTTGAGTATGTCAACCGATGTCCGACGGCGCTGAGACCAGCAGGATGTCTCCGTGATCGAAGACGAACGCAATGACCAGGCCCCTCCTGCACGCCCCGTCCCCGACCGTCAGGCAGCGGAGAAGGCGATGAAGGCCGTCCTCCTCGTAGCGGCCGTAGCAGGAGGGCTCCCGCTGCTCTACCTGGCTTTCATGATCGGCATGTACGCCATGGGCACCTGAACCCGGCAGCCACCCGCCCCAGTCGGTGGACGTACGACGCCACGGCGTCCGAGGGTGGCTGCACTCGGAGAGGCGGGCGGGCCGGGCCGACTGGTCGGGCCGGAGCGCGATGGTGGTCACCGTCGACGCGCGCTGATGACCACCGGCCTCTCCGCGACGGCCGGTTCCGTGAACGTCGGCTCAGCGGGGTTCGCCGAACCAGCGGTGCAGCGCCGGTTCCAGGGCGTCCGCGCCGGCCCAACACACGTAGCCGTCCGGCCGGATGAGCATCGGTTCGGTGTCGGCGCCCCGGCCCACCCGGTCCACCCGGTCCGACCAGGGGCCGGCGATCCCGGCGAATGCGTCGGCCGGGTCGAGCAGGATGCCGTGCCCGGAACGCAGCAGTTCGTGCACCCGGGCCGGGCCGAGGTCCAGGTCCGGTGCGGGCCGGCCGACGAGCGGATGGGTTTCGGTGCCCGGCATCGGATAGCGGATGGCCATCCCGGACATCAGGTCGGCGAGATGGTGCTGGACGTCCGGCAGTTGGGCCAAGGCCGTGAAGATCTCCCGGGCGGCCAGCACCTCCGGATCGCGGGTGCCGGCCCAGTCCATCAGCAGGCTCTGTGCCCGGACGTTGCGCAGTACGGCGGCCCCGGCCGGATGCCGTTCCGCGTGATACGTGTCGAGCAGGTTCCGCGGTGCCCAACCGCGCACGGCGGCGCCGAGCTTCCAACCGAGGTTGAGCGCGTCCTGCATCCCGGTGTTCATGCCCTGTGCGCCGAGCGGAAGGTGGACATGAGCGGCATCGCCCGCGAGGAACACCCGCCCGTGCCGGTACTGCGCGACCTGCCGCGACGCGTTGGTGATACGGCGGGCGTAGCGCAGTTCGAGCAGGTGCACCCGGGTTCCGAACACGGTGCTCAGGCCGTGTCGGATTTCGTCCTCGGTGACCGGGACCTCCCTCGGCAGTGACTGGCCCGGCCCGCCGAGGACCAGTCGGCGCAGCTGCCTGCCCTGCGGATCGGTGCCGAGCGGGAACAGTGCCGCCCAGTGTCCGTCCTCGTTCCAAGTGTGTGACGTGGACGGATCGGTGCCGCCCAGCCGCACGTCGGCGGCGATGACCGTCAACGTGCCTTGCTGGCCGGGGAATTCGGCCCGCAGCAGGGACCGTACGGTGCTGTGTGCGCCGTCGGCGGCAACGAGGTATCGGGAGCGGAGGGTGGCGTCGTCGGCGAAGGTCGCGGTGACGCCGGTGTCGTCCTGGGCGAGGCCGACCAGTTCGTGGTCCCTGCGGGGGTGGAGGCCGTGCGCGGCGAGATGCTTCTCGAAGAATCCCTCGATCACCACCTGTGGCACGGACCGCCATGGCAGGCGGTGCCTGTTGGAGTGGAGTGGCAGTGGTATGCCGGCGAAGTGGCCCGTGGTGACGGGGTGGTCTCCGGTGGCCAACAAGGGTTCCAGCAGCCCTCGTTGGTCGAGTGCCTCCAGTGTGCGGGACTGCACGCCGCCCGCCTTGGACAGGTCACTGCGCTGCGGGAGCCTGTCGACCCACGCAGTCGAAACCCCCGCCATCAGCAGTTCGTTGGCCAGCGTCATTCCGGTCGGGCCGGCTCCGACGATGAGCACATCGGTGTCCACGGACTCTCCTTGGGTCTGTGTCGGTCCTGTCGGTGTCGACCAGGACAGGATCAACGGTCCGTCGGCCGGGCCGCCCGAGCCAGAATCCGGCTTGATTGCGTTGGCATCTGACACGGTCTAGCCTCAGCTCGGTGGAATCCGACTACGACGAGCTGGACCGGCGGCTCGTGCACGCCCTGCAGATCGACGGCCGTGCCCCGTTCAGCACCATCGCCGAGGTTCTCGGCGTATCGGATCGCACCGTCGCCCGCCGCTACGCCCGGCTGCGGTCGGCCGGGGCGGTACGGGTGCTCGGCGGGGTCGACCCGACCGCGCTGGGCGCCGTCCTGTGGTTTCTGCGGGTGCGATGTGCGCCCGCTGCGTCGCTTCCGGTCGCCGAGGCGCTGGCCAGACGCCCCGACACGTCCTGGGTGAGCCTCAGTTCCGGCGGCACCGAGATCACCTGCGTGGTCCGAACCGAGAACGAGACGGACAGCGAGGCGCTGCTGCTGGCCAAACTCCCCCACACCCCGCGCGTGGAGGGCGTGACCGCGCACTCCGTGCTGCACGCCTTCTACGGCGGCCCGGACAACCTGGTGGGAAAACTCGGCTCGTTGGACGAGGCGGCGATCGCGCGACTGCGCCCGCCTCCGGTGCCGCACCGACGGGGACCGGTGCGGCTCGACGACGGTGACCGCAAGCTCCTCGCCCTGCTCGCCACCGACGGCCGGGCCGGGTTCGAGCAGTTGGCCGCGGCGACGGGCTGGTCGCCGACGACGGTCCGGCGCCGAATGACGGAGTTGCGCGAACTCGGCCTGCTCTACCTCGACATCGACGTCGACTGGCGCATGTTCGGCGTGCACGCCCGAACGCTGCTCTGGCTCTCGGTCGCCCCGGCGTACCTGGAGGAGGTCGGCCAGGCGCTGGCCGGGCATCCGGAGATCGCGTTCGCCGCCGCCACGACCGGCCCGACCAACGTGTACGCGAGCGTGGTGTGCGCGAACCAACGGGAGTTGTATCGGTACCTGACCACCCGGGTCGCCGCGCTCCCCGCCGTCACACACCTCGAAACGGCACCCGTGATCAGGACCGTCAAGAAGGCAGCGAACCAGGCATAGCGGCCGACCAGCGCCCCTGCCGTGGCGATCGCGCGCGGCACGCTGCCTGTCAGCAGGCCCGCACCTCGCGACGGTCCTCGTGATGCCACCCCGCCTTGCTGACGCCCCTCGCGCTTCGACCCAACTGGTCCCGGATCGCGAGCCGTTCGGGCGTGACCGCTACAGGTCGAACTCCACGTGCTCGACGTCGGTGAAGCGCACCTCCTCCAGGCTCCCGGCGCGGCGGCCGTTGTCCTGGAAGTACACCTCTTTGAGCGCCTCGGCCGCGATCTCCCGAAGCTGTTGGTCGCCGGCGCCGGTCTGTTGGGCGTCGAAGAGGCGGGCGGCGTGGCGGGGTGGGAGGGCGACGGTCAGATGGCGGATGCGGTCCTGGTCGGTGGAGCCGATCGGTGCGGTGTAACCGAGGCGGGCGCGGGTGTCGATGACGATGCCACCGGTGGTCGCCGCGTGTTCCCGGGCCTTGGCCCGGATCTGCGGCTGCCACCGCTTCTTCACCTCGCGTTCCAGGCGTGCGGCGAGGTCCGGTCGCGGCTTCTTGAGCTGGTCCTTGACGTACCGTTCGACGGTGCGTTGGGAGACCCGCAACAGCTCGGCGACCCGCCTGGTGCCCTTGAGCTGCTTGACCAGGTACCGCATCTGCGCGCCGGCCGACTTCGGTGCAGGGCGGGTGAACGACTTCTGCACCGCCTTGTCCAGGCCGTCCCCGAAGATGTCCATGTCCCTCTCCTACTCTCCGTTGTCGACGTCGGTGACGGTGCCGTCCTTGATGTACCGGGCGAGGTTGAGCTCGGGGGCGTCGAACCGGTCGCGGACCTCTTCGCCCCACAACACGGACTGGGTGCCCTCGTGCTTGACCAGGCCCGGGTTCACTCCCAACTTGAAGCCGCCCGGCAGCGGCTTACCGTCCCGGTAGGGCAGGAAGTCCAACGGCGAGGTCCCGTCGGTCGCGTAGACGGCGCAGTCGGAGAGGATCGCGACCGGGTACTGGCCGGTGAACGCCGCGTGCTTGACGATCTTTCGGTGCATGTTGATCCGCGTGCGGGAGATGACCGCCGCGCGGATGTCCGGCCGCCAGGTCGGGCGGGACAGGGCCCGCCACGGCTCGCCCGGCCGCCAGCCCTCCCCGCGCGGGCGCTCGCGCAGCTTGCCCAGGCCGCCCTTGACCGTCGCCTTGATCGCCGAGACGACGATCGCCAGGTGGGGATCGCGCTGGCGGTAGCCGTCCATCGCCCTCAGGAAGTCGGCCGGCACCAGGTCCGCGGCCACGCCGAGATCGGCCATCGTGGCCAGGTAGGCGTCGCGCAGACGGTTGTACCAGGCGTCCAGGTAACGGCCGTTGCCGTGGCGCACCCACGCCTCGATCGGGGCGACGTCGTAGCCCAGCTCCACCGCGTACGCCACGGTGGGCGTGGCGTACCAGGCCGGGCCCTCGGGGCGCTCGCCCTTCGGCGTGAACGGGCTCGGCAGCAGACTGCCGTCCAGCTCCACCCGCTCCTTGCCGACCTTCACCCTCGACAGGTCGACGTGGGACAGGTCGACCAGCCACGAGCCGGGCAACTTCGGGTCGAACGCCGGGTTCACGACGTGCGTCGGTGCGCCGAGGCCGACGGGCAGCCCGTTCGCTCCGGCCGCGAAGGCCATGTTGACGTCGATGCCGACCAGGTGCTGACGCCTGGTGGCTTCGGCGTCGGTGAGCGGCCGCGCCCAGTCATACGCCTCTTCGAAGAGCTTCTCCGACGGGCCGCGAACGTGGAAGCGCGGCAGGTCCTTGAGCAACGGGTGCCCGTCGGGGGCTTCGCAGGGTGCGCAGTCCACCGGGTCCTTGCCCAGGCTGCCGGGGTTGTGCTCGGAGTGCCGCTTGCCGTCGGCGTCGGGCGCGGAGGCGCGGGTCGGTGGGTGCAGGACCGTCATCAGCTCCAGGCCGGTCACGGCCGTGGAACCGCGCGGCGTCATCACCCGGGACGCGTACACGCCCAGGAGCCGGGCCAGTTCCGCCGGCGGGAGGTGCGCGGCGTCGGCCCAGTGGCGGGAGTCGAGCGCGTGCCAGGACGGGATGCACAGCTGGACGCAGGCCCGTTCCGAGCCCTGCGCCGGGCGGTAGATCCGCGCCCACGGCCCGAACCCGCGTTTGGTCAACTTCCATTCCGCGCGAGCCAGTTGCTTGACGACCTTGTGGCCTTCCGGGATCCGCCCGGCGACCCGCTCGTCATCCGTGAGGGTGACCGGCAGGCCGTAGCGCTCCAGTGCGGCTTCGGTGAGCACGAGCAGCGGGTCGGCGTCCTTGCCCGGGCCGGACAGCCTAGGCTGCCCGAGCCTGGCTTCCCTCAGCGTCCAATCCACCAGGGACGGGACGGACTTGGCCGGGACGTCGAGGACCAGGCCACCGGGGCAGTACGCCAACACCTGACCGCTGTCGTCGACGTCGACGACGGCGAGCGGCCCGTTCTCGAAGCGCGGGTCGATGCCATCCGCCGGGGTCTTGGCCGGTGGCGCCTTCTTCGTGCCCGGTCGGCCCGACGTCGACGAGGGACGGGCGGCGTGCGTCGGGCGCTGCGGGGCTGCCGGGGTGGCACTCGGCTCAGCGTTCTCCTCGGCCGGCGCGGCCACCGCTTCGGGCTCTGGGGGAAACGGAGTTCGCGCCTCGGCCTGAGCGGGCGTGTCAGTGGCGGATGCGTCGGTGGCGGACGTGTCGGTCGGCGTCCCCGGCGGCTGCGCGCCTTCGGTGTCGACGGGCCTCGGGTACTTCTCCGCCCATCCGTCCAGCAGCCGTTGGTATGCCTGACGGCGTGGCGGCCGCGGTTCCGAGCGGCCGGCCTCCCAGTTCTTCACCGTCTGCGTGGACGTCCGCAGCGCCTGCGCGAGCCGGACCTGCGAGATGTGGGCCGCTTCGCGCAGCCGCGTCCGCTCTGCCGGGGGCGGCATCTCCGGCTCGCCTTCCAACAGTGCGTCCACCGCCGCGAACAGCTCATCTTCGGTCGGCATGATCCACCTCCACCCCAGACACTACAGCAAATTTACCCATCAATTTGCCTTTGGATTTGGCGCAGCCTTTCCCTTGGTTTCGCCGCCGCACCGAGCGCGAACAGGGACGGGGTGCGGTGACCAATCGGTGCGCCGGGTGACGATGGGGCCGAGATCGCGGAGCTCGTCGAGGCACCGCTCGAAGGCCGGGTCGGCGCGCCCTACGCGAGTTGCCTATCCAGTGCCGTGCGGAGCCAGTCGTCGCAGGCGCCGATGGTGGGTCTCGGGGTGGGGGTGGGGACTTCGGCGGCGAGTTGCCAGTAGCGGTCGATCAGCGGGTGGGCTATGTGGGCCAACTGCGTGCTGAGTTGGCGGCGGAAGGCCGGGGTGTCTGGGGTGTCGCGGAGGCCGGCGTGGGCGGCGACGAAGCAGTCGAGGGCTTCCCCGGCGTGTGGGGTCTGTTGGGTCCGTACGTCTGTCGCGGCCAGTTCGTATGCCTCGCGCAGACCTTCGTAGAGGACGGCCGGGCGGCAGGGGCCGCTGGGAGGGCGGGGGGTGGGGCCGCAGATGCTGATGTCCAGGACGTGCGGGTTGGTGACAACGGCGTGGAGGCGGGCGAAGGTCAGGACCTGTGGCGGGGTCGGGTCGGCGGGGGGCTGTGGGACGGCCTCGTCGAGGATCGTGGACAGCAGTCGGGCCGGCAGGCGCGGGGGGAGGATGTGGCGCCAGAACCGGGCCAGGGCGGTGGTGTTGGGCGGGGTGGTCATGGCGCCTATCAGGCGGAGACGGTCGGCGCGTTCCGCGGTGGTGCAGTCGTGAAGGAGGTGGAGGGCGGCCTCGCGCCAGCGCAGGGCGGTCAGTTGCGTGCCCAGTGCGCTCAGTTGGTCGGCGAGGGCGTCCTGAAGCGCGGTGTCGGGATCCGTGCCCGCGTCGTCGTGGGCGAGGACGCGGTCCACTTGTGGAAGGGGGAGGTCGAGGGCGCGCAGCGAGCGGATGAGGCGGAGGCGGTCCAGGGCCTCGGGGCCGTAGCGGCGGTGGCCGCCGGTGCTGCGGGAGGCTGCGGGCAACAGGCCGCGGTCCGAGTAGAAACGGACGGTCTTGACGGTGACGCCTGCCTGTTGGGCGAGTTCGCCGATGCTCCACGTGCCCTCGCAAGGCACGGAGACGGGCTCGGAGTCGGAGAAGGACGCGGAAGCGGATGCGGGTGCGGTCATGCCTTGAACCTCCCTTAAGGGGAGTTCCTACCGTAACGGCAAGCGCGGCCGGACGAACGGGGGCCGGCCGCGCGAACCGAGCGTGCAAGGAGGCGTTGATGACGGCGTATGTGCTGGTACCGGGCGGACATATGGGTGGCTGGCTGTGGAGCGAAGTCGTGGCACGACTGAGGGGTTTGGGGGAAGCGGCGTACGCGGCGACGCTCACGGGACTGGGTGAGCGCCGCCACCTGGCGGGTCCGGAAACGGACTTGGAGACCCACATCGAGGACCTGGTGCAGCTCATCGATCACCTGGAGGAGCCGCAGGTGGTGCTCGTTGCGCACTGTCACGGCAGCTTTCCGGTGTTGGGAGCCGCTGACCGGCGGCCGGAACGGGTTTCCCGGCTGGTGTACGTCAACGCGCCCATGCCCATGGACGGTTACTCGGTGCACAGCCTGGTCCGGGACTTCGAGCCCGACCCGGCGGTCCGCGAGGGTTGGCGGCGACGGGCCGAGCAGGCCGAGGACGGCTGGCGGATTCCCCCACCCGTGCACGACGGCTCCGACCCGCAAGCCCAGAACAGGCTCGCCGGCGTCCCCGCGAGCGCGCTGGTCCGACTCGCCCGCCTGGCCGCACCGCAACCACTGGGCCCCCTCACCCAACCGCTCCGCCTGTCGGGAGCCGCCGCGAAACTGCCCCTGACCGGTATCTTCGGCACCAGGACCGGAATGAACGTGGCCGCGGTCGAGTCCCTGGTACGGAGCGGAGACCCGCGCTTCGCGGTCCTCACCGAGCCACAGGTGCGGTTCTTCGAACTCGACACCGGGCACTGGCCGATGCTCTCCGTCCCCGACGAACTCGCCCGGGTACTGACTCGGGCCGCCGCGGGCGAGGGGCAGCGGGTGACGGCTGCGTGACGTCGCCCGTCGGTCGAGACGGGCGCCGGACGGAACCACCCTCGGCCGACGCGATCGCGAGGGATGCCTCCGTACCGATCGATGGTGAAGTGCCGTGGACGGCGGGTCGCGGAAGCACGAGGTGCGGTCGGTTCCGCGCTCCGCCGTCCACCACGGATGGCTCAGTCAGGCTTCAGCTGGTCAGGCCGGCGCTGGTCAGCCAGATGTGTTCGCAGGTTGCGGACGCCTCTTGCAGCTTCTCGCGGGACTCTTGTGAGGCGTGGTAGAAGGTTCGCTCGATCATCCAGCAAAGGGCCCGTGCCATCGCTGAAGCCCGGGTTGGTTCGGCGCCGGCCTGAATGCCGGCGCGTTCCAGGACAGTGGTGATGGCCGTGACGAACAACTCGGCTGTGTGGCTCCACAGTTCGCCGATCTCCGGCACGGTCAACGACAGGTCGATCGCGGTGCGCATGACCAGGCCGTGCGCGTTCCACAGCTCGACCGTGCGCTGCATGGCCGCCGCGATGGCCTGGCGCGGCTCCTCGGTCTGCGCAGTGGCTCGGGACCGCTCCCACAGGTGCTCGACGGTCCGGGCCACGAGCGCCGCAACCACTTCCTGCTTGGAGCCGAAGTAGAAGTACAGGGCGCCGCGCGTGATGCCGGCGCCCTGGGCGATGTCGCCGACGGTCATAGCGTCGTAGCCCTTGTGCGCCAACAGAGCTTCACAGGTGTCCAGAATGGCCCGTTCCCGCACGTCGCCCTTGCGTTCGGTGGCGCGGCGGCCCCGCGTGGGGTGGTGACCGGGCGTCACAGCGCAGCGCCCTCGGCGAAGTCGGTCGTACGGGAGAGCCCTTCCCATGCGCGGATGTCCTCGTCCACGGCCGTGCGCGCGGCGGTGACCAGTCGCAGCGCGTCCGAGCCCAGGACGAGGTGGGCGGGCGGCTGGTCGACCGACGCGATGTGCACGACGGCGTCCCCGGCCTTGGCCGGATTGCCCAACTGGTTCCCGCTGGCCTTCTGTCGCGCTTCGCGGAGGGGGTTGAACAGCTCGTCGTAGTCGTCGATGGTCCGCGCGGCGCGCGTCATGGACCGTCCGGCCCAGTCGGTGCGGAAGGAGCCGGGCTCGATCGCCGTCACGTGGATCCCGAACTGTGCGACCTCCTTGCCCAGCGCCTCAAGGACGCCTTCCAGGGCGAACTTGCTGCCGCAGTAGGCGGACATGCCGGGCACGGCCATGAGCCCGCCCATGGAGGTGACGGCCATCAGATGCCCCCGGCGGCGCCGGCGCATATGGGGCAGCGCCGCCTGCAACGTGGCCATCGCCCCGAACACGTTGACCTCGAACTGCCGCCGCACCGCGGCCAGCGGCGTCTCCTCAAGGGTGCCCTCCAGACCGTAGCCGGCGTTGGCGACGACGACGTCCAACGGCCCGACGCCTCGCTCCACCTCCTCGACCACGCTCAAGACGGCTTGGTCGTCAGTCACGTCCATGATGCGACCGTGAGCGTGACCGGGCCTGAGCTCTTCGAAGGCCCGCAGGTCCTTCTCGGAGCGGACCGTGCCGACGACGGTGTGGCCGGCGGCCAGGGCGGCCAGGGCGAAGGCGCGTCCAAGGCCCGTACTGACCCCGGTGATGAGCCAGTTCTGCTGCTGCATTGCCCCTCCTGAGAAGACCGGCGAGGAGCCGTGCTGCCCCCCATCCCCAAATAATCTACACCACGTCAATTTTCACCATCGCTGCGTAGATTCCGCGAGTACACGCGACAAGGCATCCTCAGGGCCGGCCGCGCGCTGCGCACCACCCGGATCGACGCCGCCACCAGGACTCGCAGCCGCTCCCCCGCCGGGAAACGGTCGACTGACTGCGAGTGCAGTGGGTGGCCAACAGTGAGACACCTGCTGGAGCCAACCCCGCCCAGGAATCCGCGGTACTCCGACGCCCCCTGCAGTCAGAGCATGCTCACCATCGCCCGAGCAACCAGTTCCGCAGAACTGACCTGGCTCCGCGAAACCCTCGACATGCTCGAATCGCCGACCCATCGCCACCCCACTGACGCTCCCGGCCGGCGACGACAGCCATCGCCGCGTCTCCTACGGCTGCGACGACGGGGGCCGAGTGCGACCAGTGACTCCGCAGAGACGGTGCCTGCGGTCTTTCGCACTCAGCGGCGGGACAGGTAGAGGTCGAGAGCCTTGTGCAGGATCCTGTTGAGCGGGAGGTCCCACTCACCGAGGTACTCCACGGCCTGGCCGCCGGTGCCGACTTTGAACCGGAGCAGGCCCAGGAGGTGGTTGTTCTCCTCCAAGGTGTCGGTGATGC
Organism: Streptomyces sp. NPDC090442; assembly: GCF_044769405.1. Taxonomy (NCBI): domain Bacteria; kingdom Bacillati; phylum Actinomycetota; class Actinomycetes; order Kitasatosporales; family Streptomycetaceae; genus Streptomyces; species Streptomyces sp. NPDC090442. The sequence continues at coordinate 29,179 of NZ_JBIVXW010000046.1, forward strand.
CGCGGAAGTCGTAGATGCTCGCCCCCAGTGCGTGGGCATCGGACATCATCCGCCACTGGATCGCGTTGTTCGGCTGGACTTCGCGTTTCCGGCTGGTTGACGCCCCGTAGGAGTAAACCAGGCGTGCTCGCCAACGGTCAGCATCGTTGCCGCCGCGACTACTTCACCCTCGTGTTGGGCGAGGTAGAGACGCATGCGGTTGGGGTCCTCGGCTGTCAGCGCGGTCCACATGCGCTGGAAGTAGGGCAGCGGGCGGGGAATGAACCGGTCGCGTTCAGCAGTCTCGACGTAGAGGTCGTAGAAGGCGGGCAGATCCTCGTAGCCACCGTGAACAACCTTGACGCCGGCCTTCTCCGCCTTCTTGATGTTGCGGCGCCACTGCTGGTTCAGGCCACGCCGGATCTCCTCCAATGACCGGCCAGCGAACGGGACTTGGAACACATAGCGAGGTTGACCCGCGGCGAACCCGTGCTCGCTTCCCGGCTCGGACCGCCTCCAGCCCATCCGGCGCAGCCGGTCAGCGACGGCGCCGGCGTGTGGCTCGTACGTGGTGGCCTCGACATCGCGCAGCCGCGTGGCCTGGGGGTCGGCGATCGCGTCCTTGACCGCTTCGGCGCTCCAGCGACGGGCGACGACGGGGGGACCCATCCTCACCGAGAAGGCCCCCTGCGCCTTGAGATAGGCGAGCATCGGCTCCAGCCACGGCTGAAGGTCCCGTGCGTCCCAGTCGACGACCGGCCCTTCGGGCAGATAGGCAAGGTACCGCCTGAGCTTCGGCAACGACCGGAACAGCACCAGCCCCGCACCGACGAGGCGGCCATCGTCATCGAACCAACCAAGGCTCTCCGCCCGCCAGTCCGGCTTCACATCCCCCCAGGCGGGAACCTGCATGTGACTCACCGAGGGCAGGGCCGTGACGAAGGCCAGATGCTCCTCGCGGGTGATCGCCTTCAGGCGGAAACTCATGTGCGGCGCCTCCTTTGATCAGCGCATCACCCTACTGAGGACGCTGCCTCGCACGGGCACTTTGCACCCGACCCGCCGGACGGACGAACCCAACCGCTGTTCCTTCGCGCAGCAGGCTGCCGTCGGATCCCGACTGCCACCAAGGTCTGTCAAGACCTGTAGTTTCCCTGGCCGTTCGCCGCAGGGCAAGGAATTGCCGACTCGCGCGAGCCGTGGCAACACCCACATCATGGTGCCGGCCGTGGCGACGACGGCCGGCGCCCGCTGCGACGCGGGCGCCGGAGGCGAGGCGCAGCCGACGGCGGGTGCCGCTGACGCCGCTGGGCGCTTGCCTCCTGGTCGCTCGCGCATGGGGCACGATCGGTCGGGCCGCCACAGGCGCCGGGCGTGGGCACACAGGCCGAGCCAGAAGGTGGCGGACAAGCCGAGTGGCAGCGGTTCCGGCGGTGGCGTATCGGGGGTGAGTTGGGGGGCCGCCCCTGTCATGGCCTGCCGGACAGGGTGGCTCCGCCCGGCAGGCTCGGTGGAGGAGAGGCATGCCGGAACGGTAGGCGCCGACGGGTCCCCGCACGCGTGTGGAACGGGGCTCCGTTGCGTCCGCTTTCGTTGGTCAGCGTCCGATGCGGCTTCGGCGGAAGGCGGCCAGACTGGCCGGCGTCTTCAGTCCGTTGGTGCCGTCCTGCTGCGGGTCAGCCGGCACCCCGGCGCTGAGCAGGTACAGCGCGGTCTCGTTGATTCCGTCGATGCCCAGAAGGTCCTCGACGCCGGTGTCGGCGAACGCCGCGGTCTGGAAGGGCCCCAGCCCCAGGGCAGTTGTCACCATGGCGAAGGTCTGGGCGAGGTGGCCGGCGTCCATCAGCATGATCCGGTAGGTGCGCGCCGTGCGGTACTTGGACCGCATCCGCTCGACCAGCGACGTGAGCACGACGGCGAAGGCGGCGTCCTTTATCCCGCGCTGATTGACGCTCAGTTGGGCCACGTCCTGCCAGGGCGGACCGTCGCCGAGGAATTCGAGGCCGTGAACGAGCCCGTTGTAGTGGTAAATGCCGGGAGCCAACTCCTCGACGCGGCGGACGAGGACATACGCCTCGATCTCCTGACGTGCTCCACCCGACGCGCTCGTGCGCTGCATCAGGCTTCCGTAGGCGTCGGCGTCGATGAATTGCGCGGGCCCGAACGTCGAGGAGAGCAGTGCCGCGAAGTCCACGAGCGGGACGGCCTCGTCGGCGAAAGCGCGGTGGGTCCGCCGGCCGTAGAGGACCTCCTCGAAGGACGCGCCGATGGGTCGTGGAATGCGGGGCAAGAGGACGACATCGGCGTCCGGATACGACTTGAAGAGCGCGGGCCGCCCGCCTTGGGCCGCCAACTCCTCCCGCAGTTCCGGTGTGTCCTCGGTGTACGGAGCGTTCTTCGTCATGGTGTGGAGGTAGCGGGCGCTCATATTCCATTCGGGCCAGCTCGTCCCCACGGCTTCATCGTGCTCGGCGGCGGACTGCCCCTGGCGCACGACGAGGCCGGACTCTTCGAGGTCGGCGAGCGACTGCCGGACGGACTCGGGGTCGAAGTCCGGGAAACGGGCTGCCACTTCCTCCGGTTCCGTCCAGTCGCCCAGTTCGTTGAGCAGTTCCGCGGCCACCGGGTCGAGAGAAACGGTGATACGGGTGCGGAAATTCTCCACGACGAACGCACCGTCGTGCCAGTAGCAGACGATACTGCGGGCCCGGCGAATGGGCATGCTCGCTCCCCTTGGCGTGGACATTCTCCTGGTTGTGGCCCGCGGCCGGGCTCCAGAAAGAGCCCGGCCGCAGCAACGTCACGCGGAGTGAAGCACGAGGTACTTCTCCTCGGTGACAACCGGCTTCACGTTCACCGTCATCTTGCGCATGAGCCACCTCCTTAATGAGAGTTGTTTTCTGGTACGGCTGACCTGGAGGAATCCCCGTCCGGGCGCAGGCAGCACAACCGGATCGGTCAGCCGGCTCATGGGGCGGAGCCGCGCGATGCTAGCGGCTCACGACATAGAGGATCTTGCGGCCGCGGATCTCATCACCGGAATCGGTCAGTTCACCGGCTGTGAGACCGTGCGCGGCGACCAGGCGCAGTCCCGCATCCGCCAGCAGGCGTCGCACTGTGGCGTCGGAATGGTGCCGGTAGACGTGCCGGGAGGTGACGCGCCGCCAGGTGTTCGCGTCGGCATCTTCGGCTCGCTCCCCTTCTCCCGCACGCCGAAAATAGGTGTGAGTGACGTCGATGACGGCATCGGGCTCCACGGGCACCGGCCCGCCTTCCCAGACATCGAAGTGGCCGTCCTCGTCGATGATGCGTGTCACCGCATAGGCCCGCTGATAGCTCCCCAGGGTGTTCATGTCGAAGACGAATACCCCGCCATCGGCCAACTGCCGGGCCACGCTGCGAAATGCCCCGGAAAGCTGCTGGTCGTCAGTGAGATAGCTGAGCGGCTCGCCCATGCAGGTGACCGCGTCGAAGGCGCCCAGGTCCGGAAGGTCTCGGAGATCGCCGACCACGAAGGGGATGCCTTCGTTGTGCGGCTTCGCCCGAGCACGGTCAATCATCGCGGGGGACAGATCGGAGCCCGTGACCTCGTACCCGAGGTCGCGAAAAGCGACCGAGCTGTTTCCCGTTCCGCATCCCACATCGAGTAGCTTCTTGCCACCCGAACCGTACTTCTCGATGAGCCTCTGATAGAAGGAAATCCAGCGGGAGAAGAGCGGGTCGATAGCGAGTGAGTCATAGTCAGCGGCGACCGTCTCATAAGCCGAGAGAGCTTGGTCGAAACGTATGTCAGCGGCATCCGCGGCCACGGCAGCAACTCCTCAATCGAAAGAATTCGCCTATCTCCGGCCTTCGTTCGAACACGGACGAACATATAGATCCCAAAAGCGACCGGTCAAGCAACGCGTCACGAATGACTTGATATACGCAGCGAGCAACTCCGCTGCGTTTAACGGTAATTGATCAAGGTTCACGCGAGAACGGCATGCTCCGACACCCTGCCCTCCCCCGCCGACACGATCTCCACATTGCGGACAAGATCGTCCGCTGACACGGACATGGTCAGAAACAGCAACCTTTCGGCCATCTCCCGGAAACCCCGGCAACGCCACACAACGGCGGCCGAACGCCCAGCGCGCCCCACCGCAGCACGCCGCGCCGTCGTCTGTCGCAGCGGCCACCCCGCCGTAACCGATGCCATCAACTAGCGCCTGGTTGGTCCTGGAGAGATCCGGGTGGGGTGGAGTTCGTGCGGAAGACGGAGTCGCAGATGCGGGCTCAGTCACCCCTTGGCGTCGGGGGTGTTGTGAGCGGCTCAACTGTCACGAGAAGCGTGTCGAGTCCGGCGGGGACCGTCGTGCCTCTCGTGACCGGGCGTTTCTTGAATCCGATGCCCGGTGGCCACGTTGGGCTTGGTCGACGACGGTGCCGTAGGCGATGCCGGCAGCGCGTCAACCGATCACCGGCACGGGAACGGTCAACACGTTCACGCTCTCCGCAGCGGAGACGTGTTGCCTTACCCGGCACGGTAGGCGCGTACTGGAAGGGCCGCCTGCACCTGAGAGAACACCCCGGGTGTGGGCGGACCACCCGCCCCATGGTGTTGGTGAGACGTATCAGGCAACCTTCAGGTGACCATTGGGCATTGCCCGCGAGCAGTGGAGGGGAGAGAGGTGTAGACGGCTCAGGCAGCCCTCTGCGGCATCGATGTGCCGCTGCTCGGCAGGGCGCTGCCAGGCAACGTGAAACTCACGGCTCGGTTGGAGTCGTTGTCGGCAGTTGTGGCCCTGCGATGTTCGGTGTGCGCCATGGTGAGTGATGCGCTCGGTTCGCCTGCGGCTTCTGCCGGCTGGATCCATCAACCCTCAGCCCGGATGCGGGGTGCTCTCTCTCATGGATACGGTCGTCAACTCTCCCCTCAGGGCGCTCACCGTCGCGACCGGGACGGATCCGCCCGGCCCCCGGTATGTCTGTTTCCCGCCCGCCGGCGGCACGGCCGCGATGTTCCGGTCGCTGGCTGCCGCTCGACCCGGGGCCCAGTTGCTCGTCGTCCAGTACCCGGCACGAGCCGACCGCCTCGGCGCACAACTGTCGGGCAATGTGGAGGAGTTGGCCCAGCGATGCGCCGACGAGCTGGTAGCCGCCCCGGCGTCGGAAAGGACGCGGACCGTGCTGATCGGTGTCGGCATGGGGGCGTTGCTCGCGCTGGAAACGGCTCTGCAGTGGGACTGGCGGCATGGCTGCGGTCCCTGTGGGTTGGTCGTCGTCGGCGCGACCGCCCCGCATCGACGGGGTCCCCGTCACCGGTTGCCGGCCGATGCCGAGTTGAACCGGATGGTGGACGACGGCGGTTGGGGGGAGAGTGTGCTTCGGGAACATGTCCGGGGGCTGCTGCGGGCGGACCTGCGTCTGGTCAGCCGCTACACCGGACCTGCGCGGCACGGTGCTCCCTGCCGGATCGCCGCGCTGTGCGGCGAGGACGATCCCCGGTATGTGGAGGATGACGCCACGGGCGCGTGGGCTGTCTGGTCCCGAAGTCCCTTCGCCTCGTGTGTGGTGCGCGGTGGTCATCTGGGGCTGCTGACCCCTGAGCGGGCGGGCGAGTTCTGGCAGTGGATGGACCGGTTGGCACTCCCGAACGCGGTGCTGGGAGAGGAGGCTGATGCCCGTGCCCACCACTGACGATGTACTGCGGGGTATGTCTGGCCCTGCCTGAGGTTGCCTGGCGGACGTTGACCTTGCAGTGGGCAATGCGCGCCCGGCGCGAGGGCCCTGGGCAGCGAAGCGAGCACGCACGCCCTCCGGGGCCGTGGTCTGTGGACCAGTCGGCGACCCGATTGCTGAACGGCCAGGGCGGACGACCAGGCGACATGGTCACCCTGTGCGCTGTCCCACCCGGCCGTGGCCGTCGAAGCGTTGGCAGGAGAGCCCGGTGACGGCAGGATGGGCAAGAGTGCCGCTGCGTGCGGAGTGGTTGGTGGTGCACGTCCTGAGAACCCGACTGGCCGGCCCATGCCACGGACGACCGCACCTCACCTCCTGTACGCGCCCCACGGCCATGCATGCCATGGCCGTCTACCGACGAGAGGGAGAACCATGCTCGTTGCCGTCGACCACATACAACTCGCCGCCCCGCCCGGCAGCGAGGACCAGTTGCGGAGGTATTACGGGGAGGTGCTCGGCATGACCGAGATACCCAAACCGCCGGCCCTCGCGGTGCGGGGCGGTTGCTGGTTCCAGGCCGGTCCGGTCCAACTCCACCTGGGAATCGAGACCGACTTCCGGCCCGCGAAGAAGGCCCATCCGGGGCTGCGCGTCGCCGAGATCGAGGAGTACGCCGCCCATCTGAAGGAACACGGCGCTCTGGTCGTCTGGGACGACAACCTGCCGGGCCACAAGCGCTTCTTCTCCGAAGACCCGGTAGGCAACCGGCTCGAATTCCTGGAGCCAGTGCAGTAGGAGGCCGCCGGAGCCAGGTGCCGGCAGGCGTTTGCCGGACGTGGAAGCCGGGTCCGGCACTCGCCGCCGGGCCCGTGCCCCGGACCGCCTTGGGTCAGCCCCGCGCGTCCATCAGGGCGGTGACATAGGCGTCCAGCCGCCTCTCCACGGCACGCGTCGTCAGCTCTGCCCTCCCGGCCTCCCGCCATGGCTGCGCCACCCACTGCACTTCTTCGGAGATCGCCAGCGCGTCCCGCACCCGCCAGTACAGCCGCTCGCCCGCCGCCGCGGCCAGCACTCCACCGGCCTCCTCATACGCCTCGGCGAACCGCACACCCCACTCCGGGCCGTGCAGCAGCGCGAGATGGGTGGAGCAGTGCGCCACATCGAAATCCGCCGGGCCCCATGAGGTCCGTACCCAGTCGACGACGCCGGTGATCCGCGCACCTGCCCGTGTGCGGAGCCGCACGTCGAACAGCGCGTTGCCGGGTTGGAAGTCCCGGTGCAGGAACCGCCCTTCATAGGGCGGCGCGGGCTTGCGGATCACGTTGATCGCCGCGGTCCATGCCGCCACGTCGGCGCCCTTCGGAACGATGACGGTGTCGGCGGTCGTCAACGTCTCATATTCCCGGGGCCGCACGGCGGGTCGCAGCGCGTGGATCGCCACGAGTTGACGGGCGAGCGCAGGGACGCGCGTCTCCAGTCCCTCATCGTCGAGGACCGTCCGGCCCGCGAGATACGTCATCAGGAGCGATGGATGCTCGCCGTGCACGGCGGTCGGATCGACCGCGACCAGTTCGGGAGCCGGCACGCTGGTCTCCTTCAGCAGGGGCAGGGTGCGCGCCTCCCTGTTCAGCCAGTCCTCGGCGTGCTCCACGTCGACGAAGGTCCGCAGCACCAGGTCACGGGTGCCTCCGTCCCGGGTGCTGATGGTCAGTCTTCGCATTTCGGCGGTGATGCCGCCGAGCAGGGCCTCGGTTCTGACGATCCGTTCGCCGTCCTCCAGGTGCCGGCTCACCCAGGCCAGTGTCAACGGTCGGACGGTCGCCGCCTCATCGTGGTTGAGCACGGTGCCATCTCAGCATTCGGCCGGCGACAGGCGCAAAGCCCTTGTTGACGGCGATGGCGGCCGCGCTGCCCGCTTGGGAGTGACGTGGCGTTACCAGCTTCACGGGATGCATGGCCTGAACCGTTCCAGGCCGCTCCTCCCGTAGCCGTCCGAGCCTGTTGCCCGGCTTGCGTGACGTCCGATTCGCGCCTTCCTGCGCAGTGTTCCGGCCAGGTACTGACCAATGACCGCGCAGATGGCCACCGATGCGCGCGCCGCCCGTTGCACTTCATGTCATACGGCCGCACCGAGCCCGGCGAGCATCCGGCAGGCTGGGTGCGGCGGCCGTAGCGATACGGTCCAGCAGAGAGGAACTTCGCGCTCCCATGTCCCACCACCCCACCGGCCGCTCCCTCACCCGGGCTGCGCTGGCCACCGCCCTCGCCGCCGCCCTGGGTACGGGCGCGGCGCAGACCGCCAGCGCCGCCCCGGCCCTCCCGTCCCGTGCCACCGCCCTCGCCCCGTCCGCACAGCCCCGCGTCACCACCCCCGACGGCGGCTGGAGTCAGGACGGGCTGCACCTCAACGCCCATGACAACAAGGAAGTGGACGCCTACCTGACCCGGGCACGGCGGGCGGAACGGTCCATCAGTCCTCAGGTCCGCACCGTCGCACTGCTCACCCACGCGCAGCTCGTCGGATTCGACCAGCGACTGAAGTCCCCGGACTCGCTCAAGCGGAAGATCGCCACCAAGATGAAGGAGGTCCCGGGGCAGAGCGTGGAGTCCTCACTCGCCACGCTCAACGACTCGGTCCGCTACACCCTCCAGTGGCCGACCGGGCAGTACATCCACGGCGTCACCGTGGCCGCCGGGATGCTCTCCTCCTGGGGCAACGACACCAAGCGCTGGTCCAACACCTGGGGCCATCCCAAGGGCTACAAGGCCGTCAACTCCGCCTGGCGCGCGCCGCGTTCGGGCCAGGTCTTCGAGGTCCAGTTCCACACCCCGGAGAGCAAGGCCGCCCAACTGGAAACCCACAAGATCTACGAGGAGCAGCGGCTGCCGGGCACCCCGCCCGAGCGTCGCCGCGAACTCCAGGCGCAGCAGGACGCGATCTTCGCCGCGGTGCCGGTACCAGCCGGCGCCGTACAACTCACCGCCCCAACCCGCCGGCACCCCGAACCGCTTCCCGTCCGCCCGGCAACCGCATAGCCCTCAGGAGACGGCTCGGCGCCGCACGCCAAGTGGCCCTGCGCTCCGAAAGAGCCCGGTGCGCACCGTGCCGCCGCCTCGGCAGCTCCCGCCAGGGGCTGCCGAGGCGGAACCCTCACATCGCCGCGTTGAAGGAGCCGCACGGGTCAGGAATTGGCCCGGACGCCCCCAGCGGGAGATGCGACCCGGTCAACTCCCCTTCGCCATCGTCCAGATCACCACGCGTCATACGGCGGCGCCGTGGCACCAGCCGGAGCCTCTGAAGAACGGCCGGTGGGGCGGTCCACGCACCGGCCTCTCGATCGGCCAACGCTTCTGTTTCTCAGGGCCGGTAGACGCACTCCGCGAGCGTCGCGTGCTTCTTCCACCCCAGCGTTTCGTACAGCGCACGTCCGGCGTCGGTCGCGCCGAGAACGCCCAGGACCGCGCCCTGGTCCAAGGCGTGGTCGGCGAGCGTGCGCATCACGAAGTTGCCCAGTCCGCGCCGCCGATGAGCCTCCTCGGTCACCACCCGGTCCACCACCGTGGCCTCCCCGAGGAGCGCCATCTGTCCCTGGGCCGCCGGCTCGCCCGTCGCGTCCAACACCCGGACGTACACGACAGCGCCGATGACCTCCACGGTTGCCGTGTATCCCTCAGGTGCGACCGGGGCCGAGGCCACCAAGTCAACGGCCATCAGATGCCCGCTCTCCTCCCAGGCCCACCCTTGCGGTAGCCAGGGCTCGATCTCCTCAGGCTCCGCGGGCATCTTCATCCAAGTCCGCGGCACGTCCACCGAGGCAGCGGCGCTGCGGACCAACGCCTCGTCAACTTCCGGCAGAACATGGCGTCCCCTCTCGGCGGGGCTATCGGCCACCTCGATGTAGAGACCCCAGGGCATGTCGACCGGCGGAGGAGTCCGCCGTGACACAGCCCAGCCCGCCACCCAGGTCCTGACTATGTCCGCAACCATCAAGCCCTCCCGAAACAGCGGCCGCATCACCAGCCAAGTAATAGACATTGCCAAGGAGCGCACATTACGCCCGCTTGCGGTACACGGCATCCGATTTTGATGCGGCCTTCGTGCCGCACCCCAGGGCATGGGCGGGGTGCCCAGGTCCGCCAAGGAGCTCGGCACGCCAGTCGACGCTCATCCGGCATCGAACACCGGCGACTGCACACACCGTCCGCTGGGGCGAACCAGCGCCGCCCGTTGCAGGCTTCCGGCTCGTTTTCGTGGCACGGGCGCGGACGCCTTGAGCAGCGCGTCGAGTGCCGAGTACTGATTGCCGAGTGCTGAGTGCTGAGATTCGACGTGGCGATCGTGCACGATGGAGGGATGTCGGAGGCTTCCTTGTCTGGCGGGTCGGATGGTCGCGTTGTGCGTGTTGGCGGCACCGTGCGTCGGCCCGTGTCGGACCGTACTGGCTTCGTCGGTGACCTGCTGCGGATGTTTGAGGCCGCAGGATGGGGTGGTGCGCCGCGCTATCGCGGTATCGACGAGGAGGGGCGCGAGGTTCTCACCTATCTCGCAGGGCATGTGGCCTGGGAACCCCAGCAGCCACCGGCCGTGTACTCCGACGAAAGTCTGGTGCGGGTTGCCGAACTCGTGCGGGAGTTCCACGACCTGACGGCAGGCACGGGACTGGCCGGATCACATGAGGTCGTGTGTCATAACGACCTTGCGCCCAAGAACACCGTCTACCGGACCGTGCGCGCTGCCCTGCGCCCCGTGGCCTTTATCGATTGGGACTTGGCCGCGCCGGGTGCGCGCATGCATGACGTCGCCCATGCGTGTTGGCAGTATCTCGGGCTCGGGCCGGGTGTCGAAGATGTCCCCGAGGCTGCGCGGCGGTTGAGGTTGATCGCCGACAGTTACGGGCTGGCCGAACGGCGTGATCTCGTGTCCGTGATTTTGTGGTGGCAGGACAGGTGTTGGCGCGGTATTGAGGCGGCTGCGGACTCCGGAGAACCCGCGATGACCCGTCTCCGGGCGGCCGGGGCGGTGGGTGAGGTACAGGCGGCGTATCGGTGGGTCAACGAGCACCGGGGCGAACTGGATTGCGCCCTGCGTTGACCGCGAGGCATGCACCATCCGCCTCACCCCTGCTTGACGCGGCCCCGGACGGCGAGTGCGGCGGGGCCGAGGGGAGCGTCAACTCGGGTTTCGTGGAGCCGACTTCGAGTGAGATGCGGCTGACGGTCGGTGGGACGACTCCCGTGGCGATCCGGGGCGGTGCGGCGTCCGGCAGGCCGGAGTCGCGGCACCCATGACGCGATCCTGCCATGCACGAGCGTCCCGGCCTCCATGAATCCGAATCGGCCTCGCCTGCGCCAACAACTGGGCCCAGCCGACACGACGTTGCGCCACGGCAAGCAGCACGGCAAGGAACAGGAGAAGGAGCAAGGAGCAAGGAGCAAGGAAAGAACAACGGGCAAGAAGTTGTAGGCGTGGATCGGAGAGCTGTCGGTCCGATGTCGGTGGGTTGTCGGCGGGGGCTGGCACGTTGTCAGGGTTCCTGCCGGGTGCCCGCTCGGCAGGCGTGCGATCTGCAAGGAATCACCATGACCACTCATGTCACGATCATCGGCGCCGGACTCGGCGGACTCACGCTCGCCCGCGTCCTGCACCTCCACGGCGTCCCTGCCACCGTCTATGAGGCGGAGTCCTCCCCCACGGCACGCGCGCAGGGCGGACTGCTCGACATCCACGACTACAACGGCCAACTGGCGCTCCGGGACGCGGATTTGATGGACGAGTTCCGCGGCCTCATCCTGGAGGGCCACCAGCAGTACCGGGTCCTCGACCCGGACGGGACCGTGCTGCTGGACGTGGCCGACGACGGCACGGGTGGGCGCCCCGAGGTGCAGCGCGGCGACCTGCGGCAGATCCTGCTCGACTCGCTCCCGGCCGGCACCGTCCGGTGGGGGCACAAGGTCAGCGGCGTCCGTGCCCTCGGCGAGGGCCGTCACGAGGTGACCTTCGCCGACGGCACCACCGTCGCCACGCGTCTGCTGGTCGGCGCGGACGGCGCATGGTCGCGGGTCCGGACGCTGCTGTCCGATGCGGTACCCGAGTACGTTGGTGTGTCGATCGTCGAGACCTATCTGTTCGACAGCGACACCCGCCACCCCGCTACCGCCAAGGCAGTTGGCGGCGGGGGCATGTTCGCGCCAGCGGCGGGGAAGTTGCTCGGGGCGCACCGGGAGAGCGGCGAGACGCTCCACAGCTATGTGATGCTCTTCAAGCCGTTGGAGTGGTTCGCCGGTATCGACTTCACCGATCCCGTTTCCGCGGCCGCGCGGATTGCGCAGGAGTTCGACGGTTGGGCGCCGGAGCTCACCGCGTTGATCACCGACGGCGACACCGCACCGGTCCTGCGCCCCGCCAACGCCCTGCCGAACGAGCACCGGTGGGATCGGGTGCCGGGGGTGACTCTGCTCGGCGACGCCGCCCACCTCACGGCCTCGAACGGCGAGGGCGCCAACCTCGCCATGCTCGACGGCGCCGAACTCGGCAAGGCCCTTGCCGCGTACCCCGGCGACGTCGAGGCCGCGCTCAGCGAGTACGAGCAGGCCATGTTCCCGCGTAGCGCCGCGGCCGCCGCCGAGGGTGCCCTCTTCTACGAGACCGTCTTCGACGACGACGCGGCCCAGCGGCTGATCGAGATCTTTGGTGAGCTGAAGGAGAGGTGAGGGGTCGCTCGTCGCGGGGGCCTGCGGGGATCGGTACGCCGGCCGGGCCCGGTGTCGCCTGCCGGGGCGCGTGGTTCCGTGGGGCCGCCGCCGCGCGACCGGGCCGGGCTTCGGCAAAGACCCTGCTCACGGCCTTCGTCAGGGGCCGTGGGCAGGGGGCCTTGCGGCGAGGGCTCGGCGCTGTTCTGCGTACTTTCATTGGTCATAGACTCGGCGCGTGACTGCTGAGGATTCCGATTCCGCATTCGCGGTGCTGGGTGTGTTGGGTGACCCTGTGCGCCGCCGGCTCTATCGACACGTTGCCGCCGCTCCGGAGGAGGTGGGGCGCGATGCGGCCGCGGAAGCGGTGGGGATTTCCCGGTCGTTGGCCGCCTTCCACCTGGACAAGCTGGTCGAGGCGGGTCTGCTGGCGGTGTCCTTCCGGCGGCTTTCCGGGCGCACGGGGCCGGGAGCGGGGCGGCCGGCGAAGGTGTATCGGCGTGCCGAGGGTGAGCATGTCGTGTCCGTTCCGCCCCGGTCGTACGACGCGGCCAGTCGGCTGCTGGCCGAGGTGGTGGAGAACGCTGGCCTGGACCGGGAGTTGCAGGCGGCGGCGCGGGCCGCGGGCGCGGCGCATCCGGATGTGACCGCCGACGACCTGGTCGAGGTGTTGCGGGCCCGCGGCTATCAGCCCTTCTGGGACGGGGGGACGTTGCGGCTGCGCAACTGCCCCTTCCACGCGCTGGCCGAGGAGTTTCCGGCCCTGGTCTGCGGGATGAATCTCGCGCTGCTGGAGGGGTTGGCGCCGGAGCAGTGGTCGCCGTCGATGGACCCGTGTCCCGGCGGGTGTTGCGTGGCGCTTTCTAAAAACAAAACACATTGACGATAGAAGTCGGGCCGGGCCATGCTGGGCTCATGACTGACTTTCACCTCGCGCAGGTCAACATCGGCCGCATCGTCGGCCCGCTGGACGGGCCGGAGTTGGCCGGCTTCGTCGCTCAGCTTCCCGAGATCAACGCGCTCGCCGAGTCCAGCCCGGGGTTCGTCTGGCGCATGGTCGACGACGCGGGCGAGGACGCGACCGGGTTCCGCCCGGACGAGGGCGACGACCTGCTCCTGATCAACTGCTCGGTCTGGGAGTCGGTCGAGGATCTGCGGAACTTCACCTACCACACCGACCACCTTCGCGTACTGAGCCGCCGTCGCGAGTGGTTCCACCGCATGACCGACGCGCACCAGGCCCTGTGGTGGATCCCGGTCGGCCATCGCCCGAGCATCGCCGAGGCGATGGAACGGGTCGCGCGGGTGCGCGAACACGGCCCCGGGCCCATGGCGTTCACCTTCCGCGACCCTCACCCGGCACCGGGCGTCGGGGCCGCACAGGTCTAGCCGAAGCGTCCGACGGGCACTCAGCCGCGCCTCCTCCCCTCGGCGTTGGGCCCGGTCCCGGTACGCCCCTCACGCGCTCGCACGGCTCTGACCAGCAGGTTTCCGTGATAACTCTAGGTAATGACTGCGCATTCCGGATATGCCGCAGCCTGCCACCAGAAACACTCATCAAGGGAGCCCTCGCGTGAAGACCCCAGCAGTCAAGTCCCCGGGCCCGACACAGAAGTTCCGGGCCCTTGCCCCGATGGTGCTCGACCTGGTCATCCCGATCGCGGGCTTCTACGTCCTGCACCAGTTGGTCGGCCTGAGCCAGGTCTGGGCGCTGACCCTCGCCGGCGCCGCGGGCGGCCTGTGGGCACTGATACACACCATTCGGCGCCGCAAGCTGGACGTCATCGGCCTGCTCGTCGTCCTCGAAATGGCGCTGACCGTCGCCCTGCTGTTCGTCTCCGACGACCCGCGCCTGGTCGCCGCCAAGCCGTCCTTCTACACCCTGCTCGCGGCCGTCTACCTGCTCCTCACCTGCGTCGCGGGACGGCCCTTGGTCTATGTGGCGGCCACCCCGATGGCCACCGACGGCGATCCCGACCGCACCGTCGCCTACGAGCAGGCGTGGGAGCGCTCCCGGCCGTTCCGGACCCGGGAGCGCATGGTGACGGCGGCGTTCGGACTCGCCGCGCTGGTCGATTCCGTGCTGCGCGTGATCGTCGTCTACAGCTTCGATGTCGACAGGTTCAACGAGTCGTTCCTGCTGTCCCAGTTGCCGGGCATCGTGCTGATCGTGGCGGTGCTGCTGTTCACCAAGTCCCAGATCAGGGTGCTGCACGGGCTCGTCGACGCGGTCCACGACCAACTGGCCGCCGAGGGCGTCATCGGCCCGCGCCCCGACGCCGACCAGCCCGACACCGTGGCGGACGAGGCGCACGGGATGAACGAGGCACGCAAGGCGGACGAGGCGTTGAACGGTGCCACACGATGAGCGAGGCCACCGCAACCACCGGGCCCCCTCTGACGCCACGGACCGCCGCACCGACGGGGCATCCATCCCGTGCTCGCGGTCAACACCGCTCCAGGGCGGCCTACTTGCCACGGCCCCGTGGCCGTACGGGTACGCGATTCAAATGTGGAACGCCGTGACAACGTAGCCGCCCCGACGCGACTGCGTCGCCGTACCGCGCTGTCGACGCGGCGCGGTTGACGCGTTTCGGGTCCGAGGCCCGGGAGGCTGCTCCCGGGCCTCGATCTTTCCGGCAGACTGCTGCGATGGACGTCTACGAATCCCTTGTCGACGTGGTCGGCAACACCCCGCTGGTACGGCTCAACCGGATCACCACGGGCCTTTCGACCCCGATCTACGCGAAGTTGGAGTACGTCAACCCGGGCGGCAGCGTCAAGGACCGCATCGCGCTGTCCATGGTGCGGGCCGCCGAGGACGCCGGGCTGCTGCGGCCGGGCGGCACCATCGTGGAGACCACCTCGGGCAACACCGGGGTGGGCCTGGCCATGGTGGCGGCGCAACGCGGCTACCGCTGTGTCTTCACCCTGCCGGACAAGAGCAGTGCCGAGAAGGTGTCGGTGCTGCGCGCCTACGGTGCCGAAGTGGTGATCTGCCCCGGCGACGTACCCCGCGAACACCCCGAGCACCCGAGGGCCGCGGCGGAGCGGATCGCCCGGACCACTCCCGGCGCGTGGCTGGCCGACCAGTACAACAACCCCGCCAACCCCCGTGCGCACCAGGGCAGTACCGGTCCGGAGCTGTGGCGGCAGACCGAGGGCCGGATCACGCACCTGGTGGCGGGCGTCGGCACCGGCGGCACGATCAGCGGCACCGGTGGCTACCTCAAGGAGGTCAGCGACGGCCGGGTCCGGGTGATCGGTGCCGACCCGGAGGCATCCGTCTACTCGGGCGGGCCCGGCACCGCGTACGCCGTCGAGAGCATCGGCCTGTTCCGCCACCCCGAGACGGTGGACGACTCCTGGCCGCAGTCGTTCCACACCGATGTGGTGGACCACTTCGAACGGATCAGCGACCGCGACTCGCTGCTGACCACCCGCCGACTGGCCTGCGAGGAGGGGCTGTTGGTGGGCGCCTCGGCAGGCACCGCGGTGGCCGGAGCGCTACGCGTCGCCGCCGAGCTCGGCCCGGACGACCTGGTGGTCGTGGTCATTCCGGACTCCGGCCGCAACTACCTGAGCAAGGTGTTCGACGACGAGTGGCTGCGCGAGCAGGTCGGCGACCACCTTCCGGCCGGCGGAGCGCAATAGGCCGATCCGGCAACGACACGACCGGTACGGCGGCTTGGGGCCGTTGGGGGCGAAGACTGCGCGGCGCTGGACAGGTCCAACACGCCGCTTCGGCCCGCTGACGTCCCCTCAATTTCCGTCATACCGGGGGACGTTCGATAGCAGCGGACCGAATACGCGTCGCCCGATGTGCTCGGCCTGGGACTGGTCCACGAGTCGGCCGTGCACGTCGGGGTGGTCCGCCTTCCAGGCGCGGGCGGTGGCGCCGGAGGCGAAGAAGTTCAGTGCGTCGCAGCACACCGCGGCCGCCGGGCCCGAGTAGGAGCGGCGGCCGACGAACACCACCGCCGTGGACGGCTCCCAAATAGCGTGACTGTCTTGGTTGGTGCCCGTCGCCGTGTCCGTCGCCGCGAGGGTGACGGTGATCGGCTCGCCGGTGACCGGGTCCGAGGAGTGGACCACGACGTCCTTGCCGAGCATCGCGGGGATGCCGAGGGCGTCGATCGCGCACATCGCCCAGGCGTGAATCCCCTGGGTTCCCCGGGTCCCGCCATCGATGACCACTCGGTGGCGGGTCGGCGTGGCGGAGAACGGATAGGCCGCCGCGATCCGTCCGTTCTCGTCCAGGGTCAGGAAGTCCTCCCGTGCCAGTTCGGCCAGCACCTCGTTCACGGGACGGAGGGCAGTGTCTGCGGCGCCGCCTGTCGCCGCTTCCAGCCTCGCGGTGTCCGGCGCCCGGCCGGTGGTGGCGAAGTGGCGCAGCACCGCCTGCTGCACGGCCCGCAAGCCCCGCTCCTCCGGCGCCAACCGGCCGCGTCCGCCCCTTCCTACCAGGTCCAACGCGTCGCTCTCGCAGCAGGCGTCGTCATCGGCGTCGGCCGGCCCCTGCTCCTCGCCCCGCTCCTCCGTTCCGGCCAGTCCCTTCAGTCCGCCGAGCGCGTCCGGTCCGACCGGTCCGCCCGGTCCATCCGGTCCGTCCAGTTCGAACGCGCTGAGTGCCCGGCGGAGTTCGGTGACGTTCGGGGCGCCGTCCGTGGTGCCGTCGCCATGGTGGTAGAGGCGGCACGACACGCTTGGCGGCGCCGCAGACGGGGCGAAAGGATCGATGCCGTCGAGAAGGACGGTGGGTGATCCGGTCATGCCCCACCGGGCCGCTTCCCTCTCGTCGGAGACCGTCACCGATGTCACCTCGACCCGACGCCCAGCCAACGCGCGTTGGATCCGCTCGTGCGCGACGGGGCCGTTGGGACACTCAGGCACGGTCAGTACCGTGATCCGCATCGCAGTCACCCTTCCCTTCCCACGCCCGTCTCGCAGTGCGTCCAAGCCTGTGCCGGCGATGGATGCCTGTGCCGATGCCATGACGGTAGACCTTCCAGTGCACTGGAAGGTCAAGGGTTAGCCTGGGGGTATGCGCATCGGGGAGCTCGCCGCGGCATGCGGGGTGACCACCACAACCGTTCGCTTCTACGAACAGGCCGGTCTCCTGTTGGAACCACCGCGGACCCCCGGCGGCTACCGCGACTACCCGCCCGAGGCCGTCACCCGCCTCGCGTTCATCCGCGACGCCCAGCGCGCCGGGCTCACCCTCGCCGACATCCGCGGCATCCTCACCCTGCGCGACAGCGGGCACGCCCCGTGTGACCACGTCGGCGCGCTCATTCAGCAGCACCTGGGTGAGATCGAACGCCGGATGGCCGAGCTCCGTGAGACCCGCGCCTCCCTCCGCGTCCTCGCCCGACGCGCCGCCACCACCGAACCGGCCACCTGCACCGGCTCCCACATCTGCCGCATCATCAACCGGGCCGAAGGGGAGGCGAGCGAGGAGTCCGGCTGACTCACCGTTGCCGGCGGGCGGAGGACTCCAACAACTCCTTGAGCCGGGCCAGGTCGGCGGCGACCATGCCGGCGTCGTCCCGCTCGAAGTCGGCGTCGCTCATGCCCGGTTGACGGCGGAGGGTGAACACCACCTCGCTGCCGCTCCCGGTGCTGTCGGTGATCGCGCGGAGCGGGTTGTGGACGGTCTCCCCGGTGGGCGGTGTGCCGTCGTGGTCGAGTACGCCCAGGTCGTTGGGCGGGGCGAAGGTGACGACCACCCTTCCCAGCAGGGGGAGTTCACATCCGGCTTCCGGCCGACGCGGCCAACGCCCGCAGTCTTGCGAACGATCGCCGCCGACACATATGCCAGTGGACTAAAAAGTAGCGGCGGCCGTTCCGACGACCGTCAATACCCCTCCCCCGGCCGTGGCAGCGGCATCCCGCAGGACGGGCAGACGCTCATCGGTTCGTCCGGGACCCGGCCGCAGTGGGGGGCAGACCGCCCTCAGCCAGCAGGCCGCGTCGCCGGCGCCCTCGGGCGGACGGTCGGTGGTGTCGGTCGCCAACTGGCGGGCCAGGACTCTGGCGTGGCCGAGGTGGAGCGGTGTCGCCGCGGTCTGGAGGATCAGCGGTCCGGTGCGGGCGAGTTGGCGGAGACGGCGCAGGGCGTCGGCGCGTGACGGATCCTCGGCGAGTTCCCGGGCGTAGCGGCGGGCGAAGGCTGGGTAGTTGGCCTCGTCGAGGTCGTACCAGCGCCAGAGGGCGGCGGAGGGGGCGACCCCGGGCATCCAGATGTCGGGGCGCACGATCAGGGGCACGCACGTCAGCGTCAGTCTTCGGTCGACCAGTACGCGCGTGCCGGGCCAGGGGCGTCCGGACCCGTACACCGATTCCGTCCGGACTCCGTGCGGTGCCGCGTCGGCCGTCCGGCCCGCCGGTCCCGCCGGTGACGTTCGTGATGCCCGTTCCGTTCCGCCCGTCGAACCGCTTCCTCCCCACTCATCGAACAGCTTCCGTTTCGCTCGCCGAAGGACCTTCCCTCCGCTCGCCGATCGGCGCCCGTTTCGCGGCGGTTCCGCGACCGTGGCGGGCGTCGAGCGGCCCCCGTTCGCCTCGTGGAACACCTCCCCCGCTCTCCGTCCTCTGGAGGATTGCGCCTTGTCAGGCCGGTCTTTGTGCGGGTGACCGACGGGTCGTCACTCACAGCGAAGTGCATGCCATTGGCAAGTATTGCAAAGCGCAAGAAAAACTACGTATAACTCTCATCAAGCCTGTCGTGATGGTGTGTCAGCAGGGACTCCGCATGGTGAAGCTGGTTCCGGTGGAACGCGACCGCCCGGGTACGGGGCCCCGAGAGGTCGGTGCCGCTCATCGCGTGTTGTGAAAGGAGCGACGGTGGTGGTACGAGGCGGCGCCCGGAAAGAAGCCGAGCGCGTTGCGGCGAAGGCTGCAGATCAGTTGTTGCAAGTGGGTACGGCCCTGCGGCGGGCCCCCACCACACCGGACCTGAGGGCGGTCTTCCGGACCGATCAAGGTGTGAACGACGCGCCGTACCGGGAGCGTTGGGCCCACGACCGGGTGGTTCGCTCGACTCACGGAGTGAACTGCACTGGCTCGTGCTCGTGGAAGGTGTACGTCAAGGACGGCGTGATCACCTGGGAGACGCAGGAGACCGACTATCCGTCGGTGGGGCCCGACCGTCCGGAGTACGAGCCGCGCGGGTGTCCGCGCGGGGCCTCGTTCTCTTGGTATACCTACTCGCCGACCCGGGTGCGCTACCCGCATGTGCGCGGGGTCCTGTTGGAGCTCTACCGGGAGGCGCGTCAGCGCCTGGGGGACCCGGTGGCGGCCTGGGCGGAGATCACCACCGATCCGGCCAAGCGGCGGCGGTACCAGTCGGCGCGCGGCAAGGGCGGCCTGGTGCGCATCGGTTGGGACGAGGCACTGGAGCTCGCCGCGGCGGCCCATGTGCACACCATCGCCGCCCACGGGCCGGATCGGATCGCCGGCTTCTCGCCGATCCCCGCGATGTCGATGGCGTCGCATGCGGTCGGTGCGCGGTTCATGTCGTTGATCGGCGCGCCGATGGTGTCGTTCTACGACTGGTACGCGGATCTGCCGATCGCCTCGCCGCAGGTCTTCGGGGACCAGACGGACGTGCCGGAGTCGGGTGACTGGTGGGATGCCGCCTACCTGATGCTGTGGGGCTCGAACGTGCCGGTGACCCGGACCCCGGACGCGCACTGGATGGCCGAGGCGCGCTACCGGGGGCAGAAGGTGGTGGTGGTCTCGCCGGACTACGCGGACGCGACGAAGTTCGCGGACGAGTGGCTGCATCCGCATCCGGGGACGGACGGTGCGCTGGCGATGGCCATGGGGCACGTGGTGCTGCGGGAGTGCTTCGTCGAGCGCCAGGTCCCCTATTTCACCGACTACGTCAAGCAGTTCACGGACCTGCCGTTCCTGGTCGCGCTGGAGGAGCGGGAAGAGGGGTTCGTGCCGGGGAAGTTCCTGACGGCCGCGGATCTGGGGATCGCGTCGGAGGAGGAGGCGACCGCGGCGTGGAAGCCGGTGCTGCTCGACGCGGTTTCCGACCGGCCGGTGGTGCCGAACGGGACGCTGGGCGACCGCTGGTCCAAGAGCGGCACCGGGCGGTGGAACCTGGATCTGGCCGGGATCGAGCCCGCGTTGACCTTCCACCGGGAGCACGGCACCGGGGTGACGGTGTTGTTGCCGCGGTTCGATGCGCCGGGCACCGTGCGGCGTGGTGTGCCGGTGCGGGAGTTCGGCGGGCGTCGGGTGACCACCGTGTTCGATCTGCTGCTGGCCCAGTACGGTGTGGGGCGGTCGGGGCTGCCGGGTGACTGGGCGGAGGACTACGAGGACGCCTCGCTCCCCTACACCCCGGCGTGGCAGGAGACGGTCACCTCGGTGCCGGCCCGCGCCGTGGTGCGTGCGGCGCGCGAGTTCGCGCACACGGCGGAGAAGACCCGCGGCCGTTGCATGATCGTCATGGGGGCGGGCACCAACCACTGGTTCCACTCCGACACCATCTACCGCTCGTTTCTCACCCTGCTGCTGCTCACCGGCTGTCAGGGCGTCAACGGCGGTGGCTGGGCGCACTATGTCGGGCAGGAGAAGGTCCGCCCGTATACCGGTTGGCAGCAGTTGCAGTCGGCCGCGGACTGGGTGCGCCCCTCCCGGCAGGTGCCCGGTACGCCGTACTGGTATCTGCACACCGACCAGTGGCGGTACGACGCGCAGGACGCTGATGCGTTGACGGCTCCGACCGGCGAGGGTGCGTTCGCCGGTCGGCACACCGCGGACCTGGTGGCGCAGTCGATGCGGTTGGGGTGGATGCCCTCCGCTCCGGCGTTCACCGCCAATCCGTTGGAGCTCGGTCGGCAGGCGCACGAGTCGGGGCGTGAGCCGGGTGACTGGGCGGCGTCCGAACTCGCGGCCGGGCGCCTGAAGTTCGCCTGTGAGGATCCGGACGATCCGGCGAACTGGCCGCGGGTGGTCACCGTGTGGCGGGCCAATCTGATCGGTTCCTCGGCCAAGGGCAACGAGTTCTTCCTGCGGCACCTGTTGGGGGCGAGCGACAACGCCCGTGCGGAGGAGGTCCCGCCCGGGAGTCGGCCGCGTGACCTTGCCTGGCACGAGGACGGGCCGCGCGGCAAGGTCGATCTGCTGTTGGCGTTGGACTTCCGGATGACCTCGACCACGTTGATGGCCGACCTCGTCCTGCCGGCGGCGACCTGGTACGAGAAGCACGACCTGTCCAGCACGGACATGCACCCCTATGTGCACGCCTTCTCGCCGGCGATCAACCCGCCCTGGCAGGCCCGCACCGACTTCGAGATCTTCCAGGGACTGGCCGCGAAGTTCAGCGAGTTGGCGGCGGGACGCCTGGACACCGCCTACGACCTGGTGGCCACCGTGCCGCAGCACGACACGCCCGGGGAGACGGCGCAGCCCGGCGGGACGGTGTGTGACTGGCGGGAGCCCGGCGTCCGTCCGGAGCCGGGCCGCAACATGCCCCTGTTCAGCGTGGTCGAGCGGGACTACACCGCGGTGGCGGCCAAGCTGGCGTCGTTCGGCCCGCTCGCCGAGCAGCAGGGCATGACGGTCAAGGGGCTCACCGTCCACCCCGGTCCGGAGTCCCGTTGGCTGGCCGAGCGGTGCGGGACCGCCCTGTCCGGTCCGGCGCGCGGTCGTCCGCTGTTGGACACCGACGTGAAGTTCTGCGAGGCGATCCTGGCGTTGTCGGGCACCACCAACGGGCGCCTGGCCGCCGAGGGTTTCGACCAGCTCTCCGAGCGCTGTGGGCCGGTCGCCGGGTTCAGCGAGCTAGCCGCCTCCGTCCACGAACGCCGGGTGGTGTTCTCCGACACCCAGAACCGGCCGGTCCAGGTCGGCACCAGTTTCGAGTGGTCCGGCAAGGAGGCCCCTGACCGGCGCTACGCCCCCTTCACCGTCAACACCGAGCACCGCAAACCCTGGCACACCCTCACCGGGCGGCAGCACTTCTACCTCGACCATGACTGGATGGCCGAATACGGTGAGCAACTCCCCGTCTATCGGCCCCCGTTGGACCGCGCCATGGTCCACGGCAGCGATCCGGTCGACGACGACGCCCGTTCGGTGACGGTCCGCTACATCACTCCGCACTCGAAGTGGTCGATCCACTCCGAGTACCAGGAGAACCTCCTGATGCAGACCCTGGCGCGTGGTGGGCCGGTGATCTGGATGAGCCTGGCCGACGCCGAGGCCATCGGTGCCGCGGACAACGACTGGATCGAGGCGGTCAACCCCAACGGCGTGGTGACCGCGCGGGCGGTGGTCTCGCACCGCATGCCGCCCGGCACGGTGTTCATGTACCACGTGCAGGAACGCCTGGTGAACGTCCCCCGTTCCCAGGCAACCGGGCGCCGCGGCGGGGTGCACAACGCCCTCACCCGCCTCCTGATCAAGCCCACCCACCTCATCGGCGGCTACGGACAGTTGTCGTTCGCGCCCAACTACTACGGTCCCACCGGAAACCAGCGGGACGCGGTCACCGTCATCCGCCGTCGCGACCAGCACGTGGAGTACTGAAGAGATGCCCCGTCGCAAAGCCACCTCCATCGGACGCTGCATGGCACAGGTCGCGATGGTCATGAACCTCGACAAGTGCATCGGCTGCCACACCTGTTCGGTCACCTGCAAGCAGACCTGGACCAACCGGCAGGGCACCGAGTACGCCTGGTTCAACAACGTCGAGACCCGTCCCGGCCAGGGTTACCCCCGCGGCCACGAGGACCAGGACACGTGGAAGGGCGGCTGGCGCCTGGACGGGCGCGGCCGCCTGGTTCCGCGCACCGGCGGCCGCGCCCGCCGCCTGGCCCGCCTCTTCGCCAACCCCGAACTCCCCACCCTCAGCGACTACTACGAGCCCTGGACCTACGACTACGAGACGCTGATCTCCGCGCCGTTGGGCGACGACCTGCCCACCGCCCGGCCCCGCTCACTGATCGACGGGCGGCCCACCGAGGTGACCTGGGGCCCCAACTGGGACGACGACCTCGGCGGCGGCCCCGACCACCTGGCCGGGGACCCCGTGCTGCGCCGGATGAACGAGCAGGTGCAGTTGGAGTACGAGCAGGCGTTCATGTTCTACCTGCCGCGGATCTGCGAGCACTGCCTGAACCCGACGTGCGTGGCGGTCTGCCCCTCCGGCGCGCTCTACAAGCGCATCGAGGACGGCATCGTCCTGGTCGACCAGGACCGGTGCCGCGGCTGGCGGATGTGCGTCAGCGGCTGCCCGTACAAGAAGGTGTACTTCAACCACTCCACCGGCAAGGCGGAGAAGTGCACCCTGTGTTACCCGCGCATCGAGGCCGGTGAGCCGACCGTCTGCTCGGAGACCTGTGTGGGTCGGCTGCGGTACCTCGGCGTCATGCTCTACGACGCCGACAAGGCGGGCCGGGCCGCGGCCGTCCCGGACGAGAGGGACCTCTACGAGGCCCAACTCGACTGCTTCCTCGATCCCAACGACCCGGAGGTGGTCCGCGCCGCCGAGGAGTCGGGCATCCCGCACGACTGGATCCTGGCGGCCCGCCGCTCGCCCGTGCGCGACCTCATCACCCGGTACCGGGTGGCCCTACCGCTGCACCCGGAGTACCGAACGCTGCCCATGGTCTGGTACGTCCCGCCGCTCTCCCCCGTCGTCGAGGCCCTAACCCGCGGCGGTCACGACGGCGAGGACCCGGCGAACCTCTTCGGCGCCATCGACACCCTGCGCATCCCCCTGGACTACCTGGCCGGCCTGTTCACCGCCGGGGACCGGGCGCCGGTGGAGGACGCGCTGTGCCGACTGGCCGCGATGCGCGCGCACATGCGCCGGATCAACCTCGGCGAGGAGCAGGATCCGGCGATCGCGCGCGGCGTCGGCCTGGACGAGCACTCGATCGAGGCGATGTACCGGCTGCTGGCCGTGGCCAAGTACGAGGACCGCTACGTCATTCCCACCGGCTACGCCGTCGGCCGGGACCGGGAGGACGACGCGACCGCGCACGGGTGCAGCCTGGAGGGCCAGGGCGGGCCGGGCATGTACGACCCGGAGGCGTTCCATGCGCCTCCCCTGGCCGGGACCGCGGCGTCCACCGGTCGGCTCCGGGACCGGGTCAACCTGTTCAACTGGAACGGGCGCGGCAAGCCGCAGGGCCTCTTCCCGCCGCGGCAGCAGGGGGAGGGCAGCAGCTGATGAACCGTCACCGCGCCGTTCACCAGGCGACCGCCCTGCTGCTGTCCTACCCGGACCCGGTCTGGGCCGAGCGGCTCCCCCAGGTTGCCGCCGCACTCACCCAACTCAAGGGTCCGGAGGTCGAGTTACTGCTCGGCTTCTGCGTCGAGACGGCGAGCGCCCCGCTGTTGGACCTGGCCTCGCGCTATGTCATCACCTTCGACCGCAGCCGACGCCGGACCCTCCATCTGACCCACTACACCGACGGCGACACCCGTCGCCGCGGGGCGGCCCTGGCCGCGCTCAAGTCCCGTTACCGCGAGCACGGTTGGGAACCCGACGACGGCGAGCTGCCCGACTTCCTGCCCGTCGTGCTGGAGTTCGCCGCCCGCTGTCCCCAGGCGGGCATCCCGGTGCTCCATCACTACCGCGGCGCCGTGGACCTGCTCGCCCGGGCACTGGCGGACTACCGCAGCCCGTACGCCGACGTGCTGCGCGCCCTCCAACACACCCTGCCCGCCGCCGGACCGCGGCCGGCCCCCGTACCCAGCGAGGCGCCCCCCGTGCCATTCCCGATCCGCGCTACCCCGGGCGACGAAGGAGTCCGCCGGTGACCACCCACCTCCGCATCGCCCTGTGGGGCGTACTGCCCTACCTCTCCCTGACCATCCTGGTGGCCGGCACCTTCTGGCGTTACCACCACGACCGCTTCGGCTTCACCACCCGCTCCAGTCAACTCCACGAGGCCCGGCTGCTGCGCATCGGCGGCCCGATGTTCCACTACGCGCTGCTGTTCGTCGCCGGCGGTCATGTGATGGGGCTCCTGGTGCCCGAATCGCTCACCCAACGGTTCCGGGTGAGCGAGGAGATGTACCACTCGGTCGCCCTCACCATGGGTGGCGCGGCCGGCATCGCGGCCGCGTGCGGTCTGGGCATCCTGCTGTGGCGGCGGCTGCGGGTGCCCGCGGTGCGCCAGGCGACCAGCCGCAGCGACCGCCTGGTCTACCCGCTGCTGACCCTGGTCCTGGTGGCCGGCCTCACCGCCACCGCGTCCTCGGTGGCCAACCCCTACGACTACCGACTGGGCGTCGCCGTCTGGTTCCGCAGCCTGTTCGAACTCGACCCGGACGTCCCGGCGATGGCGCACGCCCCGCTCGTGTACCAGTGCCACGCCCTGCTCGCCATGGTCCTGTTCGCCCTGTGGCCGTTCAGTCGACTCGTGCACGCCTTCACCGCACCCGTCGGCTATCTGATCCGGCCGTACGTCGTGTACCGCTCCCGCGCCCGCACCACCCCCTATCGGCATCCCGCCACCACCCGCCCCGCCACGCGGCAGAGGCGGGCCGGCGCCCCGCGCTGACCGAGACGACGGCCGGTCCCGCTCCGTCGGCGGGGCCGGTCGCGCTTGTCACACCAGACCGTCGCGGCCGCCCGGGGCGAGCGGGTCCGCCACGATCCCACCTATCCGCCGCACCTCGTCGAAGGGGTCGACGGCCAGCTCGCCGGCGGCCTCGATGAGCGCCCGCAACGCCGGTACCAGCTCGGCCCGTTGTTGGTTCGGCAGCCGGCCGACCAGTGTGCGGACCTCGGCCCTGCGGTGTGCCAGGACCCGTTCGACCATGGTCCGTCCCTCCGCGGTGAGGCGCAGCACGACCTCGCGGCGGTTTTCCGGGTTGGGCTTGCGGTCGACCAGTCCGACGGCTTCCAGCTTGTCGACCATCCGCATGGCGGTCGAGGGATTGACGCCCAATGTAGCGGCCATGGCCGCGAGTTTGAGGGGTTCGCAGCTCTCCAGCACGACCAGGGCCCGCAGTTGCGGCAGCGTCATGGCGTCGTCTATCGAGGCCAGGGCGCGCGCCGAGACGGCCATGATCAGGCGGGACGCCGCCATGACGGCGACCGTGACCTCCTCCGCCTCCTCGTCGAGGCGACCCGTCGCGGGCGGGTCGGCAGGCTGATCGGCGGGCTCGGGTGATGCCGGTGGGTGCGGAGACATGGGGACCGTTATACCGTCCGATCCTCCGCGGTGATCCGCTTTGCCGAGGTTCTTGCTACTTCACCGCTTCTCGGCCAGCCATTCTGCGAGCACCGCCGCTTGACTGTGCTCGATGTCCTTGGTGGCGGTCAGCAGCGTGACGGTGTCGTGGGTCGCGAGGTCGCGCAGGTGCACAGCGGCCTCCCGGTGTTCGGAATCGCGCAGTTCGCCGAGGTAGCGGCGGCGGAACTCGGCGAAGCGGTCCGGGTCGTGGCCGTACCATTTGCGCAGCTCGGTGGAGGGGGCCACCTCGCGCAGCCACTCGTCGAGGTGCAGGTCCTCCTTGCGCATGCCGCGCGGCCAGACACGGTCGACCAGCACCCGCTTGCCGTCCCGTGCCGTGCTCTCCTCGTAAACCCTGCGGCAGGTGATCTGTGTGGCCATCGGTGTCCTTCCCGGCCGGCCGCCACGGGCCTACCCCCGGAGGCCAGCCATGCCTTGCTCCGCGCCGCGCCGGCAACTACCCGTGCACGTTCGGGTGCGACAGCTACGAGGGCTCATTTTATCGGGGATCGTCGACGCCAGCCGGCCCGGTGGCAGTCCTCTGACCACTGTCCGAGCATGCGCCTGCCTGGCCTGTCGGCGCGCGGGGGACGCCCGGGGTGACTGGCGTTCGCGACCGGGTGCCTCCGCTCGCCAGTCCCTCCGCAGCGTCACCGCGCGTTTCCCTTGGTAGCCACCCGAGCAGGTAGCGACTGGGAGGCATGACAGGTCAGGCAGGTGACTTCGCGGGCCGGTCGGGAGAGCGTCGACTGACCGACGCCGGCCAGCCGGTGACCGGGCTCCAGGGCGACATGGCAGTGTTGCAGGCAGACCCCGGCGCCGCAGTGGTGGCAGACGCCGACCGCGTCGACGAACTCACCGGCCTGCACGCAGTCGTAGCACTTCATGGAATCACCACTTTCCAGCCGGTTCATCGGGTCGCGTGCCCGCCGCGACGGAGGTCCGGCTCAGCCGGGCGTTCCGCCCCGCGCCGGAACCGGGCGCAGACCCACGGGAGTCCGGAGGCCAACACCATGGCCCCGGCCGCCATCAGCAGCGCCGCGTCCCGGGCCACGGCCCCGGCGACGAACAGCACGCCGCTCACCGTGACCGCCAGGTAGGCGATCACCACACCTGTCCGGAGCCGCCGCACGAGTCCGGTCCGCCGGCCCCCGGTCCCGGCGCCACCGAAGGTGCCCAGCAGCAGTGCGAACTCGGGATCGTCCTCCAGGAAATACTGTTCGATCTCGGCGAGAGCTCGCCGGTCACGCATGGGTAGAGTCATGGCCACCTCCTTCCGGAGCGGTCGCCATGCGGTGCGCGCCGGCTACTTACCGGTCCTTGGCCGCTGTTCCGCCGACATCGCCAACCGGGTTGCGGCCAACCCGAGGACGAGCGTCACGGCGCCGAGCACGACGTTGTTCCAGATCATTCCGGCGGTCGCGTGGTGGCCGGCGGTCACGACCCACGGCGAGATGATCAACCAGACACCGATCGCCGCGCAGGTCCAGGTCAGCCGGTACATGCGCTCGGGTGCCCGGGTGATCCCCAGGCCGATCACGGCCAGAACGAGGCCGATGATGAGGTTGTTCACGGTCAGTTCCGGGCTTGTCACACGGAAGTGCACCACCCACGGGGAGATCGCCGCGTAGATACCGGTGAGGAGGACCAGGCCGTCGAGAGCGACTGCCTGGCCTCCGCCGACCAGCTTGGCGTAACGCTCGCGCATCTCCGGGACGTCGGGGTGACTGGTGATGTCCGGGGCGTGATGAGAGAGGTCCGACATCCGAATCGCTTCCCCTCAGATATTTCGAATGACCTCACCATCAGAGTATCATTGCTCAGTGCAATAAAGCAGCCAAAAACGGATAAACAGGCGCCCACAACAACACCCCTTCCGGCGCCTATCGCCTGCCAGGAAAACTCCGGCACCTCACCTGACCATGGCGCAAGACCATGAAGCAGTACACCCACCGTGACGGCGAAGCAGCGGCCCCGAAGCGCGACGCGCACGAGACCGTCGAAGAGGTCACCGCTGCACTGATGGAAACCTCCCGGCTCTTCGTCGCGATCTCCGCCCGCTCGCTCGCCGCCACCGATCCCACACTCACCCTCCCCCAACTCCGCACCCTGGTCGTCCTGCACAGTCACGGTGCGGGCAAACTGGCCGCACTGGCCGCCGCGTTGGAGGTCAACGCCTCCACGGCGCTGCGCATGGTCGACAGGTTGCAGGCCGTCGGCCTCGTCGACCGGCAGATCAACCCCGCCAACCGCCGCGAGGTCGTCCTCCGCCTCACCCCGGCCGGCCGGCATCTGGTCGAGAACGTCCTGGCTCACCGCTCGGAGGAGATCGGCACGATCGTCGCCCGCCTCCCCACCGACCAACGCACCGGCCTGATCAAGGCCCTGCGGGCACTGATCGCGGCCGCGGACGAACTGATCTCGGACGCGCAACGCAACGCCCCGCTGGTCGTAACGCCTTGACGTGGTGACCTGGCGTGACGCCTGGCGCAGGGAGCGCGGTTGGGCCCGGCGCGTTGCCCTTCGCACTCCGCGCTCTCGCAGCGAAGGTTGAGCAATCTCAGCGAAGACCGGTGGCAGCTCGGTACGCTCAGCGGAGGTTGAGTGGCAGCCGCGGCCTGGCTGTCTGGGGGAAACGGGGGACACCCGCCATGCAGGACCCGATTCGCACTACCGACGGCCCCGAGCGCCAGCTTCTCGAATACCTGCTTGACCATGTTCGGGCCGAGCTGATCGACACGGTGCGCGGACTCTCCGAAGCAGAGGCCCGCCACCGTCGCGTCCCGTCCATGACGACGTCGATCGGGCTGGTCAAACATGCCGCGTTCGCTGAACGGAACTGGTTTCAGCGCGTCTTGGCGGGGTTGCCGGACTCCGAATGTGACGGTGCGATGGTGGGCGAGGACAGTTTCGTGGTCGGTGACGACGAGACAGTGGCCGACGTCATCGCCGAGTTCGAGCGCGCCAGCGACCGCGCACGAACGATCGCCGCGGGCATCGACCTCGACGCCACCCGACAGCACCCTGTCGTCGGCACCGTCAGCCTGCGATGGATCTATCTGCTCATGATCCAGGAATTCGCCCGCCACGCCGGCCACGGCGACATCCTGCGTGAGCAGACCGACGCCACCAGCCGCGCTTGAGCCCGACCGCCGGAGCGCCGGAGCGTCGACACCACCCCCCGCTCAACGTTCGCTGAAAATCCCTCGCCTCCCTGCGCGAGGCCCTCGGTTCCGCGGTTGTCCCTCGACAGCGAACCCAGTCGCCGCGTCAGCCAACCCAGCCGACCCCGCTGGCGTCGCCCCGGCACACCAGCTTGAGCGGAGCTGTCGATGCTCCTTCCTCCCCCGCGGTGCCGGGCCGTGCGCACTTCCACGACGGCAGGCGGCGCCACCGCCCCAAGTCCCGAAAGGCCTGCCCAAGAGGCCACTTGGACAGGGAAAACGCAACTTCGACATGGCCCGCAGAGGCAGCTACATTCACCTGGCCTTCGGTGGTCGCCCACGGTCGCACGGGGGTTTCTTCAGGCTGAGCCGCCCTCGACGGGGTGCGTCGGTCACGCCCCACGCGCCCTCGCCGCCCTGCACAAGCCACCGAACCGGGTCCACACCAGGCCCTCAACCAGGGAGAGACGCATGCCCCATCTTGCTCTGTACACATTCGGCGTCCTGAAGTCACCTCTCGCCGATCCCGCACCTCTGACGCGCGAGTTCCACGACGGTGCTGAGGCCGTCTACCGGTCGATCAGTCAGCACCCCGGATATCTCGCTCGTGCTGAAGCGGCAGCCGGCGGCCGGGGCACACACTTCGACCTGGACTGGGGTGCATGGGGGGAGTTCGCCGTACCGACCTGGTACGGCAAGGGCCATACGGTGGAGACCCTCGCCCTGGCCACGACCCTCTCGCTCTGGACCGACCTGCGCCCCGCCTTCGACGCCATCTACACCGGTCTGCACCGTGCGGCGCTGAACAGGCGTTACGACTGGTTCGAGAGGTCAGAACACCCGGCCTACGTGTTCTGGTGGGTCTCCGACGGCGTGATACCCACCTGGCAGGACGGGGTTTCCAGACTGGAGCACCTCCACGACCACGGCTCCACGCCGCACGCCTTCACCTTCCACCACGCGTTCGCCCCGGACGCGACTCCGACCAGGATCAAGGGCATCGGGCCGAAGAGCGGCCAGGTCGCCGAGAAGGATTCCTGGGCGACCGGGCTCGCTGTCAAACGCCTGGGGTGAATGACGGCGAACTGCGGTTCAGCGGTCGCGTACGGGGATGACCAGTGGTCGGCCGGTCCTGGGGTGTTCGACCACCTCCACCGGCTGCCGGTAGATCCGGGACAGCAGGCCGGCCTCGAAGACCTCGGCCGGTGGCCCCTGAGCGGCGATCCGGCCGCCGTGCAGCACGGCGGCCCGGTCCGCGTACGCCGAGGCCAGGCCCAAGTCGTGCAGCACCACGACCACCGCGTCCCCGGCCGCCGCCCGCTCCCGGCAGATTCTCAACACCAGTTCCTGGTGGCGCAGATCGAGGGCGGCGGTCGGCTCGTCCAGGAGGAGGAGCGGGGCACGCTGGGCCAGTACGCGGGCCAGTGCCACCCGTGCGCGCTCTCCGCCGGAGAGGTCGGAGAAGGGCCGCTCGGAAAACCGTGCCACCTCGGTGGCCGCCATCGCCGCCGTCACCGTGGGCTCGTCCTCGTCCTGGGCTGGCGTACCGGCCCAGGGCGCCCGGCCCATCCGTACGACCTCGGCGACGGTGAAGGGGAAGGACAGCGCGGCGGACTGCGGCAAGACGGCACGGCGCAGGGCGAGTTCGGGGGCGGACCAGTCGTTGGCCGGGCGGCCGTCGATGCGGACCTCGCCGCCCCCGACGGGCAGGTCGGCGGCGAGCGCGGCCAACAGGGTTGACTTCCCCGCCCCGTTGGGGCCGACCAGCGCCAACACCTCGCCGGCGGCGACCGTCAGGTCCACCCCGTCCACCACGGCCCGTCCGCCCAGGCGCACGACCAGCCCGCGGGCGCTGACGTACTCCCGGCCGGGCTCGGGCCGGGCCGGGGTGCGCCGGGACGTCCGGGTGAGCAGCTTGCCGATCACGGCTGGTCTCCTTGATGGTTGGGCGGGTTGCGATGGGGTTGGCGTGGAGCCGTGTATGTCCGGCCGGACTCGTGCGGTGTCTGGTCGTCCGTCCGGCCGCCCCCGGCGTCACGCCCAGCCGCCCTGTCTGCGGCGGGTCCGGCGCAGCAGCCAGAGGAAGAACGGGCTGCCGAACAGCGCGGTGAGCACGCCCAACGGTAGTTCGGCGGGCGCCACCGCCGTACGGGCGGCGAGGTCGGCCACCACCAGGACCAGGGCGCCGCCCAAGGCGCTGCCCGGGATCAGGAAGCGGTGGCCGGGGCCCGCGGCCATCCGTAGCAGGTGCGGAACGAGGAGCCCGACGAAGGTGATGATCCCGGCCACCGCCACCGCCGCGGCGGTCAGCAGCGCCACCACCAACACCAGGGCGATCCGCAGCCGTTCGACGTCCACGCCCAGATGGCGGGCGGGCCGCTCGCCGAGCGCGAGCAGGTCCAGTTTGCGGGCGTACAGCGGCGCCGCGGCCAGGCCGGCAAGTGCGCACGGCAGCACCGCGAGCACCTTCGGCCAGGTGGCCTGGGAGAGCGAGCCGAGCTGCCAGAAGGTGATCTGGCTGATCTGGGCGTTGTCCGCGAGGAAGACGAACAGGCCGATCAGGGCGCCGGCGAAGGCGTTCACGGCGATGCCGGTGAGGATCAGCGTGACGACTTCCGTGCGCCCGCCGGAGCGGGAGAGCAGATAGACGAGGGTGACGGTGAGCAGTCCGGCGGCGAACGCGCAGACCGTCACCGTCCAGTTGCCCAGGAACGTCAGGCCGAGCGCGATCGCGCCGACCGCGCCGACGGCCGCGCCCGAGGAGATGCCGATGACGCCGGGTTCGGCGAGCGGGTTGCCGAAGACGCCCTGCATCAGTGCGCCGGCGCAGCCGAGCGAGGCCCCGACGAGCAGCCCGAGCACCACCCGCGGCACTCGTACGTTCCACAGCACGCTCTCGCCGACCCGGTCCAACTCCGCGCCGCCGAGGTGGAGTCGGTGCAGCACGGACCCCACGACGTCGCCGACCGGGATGTCGTACGCGCCGGTGCCGGCGGAGAGCAGGGCGGCCAGCAGCAGCGTGGCGGCCAGGCCGAGGGTGAGGAGGAAGGGGACGCGGTGGCGGGTGGGGCGCGATGAGGGGGCGGGCTCCCTCGCGTCGGCGGAGCCTCCCGTCGGGGTGTGCGTGGTGGTCGTCGGGCCCGGGATTGCCATGTCACTTCCCCTTGGCGTGGAACTGGCCGACGAGCGAGGCGAGCACCTGGTCCGTCCGCGGGCCGAAGTTGAGCAGCACGCCGTCGTCGACGCTGGCCACCCGGCGGTTCATCCCGGCCGGGGTCTCGGCGACGCCGGGGATCTTCTCCAACCCGTCGATCCCGCCCACGGAGTCCAGGCCCTTGGTCATGACGAGGATGACGTCCGGCGCCGCCTTGGCCAGTGCCTCGCTGGTGATCGGGGTGAAGTCCTTGGTCAGCCCGGAGTCCTTGCCGGCGTCCACTCCCCCGGCCGCCTCGATCAACGAGTCCGCTCCCGAGCCGGCGCCGCCCAGGAGGTAGACGGAGGCCGAGCCGCGGAGGTAGAGGAAGGCCACCCGCGGTCGGCCCTCACCGTGCTTCTTCTCCCGCGGGATCTCCTTCTCAACTGCCGCCAGGCGCTGCTCCGTTCGCTGCCTGAGTGCCGTACCGGCCGGTTTCACGCCGAGGGCCGCGGCCACCGCGTCGATGCGCTTCCCCACGTCGGAGAGGCGCTTGGCCGGTTCGAGGACGACGAGCGGGATGCCCGCGTCGCGGATCTGGGCGAGGGCCTCGGCCGGTCCGGTGGTGGTGTCCGCAAGCACCACGTCGGGCTTGAGGGAGAGCACGTTCTCCGCCGAGACGTCGTGCGCGCGGGTGACCACGGGCAGCCGCTTGGCCTGCTCGAAGGTGGTGGTGATGTCGCGGGCCACCACCTTGTCGCCCAGGCCGAGGGAGTAGACGAGCTCCGAGAGGGAGCCGGTGAGCGGCACGATCCGGTCGGCCTTGCGCACCGTCACGTCGTGGCCGTCGGCGGAGCGCGCGGTCGCCGGCAGCGTCGGGGCGGGGGCCGGGCCGGCCAGCGGCTCGACGCGATCGGCGGCGGGCCGGGCCGCGGTCGGGGAACCGCCCTGGCCGCTCCCGCCCTTGGCGCTGCCTTCCTTGCCGCCGCAGCCGGTGAGCAGCGCGACGAGGGTCAGCAGGAGTGCGAGTGCGGCGGCCGGTGCGCTGCGGGTGCGAAGGCCCCGGCCGTCGGAGGCCCGGAGGGGCGCGGTCACTGTCCCGCCTTTCTGAGGAGGTCGGTTGACGTGGGTGGGGGTTGGGGTGGGTTGGCGTTGGTTGGTGCGGGTTGACGCGACTTACGTGAAGGAGTTTAGGTTAGCCTTACCTTAGTGACCAGCCCTGAAAGGGGTCCTCGATGCTGCTGCCCCGCAGACCGGTCCGCGGCCATCCCCGCGGCCGCGCTCACGGCCGAGCCCGCATGCGCGGCCGTTTCCGCGCCCACGGCCGCGCACTCGCCCTCGCGCTCCTGACGGCACTGCTGGGCGGGCTGCTCCCCCTCACCACCGCCACCACCGCATGGGCCGAGCAACGCACGGTCTCCGGCGGCAGACTGGACTGGGCCGTCAAGTCCTCCTTCCAGGCATACGTCACCGGACCGATCGCGCAAGGGAGTTGGGGCCTGAGCCAAGGAGCCGCCACGGTCGGCGCCAACCGCTTCCGGTTCCACTCCGCCACCGGCGACTACGACCCCACCACCGGCGCGCTGACCGCCGGCTTCTCCGGCGCGGTGCGCTTCACCGGCCACCGGAAGCCGGACGGCGGCTTCGAACTGGACCTGACCATCAGCCGGCCGCAGGTCGTCGTCTCCGGCGGCAGCGGCACCCTCTACGCCGACCTGACGAGCAAGGCGAAGGGCACCGGAAAGGTCACCACGGCCGCCCGGGTGCCGCTGGCCTCCCTGAACCTCGGCGGCGTGGACACCCGCGGCGGCGGCAGCCCGATCGCCCTCAACAACGTTCCCGCCACGCTCACTTCACAGGGCGCGCGGGCCTTCGCCGGGTACTACCCGGCCGGCACCGCCCTGGACCCGGTGAGCCTGTCGGCCGACGTCAGGGCAGCCTCCGGCGACGGCGCGGCCAAGGGCCGAAGCGGCGACGCCGACGCCCACGGCGGGCCGCACGACGCCACACAGGACAAGGACGGCCGCCGGAACAACGACGAACCGGGCGCCTTCGCCGACGCCGCCGTCGACTGGGGCGTACGACGCACCTTCCGCGAGTACGTCACCGGCGACATCGCCAAGGGCGCGTGGCGACTGACCGACGGCGCCCAGGACGGCGGCGCGGTCTTCCGCTTCCCCCGCGGCAAGGGCGGCTACGACCCCCAACACGGCACTCTGGACGCCGAGTTCACCGGAAGCGTGCGCTTCACCGGCACCCATCTCGACCTCGCGCTGAGCCGGTTCGCCGTGAAGGTCGCGGACGGCAGGGGCACGCTGTCCGCAACGGTCACCACCGCCGGCACCACAACGGACCGCACACCGCTGGCCACCTTCGACGCCAAGGACCTCAAGCCCAAGGACGGCCTGGCGACACTGACCGAAGCACCCGCCAGGCTCACCGCGGACGGCGCCAAGGCCTTCGGCGGGATGTACCGGGCAGGCACGGAGATGGACCCCGTTTCGCTCGCCGTCGCCGTGGACGCCAAGGCCACGCTCCCCGCCCTCCCCAACCTGGGCAGCGACCCCACACCGCCCACCAACCCGTCGGCCAAACCCAATCCGCGGCCCAACGCCGCCCCCGTCGCGGCGGCAGACGACTCCACCGCCTTCCCCGTCCTCCCGGCGTCCCTCGGAGCCGGCGCGCTCGCCCTGGCGGCCGTCGCCTTCCTGATACTGCGCACCCGGCGCCGGGCAGCCGGGGCCACCCCACCACCGACCCAAGACTGACCCCCACCCACACCACAGCACGCAACGCCCCATCCCACCCCGCCAAGGAGAACGCCCCGCCATGTCCGTCATACGCCGCCCCCTCGCCCTGGCCGCCGCCCTCGTCACCGTCGCCGGCAGCGCGGTCCTGGGCCTGCCGACCGCCGCCCTCGCCGCACCCACCGGCGGCTCCGGCGCCCCCTCGATCACGCTCAAGGACGGAACCCTCGACTGGGGAGTCAAGGAGTCCTTCCGCAGATACGTCACGGGCCTGGCACTCGGCACGATCGAGACCGCGGACGGCGCCCAACAGGACGCGGACAACGGCCCGTTCACCTTCGCCGGCGGCACCGGTCACTATGACCTGAGCACCCATGCAGTGGCCACCACCTTCCAGGGCAGCGTCCGCTTCGCCTCCAAGCTGCACGGCTTCGACATCCGGCTCGCCGACCTCAAGGTGTCCACTGACGCGGCCAACAAGGGCGCGTCCGGCGCGATCACCGCCGATGTCACCGCGGGCGGGAAGACCCGGGACGACGTGCCGCTGGCCTCGCTCGACCTCTCCAAGGTCAGGCCGGAGAGCGGCGCCGGCGGCGCGATGACCTTCGCGAAGATCCCCACCAAGCTGACGGCCCAGGGTGCCGAGGCGTTCAACGGCATGTACCAGGAAGGGCAGGAACTGGATCCGGCGACGCTGACCGTGCGCCCGGACAGCAGCGGCCCGGACAAGCCGGAGCAGCCTGGCAAGCCCAACCAGCCCGGCGAGCCCGAGAAGCCCGGCGAGCCGGGCAAGCCGTCCGACGACCAGCGCCCCTCGCCCACCCCGACCGACAAGCCGTCGGCCGGTGCCAGGCCCCAGTCCGGGTCCGGGTCCGACGCCACCCCCCGCAACTCCGGCAAGGTCTACGACGGAAACCTCGACTGGGGCATCAAGAAGAAGTTCCGCGACTACGTCAACGGACCCATCGCCCACGGCAAGGCCGAACTCTCCGGCGGGGCCGCCACCACAGCGGCCGGCTACCGCTTCCCCAAGGGTCACGGCACCTACGACGCCCAAAAGGCCACGCTGGCGGCGGAGTTCAACGGCGCGGTGCGCTTCACCGGCCACGGCGGCGCGCTGGACCTGAAGTTCAGCAACCTCCGCATCAAGGCCGACAACGGCAGGGGCACACTGATCGCCGACGTCGCCAGCAAGCCGCGCACCATCGACGGCAACGCCCCCACCAAGGCCGTCGACATCCCCAACATCGCGATCGCCGAACTGAAGCTGCCGTCCGGCGCGCTGGCCGCCACTCGCGGCGTGATCACCCTCAAGAACATCCCGGCGACCCTGACCGCCGCCGGCTCCAAGGCATTCTCCGGCATGTACCCGGCGGGCGAAACCCTCGACCCGGTCAACGCCTCGCTCGCTGTCGACTCCACCGCCCAACTCCCCTCCCCCGCAGCCGGATCCTCCGGATCCACCGACGCCGACGCCTCCACCGGCCCGGCCTCCGCGAACGGCGCCGGCGGCGCATCCGGTGCCGCCAGCTTCGCCAGCGGCGACACCGCCGGCGGCGCCGCCTCCCTGGCCGCCACCGGCAGCGCCCTGCCCACCGCGCCCCTGCTCGGCACCGCCGCCGCCCTCGTGGTCACCGGCGTCGCCACCACCTACGCCACCCGCCGCCGCGGCACCACCGCCCGCTGACCCGACCGCCTCCGGGACGACCAACCCTTGGTGCTGAGCCGTAGGCCGTGGTGCGCTACGGCTCAGCACCAAGATCACGCTGGTACCAGGTGCCTGGCTTGCCTCCGAGGTGGGCCGGGTCGGCTGCCCCGATCGGCACGAACCCGGCCTTGTACCGCAGTGCCACGCGCACGCTCGATGCCGACCAGGTTGAACCGCCCAACCACCGAACCGTCCTCCGCGACGAGCACACGGAAGGCGCAGACACCCGCCTCCTGTCTGGCCAACAACGCAGCGAACCGTTCGGCGAACTCCTCGAAGAAGTCAATGGGCCCCGTCATCCGTGGGCCCGGTCATCCGTTGAGCACGGTGTTGTGCGCGGACTCGTCCACGTGGAGGGTGAAGACGTCGGGGCGGGCGTAGTGGCCGGTGGGGTCGAAGTCGAAGCGGGCACGGGTGAGGTCGTCGAGGTCGAGTTCGGCGGAGAGGATGCCTTCGCCGTTGCGCAGCGGGCCGGCGAGGACCTCGCCGAGTGGGGAGACGATGACGGAACCGCCGCCGATGATGACGGTGTCGGGCGCGTCGCCCTGGGTGGGGTGGAGGTCGGCGGGGAAGCCGTCGCGGCGTAGGTACTGGTTGGCGCTGAGGACGAAGCAGCGGCCCTCCAGGGCGATGTGACGCATGGTGACCTGCCAGGCATCGCGGTCGTCCACGGTCGGCGCGCACCACAGGTCGACGCCCTTGGCGTACATGGCCGTACGGAACAGCGGCATGTAGTTCTCCCAGCAGATGGCGGCGCCGAGGCGGGCGGTGCCGGTGTCGATGACCGGGAGGGTGGAGCCGTCGCCCTGACCCCACAGGTAGCGTTCGGCGGCGGTCGGCATGAGCTTGCGGTGCAGGCCCAGGTAGCCGTCGGGGCCGAAGTGAAGGGCGACGCAGTAGAGGGTGCCGCCCTGTCGTTCGACGGCACCGACGACGGCGTGGCAGTCGAGTTCCCTGGTGAGGCCGGCGAGGTGGTCGGTCTCGGGGCCGGGGACGGTGATGGCGGCGTCGTGGTAGCGGCGGAAGAGCTCACGGCCGGCCGGGGTGCGCATGCCGACGGTGACATCGAAGTCCAGGCCCTTGGGGTAGCCGCCGAGGAACGCCTCGGGGAGGACGATGACTTGTGCGCCGTGGTCGGCGACGGCCTCGCGGATGAGTTCGTCGGCACGGGCCAGGGCGGCCTGCGTGTCGAAGAGCGGGGCGGCTGCCTGGACGACGGCGGCGGTCACGGTGCGGCGGGGGGCGCGGGCCGCGGCGGCGGCTTGCTGAGTGGCCATGGCACCGAGACTAGGAATCCCCACGCCGTCGGGCAACCAGTGCCCGGTTTTCGCGGCGACACACCACCGCGGCCGCGCCGCCGCTCGTCGCACGCTCAGTACCTTCGGCGACCAGGCCAACCACCGGCGGTCCGGCCCCCGTTCGCGTCGGGCGGGTTGCGAGGGCGGACCGCCGGAGTGTTCCGTCGGCCGTCAGGCGCGGCAGCGCAGCATCTCCAGCGGCGGGTTGGCGAGGAAGTCGGCCCAGTAATCCGCCCCGAACTTGCGCACGCCGGCGTCGGACACCTCCAGTGGCACCCAGGCCAGCTCACTGAATCCGGCAGCCCGCAGGCACTTTTCGTAGACCTCGCGGCGCGGACAGGTGGCGACGATCTCGATCGGTGGGTCGAGCAGCGCCGTGGTCCGGGCGCGGGGTCCGGCTTCGTCCTCCTCCCCGGTCAGCTCCGTGTGGAAGCCGTACTTGTGCAGCAGCGGTCCGTCGAAGCGGTAGTCGGGGGTCTGGACGAGCAGGAAGAACTCGGCGCCGGGCGCCAGGCTCCGGTGCACGTTGCGGCACATCCGCTCCATGGCGGCGATGTTCTCCGCGTAGTTGAGCAGTTGGACCGCCGTGGCGACGTCGAAGCGCCGCCCGAGGGGCGGCAGTTCGGCCACGTCGCCCACTTCGTAGCGCACACCCAGCGGCTGGGATTCCTCCAGCTCCTGTGCTGCAGCGACCATTTCACCGGAGATGTCGATTCCGAGCACCTCCGCGGCACCGCGCCGCCTGAACTCCCTGCTGTAGAAACCGGTGCCGGAGGCCAGGTCGAGGAGCGACTTGCCGCGCACGTCCCCAACCATGGCCAGGAAGCTGGGCACCTCCGCGTAGTGTGCCAGCGGCAGGGCCTTGAACCCCTCGAACGCCTCACCTATCTCGTCATACTGTTGCGCACTCATCGTGCCGTGCCCTCCTCGTGCCTCGTTCGCCATGTCCTTGGCGTCGCCGTGTTCTTGGCGTCGGCCCCCGCACCCGGGACAGGCCGCGGCCACTGGCGGGCAGTCTTCCCGCACCCCGGCGGACCGCTGTACTGGCAGAAGCAACGAAGATCCGGGCCTGGCCCCGGTCTTGCGCACAGGCACCGGCGTCGAAGATCCGTATCCGGTCCGGCGGCCTCGGCTCGGCGAAAGCGGGATGGGCAGCGCACGAGTCCTTCTCCGTTGCGGATCGGCTCGTTCACG
Organism: Streptomyces sp. NPDC090442; assembly: GCF_044769405.1. NCBI lineage: Bacteria > Bacillati > Actinomycetota > Actinomycetes > Kitasatosporales > Streptomycetaceae > Streptomyces > Streptomyces sp. NPDC090442. The sequence goes on from NZ_JBIVXW010000046.1 coordinate 68,969, forward strand.
CGGCTGATGCCCCTCCGCGTGGAGCAGCCCTCGGCGTGCGAGCCGTTGGCGTGGGGTGCCTAGTGGCCACCCGCCGGCCTCCGTCTCATCCATGGCGCGTGACGGAGAAGTTGTCGTGCCAGGCCGCCTGGGCTCCTGAGTCCCCGATGCGATAGGTCTGCACCACCGCGCCGGCGCCCACCACCAGCGAAAGCACCACCGCCGCCACGCGCAGCACACCCGGTGCTCGCGCTGCCGACCGTCGGCCTCCGGCTTCGGTCGTCGTGGCGGGAGCGTCGGCATCGGCGTCGGCCGAGTGCGCCGCCCCGGCACGGCGGTGCATCCACCACAGTGCCGCCGCCAGCACGAACAGGCCCGCCACCCAAGGCAGCAGCCCGTCACCCAACTCGGCGTGCTTGCGCACCAACGGGTCGCTGTCGACGTGGTGCTTGAGCCACTCTCCGGCATGGGTGGTGAGCGGCACGCCGGCCAAGGACACCACGGCCGACACCGGCAGGGCGAGCCCGAACCGCCGGGCCAGGCTGGGCCACACGGCGCACAGCACCACGGCAAGTGCCGTCAACGGCACGAGCACCACCACGAGATGCACGAAGAGCACGTGTGCGGGTATCCCGTTGATCAACGTCGGCCCCATCGGCGCTCCTTGTATCCGTCGTAGCCGGCGACCGCAACCTACTACAGGCTTGTAGACGCTTGATAGGGGCCTTGCTCGCCCTGCGGGTCGGCGTGCGCCACGCTGGTACGGGTGGTGGAACACCGGTCGGGGCCTGATCCGACGCGGCACGCCTGGTCAGCGCATCGAATCGGCCGCCGTGGCGCCTCACTCCTTCGTGCGTACGTGTCGCGGTGGTGCGCCGGGCGTCGCGCGGCCACTGACACGATGCATGCGGCGTTCGGCGCCACGGCACGGTGCCGCGCCCCCGTCCCGTTCGGAGAGAGGCAGTGGCCCAGGAATGACGGATTCGGACTCGCGGCAGGCCCCCTTCTACGTCACCAAGGCCGAAGACCGACAACTGCGCGTCGCCGCCGACCTGCTGAGCCCCTCACTCGTCATCGACCAGGCATCGTCGTTCGACGAGTACGTCCGCCAGATGATGGTTCCGCCGGCCGTCATGGACCTGGCCCACAAGGCCACCGACATCCGGCTGGCGGCCTGGGAAAACCAGGCACTGCGCAAGCAGTTCGAGCCGGCCCTCACCGACGACGAACGACCACGACTGCTGCGCGAGATCCTGCGCCGCGAGTCCCAGGAAGACCCCAGTCACCCTCCCTACGTGCGGGTGGCGTGCACCGGGCGCGGCAAGTACGACGATCTCGCCGAGCAGTACGGATACGACCCGAACCTGCCCATGGCGGGCGACAGCGGCGACTTCGGCTCACCGGTGGTCCTGGAGCTGTGGCCCGCCGGGCACTACTCCCCGATGCACTCCCACGGCAACACCACCGGCATCATCTACTGCCTGGCCGGCCAACTCGACGTGATGTCCTACAGCAAGCTGGACTGGAACGCCGACAAGCGCGGCCTGGTCACGCTGACGCCGGGCAAGGTATGCCTGGCTCTCCGGCGACACTTACGACGTGCACAAGGTGTTCTGCCCCATGGACGGCGGCCGAGCCGTCCTGCCCGACCAGATCAACAACACCGCCGACTTCGCCGCCAGCTTCCACGTCTACCTCGACGAGCACAAGCTGTCGATGGACCACTACGAGCCGTACGACCCGGAGTCCGCGGTGCCGGACGGCGTCGACGTCTTCTCCTACGTCGATGAGAGCGAACCCCACCTCGTCAAACCGCTCAGGACCTCCTGCGACCTGTCGTGGCGCGCCCTGTGGATGGTTCTGGCGAAGACCGCGCTCTACCAGTTCCGTCGCGACCCGAACGGCCCATTGGCCGCCGAGCTCGTCAAGAACCTCTTCTGACATCTCTTCCGACGTCACGGTCCGCGGCAAGCCCGCGGTCGCCCGAAAACCAGTTGATGGCCAGGGATGTGGCCGGTAGGCAACGGGGGTACAGCGGTACATGGCGAGAGGGATCAATCATGGGTGACCGGGTGTCGGTTCTGGTCGTCGGCGCCGGACTGGCCGGCCTGTCCAGCGCAATGTTCCTGGCTCAGCGGGGAGTTGGTGTGCTGCTGGTGGAGCGGCGATCCGGCACTTCGCCGTTTCCGCGGGCGGTGGGACAGAACCAGCGCACGATGGAGTTGTTGGGGTTCGGTGGGGTCGCCGACGCGGTGCAGGCGTGTGGGCCCGCGGCGACGGGGTTCCGGGTCCGGATCGCGGCCAGTTTGCGGGGGCCGGCCTTCCAGGAGTCCGTCCACGACGATGTCGTCGCCAATGCGGGTGCCCTGTCCCCGGCGGTGTGGGGCATGGCCGGCCAGGACAAGGCGGAGCCGCTGCTGCGGCGGCGCGCCGAGGAGCTCGGTGCCCAACTGCGCTTCGGCATCGAGTTGGTGTCGTTCACCGAGGACGCGACCGGGGTGACGGCGGTGTTGCGGGAGCGCGGTGGCGAGCTGACGACGGAGGTGCGCGCCGACTACCTCGTCGCGGCGGACGGCGCCCGCAGCGGCGTGCGGGAGGCGCTCGGCGTCAACCGGCACGGCCCGGGCGGCCTCTCACACAACATCAACATGATCTTCGACGCCGATCTCAGTGAGCTGATCGACCATGAACGGCCCACGTTGCACATAGTGCACAACGACCAGGTCGCCGGCGTGTTCGCCCCCGTCGACACCGTCAACGGGCGGCATCTGTTCAGCACTTCGTACGATCCGGACAACGGTGAGTCGCCCGCGGACTTCACCCCCGAGCGGTGCACCGAGCTGATCCGGACGCTCACCGAACTGCCTGAACTTGAGGTGCGGATCAAGGCCGTGCAGCCGTGGGAGATGGCGGCGGCGGTGGCGGACCGGTTCCGAGTGGGGCGGGTACTGCTGGCCGGTGACGCGGCCAAGGTCACCCCGCCGATCGGTGGGTTCGGCGGCAACACCGCCATCGGCGACGCCTTCGACCTGGCGTGGAAGCTCGCTGCGGTGCTCGACGGTTCGGCCGGTCCGGGACTGCTCGACAGCTACGACGCCGAGCGACGCTCGATCGCCGAGCGGGTCGTGGCCGAGTCGTTGCGGTTGCGGGACACCCGCGCAATCTCGTCGCCCAGCAAGGACACCGAGAAGGTCTCCGAGCAGCAGAAGGCCGTCGAGCTCACGCTCGGGTTCCGCTACCGCTCGGACGCGGTGCTCACCGAGGACGACGACCCGGCCGACGCGGAGGACCCGTTCGAGCCCTCCGGACGTCCCGGATTCCGCGCGCCGCACGTGTGGTTGCGCAACGGGGACGGTGAGAAGGTCTCCACGGTGGACTTGTTCGGACACGACTTCGTGCTGCTGTCCGGAGTGACGGGTGGCTTCTGGACCGATGCGGCCAAGCAGGTCGCCGCGAGCCTCGGCGTCGCCGTCCGCACGCACCTGATCGGCATGGAACTGACCGACGCCGACGGCCGGTTCCCTCTTCGGTACGGGATCAACACTTCTGGAGCCAGCCTGGTCCGGCCGGACGGCGTCGTCGCCTGGCGCACCGCAACAGCGCCGGACTATCCGGCGCGGACGTTGTCGCACGTACTCACGGCGGTGCTGGCAAGGGAGTCGGAGGGCGGAATGTCAGCGCCCCGACGTCCCAAGGCGGTTGCTTCCGAGTAGGGGGCGTCGTCGGCTCACCGCCGCCTGGCCTACGCGCCGGGCAGCGGCGAGCCGGCGGCTTGAGAGCGACTCGTTTCTCCGGCCTTGCCCGGGCCGACCATGATGGCCGGTCAGGGGCGGCTCAGGGATGCATAGGGGTGATCCCTGATCCGGTGGTGCGGTGCCGACCGACAAGATCGACTCATGACGAACCGATCTCGGGGAATGCGCCGAACCGCACTGACGCAGACCGCACTGACACAGGCCGCATGGATGCAGACCGCTTTCATCGCCGGCCCGCTGTGCATGGCCGCGTATGGAGCCATCCGCCTCTCCGACCCGACCCACGGGCCGAATCTTGCCTGGATCAGCGGTCATATCGCCATGGTCGCCGGGGTGTTGCTCTTCGGCGCGATCTTCCTGGGCCTGACGCGGCTGTCCGAGCCGACCACCCGTGCCTCGCGGGTGAGTGCCCGCGCGGCGGCGTTCCTCGGGCTGGCGGGGGTGGTGTCGGTCACCGCTCAGGGTGTCATCGACATCGTCGTCGGCTTTCGGGCCGACGATCGGGCCGGCATGCAGCGGCTCTTCGAGGGTATACAGAGCCAGCCCGGGGTCATGCCCGCGGTGTACACGGTCGGCCCGACGCTGTTCTCCGTCGGCCTGGTGTGGCTGACGGTCCAGCTCGCCGTACAGCGCCGCATCCGTGCCTGGCGTCCCGCACTGGTCGTGCTCGGGACGGCGACGATGCTGACCAGCCTCGATCTCATGCCGCTCGGCGCGCTCTTCTTCTGCGCGGCGCTGTCTCCCTTGGGGCGCGGCATAGCCGCTTCCCGCACCGCACCTGTCCGGCTGGTGTAGCCCTGGCGCTGCCACCGGCACGGAGCCGCTCGCCACGCCTCCCGGTCCCGCCCCCGGCCCCGCTCCCGCTCCCGGGGAAGCGATGCGAGGTGTTCGGGGTGGGCGTCGGCAGCGTCCGAGGAACGGCGGGTGGCTCGCTCCTCGGACGCGGTGAGTGTGCTCGCGACGCGACGTGGTCTACATGTCGGGGTTGATCGGTGTGTCGCTCGCCGAGGGGTGCCAGTCGAACTGCTGGTAGATGCTGGCGGCCGCGCCGGGCGTGGAGCCCATGAGGTGGTACGAGCCGCGTGGCCCCGGCATGCCCGTGGCGTACAGGCAGGCGTTGGCGGCGTTGCAGAGGCTGTGGTCGGAGTTGAGCGTCCAGCGCTGATGCGGGTCGTTGCCGTTGCAGTCATAGGCAGCGGCGTCCGGGCCGTCGCTCGGCCCGCTGGCGACGTGGGCCCACAGGCACCGGCCGTCGTTGGTGCTGTGGATGAGGCCGTCCTGGCCCCAGAACCAGAACTGGTTCCACGTGCCCATGCAGGGCTTGATGACGACCGGCCGCCCGTTGCCGTTCATCTGCCGGTACTCGTCCATGCAGAAGTAGGTGCCGTTGTCGGAGGGCGGCTTGTAGAGGGCGGCGAGGAAGCCGTAGGCGTAGGGCTGGGGCGCGGCCGGGTCCGCCTGTGCGGCGGTTGGCAGGGTGAAGCCGAGGCCGAGCACGGCTGCCAGTGCAGCGGCGATCCTTCCAATGCGCTTCATCAGGTCAACTTCCTTGCGAGTCTTCACTGTTGAGCCGGAAAGGAGCGCTGCGAACGGTAGCCGAGCGGTGTGAAGCTCCGCCAGGGAATGTCCGGGAATCTCTCGCAAAGGCAGTAAGTTGCGGCAAGTTAACGCCATGTCCGGACTGAAGGTCGTTGTCGTTGACCTCGTCGGGGATGCGGCGATGGTGGCCTCGTGGTGGCGCGCTGTCGCAGTGACCGCGCGTGCGTACTTCTCCCCCTGCCTTCCCCACTCGCCTGACCTGGGCACGGCGTCAGAGGACAGTGCCTGTCCTGAATTCGCCCTACCGTGGGCCTGTCCGCTGCGACGGCCACTCCACACCCGCGCTGCTCGAAGGAATCCACCATGACCAGCACCGGTTCACCCGGCCTCAAGCCCTTGGCGGGGAAAATCATCTGCCATGCGATGTGGGCGCAGGACGGCCGCGAGCTCGCCGAGTTCTATGCCGCCGCTCTCGGAACCGAGGTCGCCCAGACCTTCGCCGGCGAAGACGGCAACGACGCCGCCTTCGCCTTCTACCTCGGCGAGGCGATGTACCTCTTCTACACCTCCGCCTCCTTCGTCGCCCCTGACTGGCCGCAGGGCGACCTGCCGTTCCACATGGACCTGATGTTCGACGACGTGGTGGCGGCGGAGGAACGGCTGCTACAGATGGGGGCGACCAAGCCGACCCACCAGCCCGGTGGCCGGAACTGGACCGTCCTTCTCGACCCCTCCGGGCAGCCGTTCTGCATCCACGCCGGCAGCTAGGAATGTTCTGAAGATCTTGCGTGTGGGGTTGTCTGGCTGTGGGCTGTAGGGCCCCTTGTGTCAGGTGTGGGTTGTGGTGATCGTCCAGGTGCCGTTGGTG
>NZ_JBIVXW010000047.1:0-72630 GCF_044769405.1 Streptomyces sp. NPDC090442
CGCCGTGGGGCGGGGGTGGCCCTGGTCCCGGGGGCGGGGGGGGGGGGGGCCCCCCCGGCCCCCCCCCGGGGGCCCCCCCCCCCCCCCGGCCCCCGGGGGGGGGGGGGTGGGGCCCCCCCCCCCCCCCCCCGACTGGGTACGGTCGCCACAGTCACGACAGGCACCCGGGAGCGGTGTCCCTGAGGTGTCTGTACGCGATCGAAGCGGCCGTGACCGGTGGGCGGCGTCTCGACCAGGGAAAACGTCTAAAATCAGACAACAATCACTGTTCTGTCTTCTGGTGCAACGCGGTCAACTGGCCCGCGTTTCAGAACGGTTGGTGCTTTTGGTGATGTACCAGGCAGTTTATTTCGGGCATGTGTTCTTTTTATGCCTTGCATGCGAAGGATCGTGATTCGTACCTTGTGGCGCGATCAAGGGGCATGACACCGGGCTCATGCCCACACGAGGGGAGGATCCGCCAGTGATGAAGAAGACGATCGTTGGGTTGGCCGTGGCTGGTGCGGCGTTGATGGGGGCGTCGCCGGCCTTTGCCGCGTACGAGAGCTACTCGCCGTCCTCCAAGGCGGGGTCGTGGACCCAGAAGAACGACACCCAGGTCGCGGTGATGATCCACAACAGGGGCACGCAGGCCCACGCGGACTACTACCGCACCACGGACTCGGGCAGCTACTACACGCACTGGAACAAGTCGGGCGTCGTCAACAACATCAGCTACAGCGGTGTCGGTGGCCGAGTGACGGACCTGCGGACCTGCAACTGGGTGCCGGACAACGACGATCAGTGCAGCCGGTGGGAAGTCCGCGGCTAGCGGTTCACGCGCGGTGGCATATGGCACCGCGAAGGTCGCGCGGTGCCATCGAGGAATCTACCCAGGGGGAAGAACACAAGATGATGAAGAAGACAATCGTCGGGCTCGTGGTTGCAGGCTCTGCGCTGGTGGGGGCGTCACCTGCTGTTGCCGCGTTTGAGAGCTACTCGCCTGGTTCCAAGGCGGGGTCGTGGACCCAGAAGAATGACACCCAGGTCGCGGTGATGATCCACAAGTTCCCTACGAAGGCTCACGCGGACTACTACCGCACCACGGATCCGGGCAGCTACTACACGCACTGGAACAAGAGCGGTAGCCCAAACAACATCAGCTACAGCGGTGTTGGTGGCCGGGTGACCGACCTGCGGACCTGCAACTGGGTGCCGGACAACGACGACCAGTGCAGTCGCTGGGAAATCCGCGGCTGATCCTCACCGTGCGCGGCCTGGCCGGCGGGCCGCGCGGCGAGAGAAGGCGTATGGGCAGGGTGGGAACGGCGGTGTGTGCCTCCCACCCTGTCGGTGTTGTGAGTGGATGTGAGAGAGGAACCAGTGGGGCAAGGCAATGGTGAACGGGCCGGCGAGTGCGTACTCGATATCAGCGGGCTCGACTATGCGGTAGCTGATCGTGTGTTGTTGGCCGGATTGGACCTGCGGGTCGGAACGGGAGAATCGGCTGCAGTGGTCGGTCCCAGCGGTAGCGGCAAGAGCACACTGCTCGGTTGCATCCTGGGGTTGATTCGACCCTCTCAAGGGCGAGTTGAAGTGGCCGGACACGATGTCGTTCGGATGCGGCAGCGTGCCCTGGAGCGTCATCGCAGCCGTCACATGGGCGTCGTCTTCCAATTCGGCGAGCTGCTGCCGGAGTTGACCCCCGTGGAAAACGTCGCCCTGGCAGCTTTGTTGGGTGGAGCGCCGACCGCAGACGCCTACGAGCGTGCGGAAGGTCTCCTCCGCGACCTGGGTGTTCCCTACGACGGTGTTCCGACCGGGCAGCTTTCCGGTGGGGAACGACAGCGGACTGCGGTGGCCCGCGCGCTGATCAATCAGCCCAAGATTCTGCTGGCGGACGAACCGACCGGCGCACTCGACCGTGCCACCAGGGATGCCGTCTCTGAGCTGCTGTTCGACGTTCCGCGCCGTTGGGGATGTGCGCTGGTGGTGGTCACCCACGATGTCGAAGTGGCGGAGCGCGCCGACCGTTGCCTGGAACTCACCGGTGCCACACTCGTGCCGCGGACGGCGGGAGAGTGTTCGTGAAGCACAACTCCCTTTCCTGGCAATTGCTGCGCATGGGACGAGCGGCCGGGAAGCGGGTCGGCGGCGGGCGTGTGCGTGCGGTGGCACTCCTGCTCGCCACGGTCGTGGTGGCACTCGGACTGACGTCGGTGGCGGCAACCTACGCCGCATACGGCGGAATTGAACAGCGGACGAACGCCCGCAGCGTCCAGTTCCACGACGCCCATCCGGACCGGTCGGTTGCGGCCCTGGCGAAGCCGACCTTCGACGAGATCGGAGGCAGGCAGTTCAGCCTGGTCTATGCGCGCCCGTTTTCCGGGCACGCGCCGTTGCCTCCCGGTGTCGAGCATTGGCCCGCGCCGGGCCAGGCGCTGCTGTCACCCGAACTCAAGCGCCTGCTCCAGGCAGAAGGCACACCGGACAGGTACGGCAAGGTCGTCGGGGTCATTCGCAACGAGGGTTTGGCGAGCCCCGGCGAGCGATACGCCTACGTCAATCCCACCGACCGGCAACTCGACAAGCAACGGGCCTTTCCCATCGTCGGCTTCGGCCCGGGAGGCATGCCGACCGGTGATGTGCGGTTCATCGCCGATCGCGGCAAGTTCCTGACCGCCCTCTACCTGCTCCTGCTGCCTGCCGCCGTACTCGTCATCGTCGCGGTGCGCATGGGGTCTGCCGGGCGGGACAAGCGCACGGCTCTGGTGAGCGCGCTCGGCGGAGGTTGGCGCCATCGCGCTTTGCTCAACCTCGGTGAAGCCGCCGTCCCCGTGGTGTCTGGCGCTGTCCTAGGGACACTTCCGGCAGTGGCCGTGTTGGCCGCCGGGGATGTACGACTGCCCTGGATCAACTACTGGCTGTCTTCCTCGGACCTGCGCCAGTGGTGGTGGGCCGTTGCTGCTGCTGGTCTTGCGGCCGCCATCGGGGTGCTGCTCCTGGTATGCCTGGCGCACCGCCCCGCAACGCGTCGCAGGTCCCGCTCGACGAGGCTTGCGGCAGGCAAGACCCGCGCGTTGCACTGGGCGGCCCTTGCCTGCCCGATCCTGCTCTTCGCCACTGTCTGGGGGCCGGCGCAACTCGATCCTTCGCACTACGCCGACCTGCGGATGAAGCTCTACAACGCCGGCGTCGTGGCGGTCATGGCGACGCTGCCGTGCGCGGTCGCGGTGGGGGCCGCAGCTCTCGGGCCTTCGCTGGCCCGGTGGTCGCGCCGCACGGGCGACGCCGGTGCTCTGATCTCCGGCCGCCACACTGCGGCGCACCCCGGTGTGGTAGCGCGCCTGGTCGCCGGAGTCAGCATTGCCCTGGTTCTGGTCAGCCAAGTACAGCTGAAGAACGCCCAGTTCGGGGAGAACGCGAAGGCGGCCCAAGCCACCGCTGACCGCGTCGGCCACAGTGTGTTGCTGGTGAACGTCACGGGGGACGTACCACGCAAGCGTCTGAAGGACGTACTCGGACGTCTTCCGGCCGGAGCGGAAATGTTCGCGGTGTATCGGCCGAAGAACCCCGGCGCCTCGGCGCCGGCTCGTATCCAAGGCCCGTGCCAAGCCCTCCGGACCTTGCAACTCCCTTGCTCCTCCAAGCCCGCGATCATCACGTCGCGTAGTGCCGATCAGCGTCTGACCGAGACTTTGCGATGGGTCAGCCCGGTCATCGACCGCGTTGAGGTGCAACAGGCCCCGCCGCTTCCGGACGACTCTTCCACCGCCCCCGAGAGGCTGGTCCTCGTCTCTGCCGACGGCCAGGATCTCCCTCAGGAGAAGATCAGGCAGCTGCTACGGGACGAACTCCCCGTTGCCGCGGCGATCGCTGATCCCCCGGGAGCGGAGTGGCTGGTCGGAGCCAGGGAAGCGGTCGCGCACGGTAAATGGGTGGTGTTCTTCGGAGTGCCGGGAGTGCTCATCGTCGCTCTGGCAGTCGCACTGGCCAACCTGGCGGAGTTCCTGCGGTTCAGCCGTAAGGTCGCACCGCTGAGCGTGCTCACCGGGCAGCGGAAGATCTACTACTCCACCGCGGCCTGGGCGCTCCTCGTCCCGTTGGTGGCCTCGATCGTCTCCAGTGTGATCGCGGCGAGTTGGCTGGCCGCTCCACAAGAAACCCCGGCCGACGGCATCGAGTTGTCGAACGGCGTCCTTGTCACCACGGCAGGCGCTCTTGCCGTCCTCGCCCTCTTCACCTGGTGGTGGGGAGCGCGAGCCGCGGTCCGGCAGTCGCGCGAGTGGCGCCCTTACGGGGAATGACGCACCGCTGTCGCGGGACCACCAACGGGCGGCAACCGCATCCAGGCGAGACACGAGTGGTTGCCACCAGGTCCCGCGCCAGCGCGTCAGGTCGAATCTCCCGGTTCACCAGGAACTCCGCCACGGTGAGGCCAGACACTCGTGCTCCGCACCGACGCCAACCAGCACCGCAGCGGCCCAACTAGATTTCCGCTTCTTCGCGTTGGAGGCGTCACCTCCTCGTCTGGTGTGGCCGCGGAGGACTGAACGCTGCCGCCCAGGAGTTTCGTCGGGCGGACTCCCTGATACCAGCAGTAGTTAATTGGAGGAGCAGTGCGGCACGGTCGCGTATCCGTCTGCGTCGGCCCCGCAGTCCTCGCGCTCGCACTCGGCTTGTGGGGCATCACACGCGAGCACAGCATGTGGCGGGACGAAGCGGCGACTTGGCAGGTAGCGCATCGACCACTGGCCGAGATAGGCCACATGGTCGGTCAGGTCGACGTCGTCCACGGCCTGTACTACACGGTGATGCACGGAGTGTTCGCCCTCTTCGACGACAGTCTGCTCACTCTCCGGCTACCTTCGGTACTCGCCACCGCCACCGCGTGTGGGCTGACCGCCCTGGTCGGTGCTCGGCTCTCGGGACGCTGGGTCGGGATGGGAGCGGGGTTCGCCCTGGCGCTCGTTCCGGCAGTTCAGGAACACGCCCAGGAGGGGCGGTCGTACGCCCTCGTCCTCGCCTTCGTGGTGCTCGCAACCTGGCTTCTCGTAGCCGCCGTTGAACGGCCGGCCGCTCGGCGGTGGGTCTGGTACACGGTGGCCGTGCTGGTTGCCGCGTGGCTCAACTGGTTCTCACTGTTCGCGCTTGTCGCGCATGGCGTCACCCTCGCGTACATCCGCCCTGGCCGAGCTCGATGCGTCGGGTGGATGCTCGCGGCTTCCGGGGCTGTCGTCGGAACCCTGCCGGTGATCCTCACCAGCCGTAGCCAAGTCTCGTTGGTCTCCTGGATCAAGCCGCTCGGCTGGTCAACCGTGCTCGGCGTGCTGATCACCGTGACGATCGCGGCCCTCTGTGCCCTTCTTCCTCGGGCGCGCGGGTCGGAGAGTACGGATGAAGAAGCACCATACAGGCGCTTGCACCTTGCGGCCGTCGCGCTGCCGCTCTGTGCAGTGCCGCAGATCGGCCTGGCGTTGGTATCCCTCGTCCAACCGCTCTACATCACCCGCTACGTCCTGTTCGCCTACGTGGGTCTCGCGCTCTGCCTAGGCGTCCTCCTGACCACCGCCGCCGCACGTCTTCGGACGCACGCCCGAATACTGCTTCCCTCCGCCCTCGTCTTGGCCTTCGTGGCGTTGCTTCCCATCGAACTCCGGCTGCGCACCATGGAGAGCCGCGTCGATGACGTACTCACTGCGGCGGCCACCGTCGACCACGTCCGCAGCGCCGCTGACGGTGTGCTCTTCATTCCCGCCGCACGCCGCGACACCGCCCTTGTCTCGCCCCGCTCGTTCGCGAGACTGCGGGATCTAGCCTTGGTCCAGGGGGCAGTTGAGTCCGGCACGTTGAAGGGGATAGAGGCCGGACCGCGTGACATAGAGCGGACGATGTTGGGCGTCCGACGCATAGTGCTCGTCACCGATCCGGGACCCCGCCACGCCGACACCGTACGTGACCGCACCAAGCAGCATGTCCTGGACGAACATTTTGTGTGCCGCTATGACAGCGTTGAGCGGGGCCGTCGGGTCAGCGTCTACGAACGACGTGAGCTGGGACAGCATGTGCCCAAGACCGGCTATCTCGGTGACCCGGCTGTCTTTGGCCATTTGCTGAGTGATTCTGTGGCCTGACGCTGATCATGCTCGCTGTTGGTGGCGCGTCCCCAATCGGTCCACTTCGAGGCGGTGCAACGGAGGGGGCTGAAGGTCGAGGCTGTCGGCCCCGGGGTGGTGCCGCATGCTGGATCGCACCCCGAATTGGACGATCACCGCAGGCCGCAGCCGAGTCGTCGATGTTCCGGTTCAACGCCCGACGCCCGCCGCAGCATCCCCATATAGCGAGCCCGTGAGCGTGCCAAGCCGACGGGGGGGTCCCAGGTGGTGGGATCGTCCCCGTTGGCCTGGTTGTTGCTGGGTTGTCTGGGCGGGGAGGGGGCCGTTATGGGGCCTGGCGGCGGGCCAGGGCGTTGGCGGTGGGGCGGCGGCCCGGGGCGAAGGCGTCGACGGTGCCCGCGCCGCTGCCCGGTTCGGTGCCCCAGGAGCGGATCTTGGCAGCGACCCGGGCCAGCTTCGTGTCGCCCGGGGTGACGTCGATCTGGAAGTGCGACTGCTTGGGCTGCGGCTCGTCGCCGCCCCAGCGCACGGTGCCCTCGCAGTCGGCCAGGATGTCCCGGATGACGGCGACGTCCTCCTTGGAAGAAGCAGTCCCGGGCCCCCAACGGGTAGGCGTCCGGGCGGACCGTGAAGGCGGTGCCGGAGAGGGTGTTGCTCTCGAAGCCGGCGGCCACCGCGCGGTCGACGGTGTGTCCGGTGACGTCCTTCCCGGTCAGGCGGTGGTCCACCTCGTAGTGGAGGCGGCGCAGCGCGGACAGCAGAACGGTGGCGACGTCGCCGCGCAGTTCCACGGTGAGGTCGCTGCCCTCCACGACGTGGTGGGCGATGCCGGCGTCGGTGATGCGCCAGCCGTTGGCGCTGGTGTCCCCGCGCCAGGTCTGCTTCTTCTCGCCAGGGGCGACTTCGGCGGCCAGTGCCGGGGTGGCCAGGGCCGTGGCGCCGGTGGCCAGGAGCAGGTCGCCGCCGGCGACGCCGAGCCCGCCCTTCAGCGCGCGGCGCCGGGAGAAGACCTTCGTATCGCTCGTTCCACTTCCTGTTCCGGTCGGTTTTCCCGTCGTGTGCGTGCTTGGTGTACGGCCATGCCGAGGCAGACCACCGCGGTGCCAATTCCCAGGTAAATCAGGGGATTTACGTAAGCGGGGACGAGCTCGTAGGTGGCGTTGCATTTGTTTGAGAGCGGGAACAGGCCGCCGGGCCCGGCGGCATCCGGATCCCATTGCCGGCCGTGAGCCAGTCGGCAGGTCTCCTCGATGTCGAACGGAGAACCCTCGAACAGGCCCCAGGCGTAACTTGAGACAGCGCCGAGCGGGCCGCAGAAGGCCCCCTCGACCCAGCGGCTGACCCGCATGCTCAACGAGACGGGACAGGATCCGGAACGCCCAGTACAGGCACACCAGCGCGACGGCGAAGCCCTGGCGGTATTCGTCGAGTTTGTCCTTCGGCAGCATGGAGGGCGCCGGCACCCCTTGACCTGGTGCTCGATGATGCCCGTCCGCATCGTGGTGACGAGGCCGTCGCTGCTCGTCAGTATCGAGTGGGCGGCGGCCTTGGCCTTTCCGGCGGTCCCGCCGAACCGGTCGTTGAAGAAGTGGGAGAACCGCTTGAGGAACCGCCCGCCGTCGCCGTAGTGCGCCTGGACGGCCTGCGCGATGTTCTTCTTCTTGGCCTTGCAGTCCTGGCCGAGGAGATAGCCGTCGGTGTCCTCGATCAGGACGGCGTAGCCGAAGGAGGAACGGACGCCCGGGCGCGCCATCTTGTCCTGGCAGTACTTGTAGCCCGAGGAGTAGCTGTCGGAGTCCCGGCGCCATTCCGCATACAGCATGTAGAGGCCTCCGGCCCATCGCATGAATTCGCCGTAGTACGCGAATTCCGGTCCGCCGGCCTTGGCTTGGCCCTCCGCGGCCGCCATGATGTGCTGCGGGTCGAGCGTGTACCCGGTGGACGGGTCGTTGAACTCCTCCAGCACCTCCATGCCCTTGCCCTTCGCGTACGCGATGATGCCGGCATCGGCGGGGTTGAGCAGGGTCTGCCACAGCTTGTCGTTGTACTTCTTGGACCGGCAGAACTGCATCACCAGTCGGTTCGGGTCGCCCTTGCCGTACGCCGTGGCGAGCTCGTAGAGCTTCGACACGTAGGCGACGAAAGTGCCCGCCGGATTGGCGGACTTGTCGACCGCGGCGACGCCCGGGTCGGTGCCGGGGCGCCAGATGTCCTTGTCCAGCGGGAAGGAACCCCCGTTGGGGCCGTTGAAGGAGGATTCCTGGATCTGGTTGAGCGACCAGTTGTCGGGGTGGGGGAACCCGAGGTTGCCGGAGAAACCCCAGGACATTCCGGAGACGAACGACCAGCGTGCGTAGGTGTGTTTCGACACCTGCGCACACACGTTGCGCGATCCGTGGACGCCGTGCAGGTACTTCTTGCCCCGGCTGTTCAGCGCGGCGACGACCCCGTTGAAATAGGGGACGATGTTGCTGGCTATCTGCTCGGTGGTCGCGTCGTAGTCGACGGCGCAGTGGATGACCGTGCCGGTGCCGAATCCGAGGCCCTCGGCGGTGTCATGGGCCCGCAGGCCGTGCAGGTATCCGGTCGGGTAGCCGAAGTCCTTCAGGTCCCGTGCGCCGTACTGCCAGATCGGGAAGACCTTGAGCTTGGCGGGGAAGATGTCCGCGAGCGCAGCACCACCCGCTCCGACGAGTTGAGCATCACCCCCGGCCCGCGTCCGGCCGGGATCGAAGGCGCCATCCTGCGCCAGGACTTGGCGCCCCTCCAGCCCTGCGGCGCCTGATCCGGGTGCCCCGGGCGGCCGCTCCGCTTCTGCTGCGCGGGGCGGCCCGCCGCTAATGCGGAAAGACCTCGAACAGGACCGCCGGCCGCCCCCGGTGACGGGCGGCCGCGGTGCGCAGCGAGCGGTCGAGGAAGTCGCTGGCGTAGGCGTGCGGGTCCTGGTCGGGGGCGACGAGGGCGGCGAGGTAGGTGGCGTGGGCGGCCAGGGAGGCGATGGCGCGGGGGACGCCGGGGCCCACTTCGACGGCGTGGGTGGGGCGGGGGGAGCCGGCCACCGCGGTCCAGCGGACGCCGGGCCAGGGGTCGAGGCCGTCGGTGTCGGCGAGTTCGGGGAAGATCCAGCGGTTGCCGGCGTCGGCGGCGGCGTCCAGGACGGCACGGCCCACCACCCGGTGGTCGGGGGTGTTCCAGTGGGTGCCGAACCAGGTGTCGCGGTGGTTGAGCGTGAGCAGCAGCTCCGGGCGGTGTCGGCGGACCGCGGCGGCGAGATCGCGGCGGAGCGCGGTGCCGGCCTCGATGACGCCGTCCCGGTGGCCGTCGAGGAACTCCACGCGGCGGACGCCGACATGGGCCGCCGCGGCGCGCTGTTCGGCCTCGCGGAGCGTGGCGCACGCCGGCGGGGCGAGGCCGTCGATGCCCGCCTCGCCCCGGGTGACCAGGAGGTAGCCGATCTCCCGCCCGGCGTCGGTCCATTCGGCGATGGCCGCAGCGGCGCCGTATTCGAGGTCGTCGGGGTGGGCCACGACGGCCAGCGCCCGCTGCCAGTCGTCGGGCATCGGGTGGAGGGAGCTGACGGCGGCGTTCTCGATCGGCATCGCGACCCCTTTCGTGCTCGGTCACGATGCTGACACGGTTGGACACGGACAGTGGTGAAGGGTGGGGTGGGGTGGGCGTTCGAGTGGGGCGTGGGGCGTGGGTGAGCTGCGCGCATCACTTTCGGTGAAGGCTTGCGGGGAGGTTGCGGACGGCAACGCGCGGTTGCCACGCTGTTGCTGACCGTCAAGCTGTTGGGAGGGGCACGTGCCTTTCGGTGAGCAGCCCGCATACCTCCGCGTCGCCGGTGACCTACGCCAGAAAATCGTCGACGGGGTGCTGGCCCCGCACACCCGCCTCCCCTCTCAGGCCCGCATCCGCGAGGAGTACGGCGTCTCGGACACCGTCGCGCTGGAGGCGCGCAAGGTCCTGATGGCCGAGGGCTTGGTGGAGGGCCGCTCCGGCTCGGGGACGTACGTACGGGAGCAGCCGGTGCCGCGCCGGATCGCCCGCGGTGGCTTCCACAGCCGGGGCTGCACGCCGTTCCGGCAGGAGCAGACGGACGAGCGGGTGCGGGGCACCTGGGAGTCCAACAGCGAGCAGGAACCGGCCAGTTCGGTGGTGGCCGCCCGGCTGCGGATCCCGGTGGGCGCCAGGGTGATGCGGACCCGCTACGTCTTTCGCGCGGAGGGGGAGCCGTCGATGCTCTCCACCTCCTGGGAGCCGCTGGAAATCACCGGGCGGACGCCCGTGATGCTGCCCGAGGAGGGGCCGTTGGCCGGGCGCGGGGTGGTCGAACGGATGGCGGCCATCGACGTGGTGGTGGACAACGTCGTGGAGGAGGTCGGGGCGCGGCCGGGCCTGGCCGAGGAGGCGATGGCGCTGGGCGGGGTGCCCGGCCACGCGGTGTTGGTCATCTCGCGGACGTACTTCGCCGGCCGCCGACCGGTCGAGACGGCGGACGTCATCACGCTCGCCGCTCGCCATCGGATCGCATACCACCTGCCGGTGAAGTAACGGCGACTTCCGGGCGCCGTGGGACATCCCGGAGGGCTCGCGGGCCCCGATAGGTGCCCGAAAAACTCCCCGTGTTCGCCAAGTCGACGCCCTGTATGGGGAACCCGTGCCATCCTCAGGGCCGACAGGCCGCGAATTCTGGCCGACTTACCTGTCCGTTTTGGCGCATTTCTTCAGGGTTTGTCGTCGGAAGAGCGGTGTTGGAAACCTCACAGACCCTCAACTCGGCGGGATTTTTTCATCGGTGTGGGAACCGGATCTTCGGTTTCGCTCATACGATGGCGAAGTTTGTGCACGGCACGGGGGAAGACCAGGAGACCAGCACGTGAGCACGACGAAGACAACGAGTGCGGAGCAGGGTTCGCACTCGAACTACCGTCGGTCCCTAGGGACCATTGCCCTGACCGCCACTGGTCTCGGATCGATCATCGGTTCCGGCTGGCTGTTCGGGGCCGAGCGCGCCGCGGCCATCGCCGGCCCGGCCGCGATCCTCGCCTGGGTCATCGGCGCGGTCGTCGCCCTGACCATCGCGCTGACCTACACCGAGCTCGGCTCGATGTTCCCCAAGGCGGGCGGCATGGTCCGCTACGGCCAGTACTCGCACGGCTCGCTCGCCGGGTACCTGGCGGCCTGGGCCAACTGGATCGCCATCGTCTCGGTGATCCCGGGTGAGGCCACCGCCTCCGTCCAGTACATGAGCAGCTGGGAGTTCGGCTGGGCCAAGGCGCTCTTCGACGGCAAGGAGCTGACCGGCTCCGGCGTCGCGGTGGCCAGCGTCCTGCTGATCTTCTACTTCTTCATGAACTGGTTCGCGGTCTCGCTGTTCGCCAAGACCAACACCGCGATCACGGTCTTCAAGGTCGTCGTGCCGATCCTCACCGCGGGCGCCCTGATCCTCGCGCACTTCGACACCGGCAACATCGACCGCGCCGGCGGCTTCGCCCCCAACGGCTGGAGCTCGATCTTCAGCTGTGTGGCGCTCTCCGGCATCGTCTGGGCCTACAACGGTTTCCAGTCGCCGCTGAACCTCGCCGGCGAGGCCCGCAACCCGGCCCGTTCGCTGCCCAAGGCGGTCGCCTTCTCGATCGTCATCGCGCTGGTCATCTACCTCGCGCTCCAGGTCGCCTTCCTCTTCGCGGTCCCCGCGGCGGACCTGGGCAAGGGCTGGGGCGGGCTCAACTACCACTCCCCGCTCGCCGAGCTGGGTCTGGCCTGGGGCCTGAACTGGCTGGCGCTGCTGCTGTACGCGGACGCCTTCGTCTCGCCGTCCGGCACCGGCATGATCTACGCCGCCACCACCTCGCGCATGATCCAGGGCGTCCAGGAGAACGGTCACCTGCCGGGCATCTTCGGCAAGGTGGACGCCAAGACCGGTATCCCGCGCCCGGCGCTGCTGCTCAACCTCTTCGTCGCGTTCCTCTTCCTCGCGGTGTTCCGCGGCTGGGGCTCGCTCGCCGAGGTCGTCTCGGTCGCCACCGTCATCTCGTACATCACCGGCCCGGTCGCCGTGATGGGTCTGCGGCGGCTGTCGCCGCACATGAAGCGGCCGGTGAAGCTGCGCGCGATGCCGGTCATCGCGCCGATCGCGATGATCTTCGGTTCGCTGGTCCTGTACTGGGGCAAGTGGCCGCTCACCGGCAAGGTCATCTTCATCATGGCCGTCGGTCTGCCGGTCTGGGCCTGGTACGAGATCGTCCGGCCGTGGAAGCAGGGCCGCAAGCCGCTGCCGGAGCTGCTGCCGCACCTGAAGGCGGGCGCCTGGATGGTGATCTACCTGCTGGTCATGGCGGCCGTCTCCTACCTGGGCGGCAAGGAGTTCGGCGGCAAGGGCTACCTGCCCCAGGGCGTCGACCTCGCCGTGGTCGCCGCGATCGCGCTGGCCTTCTACTTCTGGGGCGTGCGCAGTGCCTGGCGCAACCCGACGCTGATCAAGGTCGAGGCCGAGATCGCCGCGGCACAGGAGGCCGACGAGGCGGCCGGCGGCAAGACCCCGGCCGGGGCCTGAGCGGCCGCACCCGGCCCGCTCCGGTCCTTGTAACACGGACACAACTGACCCGAATTTCTCGGGTTTCCGGCCACTCGCGGTCGCATCTGGACCCCCAGAGCGCCCGTGGGTGGCCGGTTCGGTCTCTCTTTGTGTAAATCCATATCCGGTGTGTAAAGGTCGGGCGTAGGGTCGGGCATATGCGGATTGCGATTTCGGCATCAGCACAGGAGGGGCGCGCCGCGGCGCGCTGCGCGGCGGACGGAGGGGCGCAATGACCGAGAACGAGACCGCGTTGCCCTGGCTCGTCATCCGCCAGGACGAAGGCGGTAACCGCTATCGCGTCGGCCGCTACGCCACCCGAGCGGAGGCGGAGCGGGTCGCCGAGCGCCTCGACACCCGCGGCAATCGACGGCTCTACGCGGTCGAGCGGGTCGGTCGGGGCGCCTCGTAGGGGACGTCGTGCGGCGCGTGGAGCGGGAAGCGGGAGGCCGGCGGGAGACGTAGGCTGCCGCGCATGACGACGGTGCGCGTAGTGGTGGGCGGTGCGGTGTGCGAGCGGGGGCGGTTGCTGGCCGCCCGACGGAGTGCGCCGCCCGCGTTGGCCGGCCGCTGGGAGCTTCCCGGCGGCAAGGTGGAGGACGGCGAGACGCCGGAGCAGGCGCTGGTGCGCGAGCTGCGCGAGGAGTTGGGCGTCGACGCTGCCCCCGTGGAACGGATCCCCGGCGAGTGGGTGCTGCGGCCCGGCTACGTGCTCCAGGTGTGGACCGCCCGGCTGGTCTCCGGCCGACCCGAGCCGCTCCAGGACCACGACGAGCTGCGCTGGTTGCGGCCCGGCGAGGAGCGCGAGGTCGACTGGCTCGACCAGGACCGCCCGGCGGTCGCCGAGGTGATGCGTCGGCTCGGCGCGCGACCCGCGATGGGGATCCCGGGCGCGCGGTTGTAGCGCGGAGGTTCGGCGCCGGACGCGAGCCCCCGGCGGGCGGTGGGTCGCGCACCGCCCCGGATCGGCCGCCGGTGTCCGCCCGCTCGGGGCGTGCGCCACCGCCGTGACGGCCCGCCGCGAGATGCGCCATTTGTGCCACAGTGCACGGTTGAAGGCGGTACTTGCCGCTCGATACCGGGTATGTCCTGATTGGCCCTATTCGGCGTGGGCCGGGTACGACGGGGGACCCCTCGGCCTGGGAAGTGATCGGCGTGAGCGACAGCGCAGCGGCAGAGGTCCCGGAGTCCGGCCCGACCGATGTCCGCGGGCGCAGCCGGAACTGCGGTGCGCCGAGCGCGGAATGGAGCCTCCCGGCCGACCCCGGCGCGGTGCGCACCGCCCGCACCATGGTCCGTCAGGTGCTGGACGACTGGGGGTTGGACGGCGCCGCCGACGTCGCGGTCCTCCTGGTCAGCGAACTCGTCACCAACTCCCTGCGGTACGCCAGCGGCCCCATCGGCGTGCGGATGGTGCTGCTCGGCGCCGGCGCGCTGCTGGTCGAGGTCTCCGACCCGCTGCCCGACCCGCCCCGGACCCGCACCGCCACCCCCGATGACGAGGGCGGCCGCGGCCTCCAACTCGTCGCGCACAGCGCGCGTCGCTGGGGCACCCGCCAGGGGAAGAGTGGGAAAACCGTGTGGTTCGAGCTGGCGGTGGCTGGTTAGGAGTCATGAGGGGTCCTGATCGTTGCCATTTCATCGACATTTTGTAGATGGCCTGCGATCGAGACTGTGCTGTGATCGTGAAGACCGTGTTCCGGATAGCCGACGTACTGGAATACTCGGCAGGTCCGGTCCGGGCACGATGAGCTGGAGGGGACGGGGCTCGTGAGCGAGATGTCATCTGGCGGGGTGGTACCCGCGCGCAGCGAGGGCCTGGGCGGCGCGTACGGTCCGAGGGACCCCAAACGCCGTCACCATGCCCGCGAGCCGCAGGGTCCGCCCGTGTGGCAGAGCAGCCGACCCGGCTCCATCTACGACTACATCAAGGTCGCCTCGTTCTCGCTGGGCCCCGACGGGTGCATCGACCAGTGGAGCGAGCGCGCCGAGCAGATGCTGGGCATCCCGGCGCGCTACGCCCTCGGCAAGGACCCCGTCGAGGCGTTCGTCCCCAGCGAGTTCCGCGAGACCGGGCGCCGCAAGGTCTCCGAGATCCTCGACGGCCGGGAGTGGACCGGGCTGGTGCCCTACCGCCGGGAGACGGAGGGCGCGCCGGAGGGGCTCGCCGAGATCTATGTGATGCCCGCCGAGAACGAGGACGGCGCACGCGGCGCGGTCTGTCTGGTCGTCGACGTCCGGGCGCTGCGCGGCATCGAAACCGACCTCGCCGCCGCGCAGGCCGTTTTCGGTCAATCTCCCATGGGCTTCACCCTGTTCGGCACCGATCTGCGGCTGCTGCGGGTCAACCAGCGCTTCGCCAGCGTCTTCGGCGGACCGGCCAGCAAGTACCGCGGCGGCACCCCGCACGACTTCCTGCCCCGCCCCGAGGCCGACCGGATGACCGTCGCGCTGCGCCGCGTTCTGGAGACCGG
The DNA here is from genome assembly GCF_044769405.1 of Streptomyces sp. NPDC090442. NCBI lineage: Bacteria > Bacillati > Actinomycetota > Actinomycetes > Kitasatosporales > Streptomycetaceae > Streptomyces > Streptomyces sp. NPDC090442. The sequence continues at coordinate 15,150 of NZ_JBIVXW010000047.1, forward strand.
CGAACCGGTCAGCGAGATGCAACTGGTCGGCGTCGTCCCGGGCGAGGAGGACCGCCGCCGCTGGTCGGTCTCGCTCTACCGGCTCCACGGCGCCAGCGGTCGCCCCATCGGCGTCGCCGCGCTCGCCTCCGACGTCACCGGCCGCCGCCGCGCCGAACGCGAGGCCGCCAACGCCCGCCGCAACCTCGCACTGCTCAACGAGGCCGGCGCCCGGATAGGCAACTCCCTCGACCTGGAGACCACCGCCCGCACCCTCCTCGACGTCGCCGTACCGCAGTTCTGCGACCTGGCGTCGGTCGACCTCTACCAAGGGCTGCTCTCCGGCGACGAGGCGCCGCCCGGGATGAGCGACGGCAGCGCGGAGTTGCGCCGGGTCGCCTTCGCCAGCGCGGTCTCCGACGCACCGCTGCCCGGCGGGGTGCCCGACGAGGCGGCCGTCGCGGTCGGCGCCGTGCACCGCTACCCCTTCAACTCCCCGTGCGCGGCCGCCCTGCGCACCGCCCAGGCGCAGGTCATCCCCGGCCGGGAGGGCGACGGCGGGCCGGAGCTGGGCGCGGTGGTGCACTCCACCCTCGCGGTACCGATGGTCGCCCGGGACACCGTCGTCGGCCTGGTGCGCTTCTCCCGCACCAAGGGCAGCGAGCCGTTCGGCGAGCGGGACACCGCGCTGGCGGTCGAACTGGCCGCGCGCGCCGCGGTCTGCATCGACAACGCCCGGCTCTACCGCCGGGAGCACGAGCGCGCCCTGATACTGCAGCGCAGCCTGCTGCCGCCCGGGGACCCGGAGGCCGCCGGACTCGACATCGCCTGCCGCTATCTGCCCGGCACCACCGCCACCGAGGTCGGCGGCGACTGGTTCGACGTCATCGAACTCCCGGGTCACCGCACCGCGTTGGTGGTCGGCGACGTGATGGGCCGGGGCCTGCGGGCCGCGGTCGCGATGGGCGAACTGCGCACCGCGGTACGGACGTTGGCCCTGCTCGACCTGGAACCGGCCGAGGTGCTGGGCGCGCTGGACGAGATCGCGCAGGGGCTGGGCGGCAGCGGGAACCGGGGCGCGGGCGCGCGGTCCGGGCGCGGCCGTCCGGGGGCCGCGCCCGGCCAGGACCGCCCGGCCCGGGACGCCGACCTCTCCGAGGTCTATCTCGCCACCTGCGTCTACGCCGTCTACGACCCGATCACCCGCAGGTGCACCTTCGCCAACGCCGGCCATCTGCCGCCGGTGCTGGTCGAGGAGGGCGAGGAGGCGATGCTGCTCGACGTCCCGCCGGGGATGCCGTTGGGCGTCGGCGGGGAACCGTTCGAGGAGATCGAGGTCGAGGTGCCGGACGGCGCGCTGCTCGCGCTCTACACCGACGGCCTGGTGGAGTCCCGGCACCACCCGCTGGACGAGGGGCTCCAGGCGTTCCGGCGCGCCCTCTCGGACGCCGACCGGCCGCTGGAGGACGTCTGCGACCACGTCCTGGGCGCCCTGGACACCTCGCACGGCGAGGACGACATCGCGCTGTTGATGGCCCGGGTGCACGGGCTGCCCAAGGACGCGGTGGGCGACTGGAGCCTGGCGCCGGAGCCGCGCTCGGTGGCCCGGGCCCGGGAGCTGGCCCGCGACCAGCTCACCGACTGGGGGCTGTCGGCCCTGGTGGACACCACCGAGCTGCTGGTCAGCGAGCTGGTGACGAACGCCCTGCGGCACGGCCACGGCGAGATCCGACTGCGGCTGCTGCTGGACCGGACCCTGGTCTGCGAGGTCTGGGACGCCGACCTCGCCCAGCCGCGGCGCCGGCGGGCCCGGGACACCGACGAGGGCGGTCGCGGCCTCCAACTCGTCGGCCTGCTGAGCGAGCGCTGGGGCAGTCGCCGCACCCCGCGCGGCAAGACCGTCTGGTTCGAACTCGCCCTCCCGGACGGCGAGACCACACCGGTGGACCCGGCGGAGGCCCTGCTGAGCCTGTTCTGAGGCGCCGGGCGCGGGGGCGTCGCCCACGGACGGGCGCGGCGCCCACGAGGGTGGCGGCGTCCACAGGGACGGCGGCGGGGACGGCCGCGCGCCTACCCTGGGTGAAAGGGGGGCCATCGGCCCCGTAGGGGATCTCCCGTACGGGCCGTCTCACGCCTCCCGGACGTGCCGGGCGGCCAACTCCGCCTCGTGGACGACGCGTTCGACGTCCACGTGCGGCAACGTGCCCCGCGACTTGCGCAGGTGGCCGTCGACGAAGACCTCGCTGACGTTCGGCGGCTGGCCGTTGAGGACGATCTGGCTGGTCCAGTCGGTGCGCGGGGCGAAGTTGAGGGTGCCGGGGTCCAGGACGACGACGTCGGCGCGCTTGCCCGGCGTCAGCGAGCCGACCCGGTCCGCCATCCCGATGGCCTCCGCGCCGCCCAGCGTCGCCATCCGCAGCACCGCCGGGATGGTCGGGTGGATCGCGGCGTCCTCGTGCCGGGCCCGCTGGACGCCGACCGCCGCCTTCATCAGGTTGAACATGTCCGAGGTGTCGTTGGTCCCGCCGTCGTGGCCGAGCCCGGCCTTCACCGCGTGCCGGTGGAACGCCGGCAGCGGGCAGATGCCGGACGCCAGCCGCATGTTGCTCAGCGGGCAGTGCGCGATCCGCACGTCGTGCTCGCCGGTCAGCGCGATCTCCGCGTCGGTGAGGTGGATCGCGTGGTTCATCAGCAGGTCCGGTCCGAAGGCGCCGATCTCGCGCAGCGAGCGGATCGGGTCGTCCCTGCGGTCGCGGCGGCTCTCCAGGACGTGGGAGTTGAACATCACGCCCAGGTTCCGGGCGATTTCGTGGAGCGTCCGCAGCTCCTTCAGCCACGGCGTTCCCGCGTGCGCGGCCACCTGGACGGAGGCCAGCGGCAGGGGGTCCAGGAAGTCCTTCTTCACCCGGGGGATGAGGGCGGCGTCGGCGGCGCCCTGGGTCGCGGCGTAGACGAAGCGCAGCCCGGAGTCGTCCAGCGCCCGGACGTACTCCGCGCTGGTGTCGTAGGGGAGGGGGTGCACCCAGTCGACGACCGTGGTGACGCCGGTCCGGAGGACGTCGAGCGCGGCCAGGTGGACGAAGCGGTACATGTCCCGCGGGTCGATCCTGGGCAGCGCGGTGCGCTCGCAGTCGCGCAGCCAGCCGGTGACGTCCTCGCTCGCGCAGCCGCCGCGGATGCTGGACTGCCACAGGTGGTTGTGGACGTCGACGAAGCCCGGCAGCACGATCCGGCCGCGGGCGTCCAGGACGCGGGCGCCGGCCGGCGCGGTCAGGCCGCGTCCGACGGCGGCGACGGTGCCGTCCCGGAGGAGCACGTCGACGCCGTTCTCCAACTGGCCCAGCGGGCCGTCGCCCACCCGGGGGTCCATGGTGAGGACGAGGTCCGCGCCGCGCAGCAGCGTGGTGCGGCGGTCGCCTGGGGCGTCCGCCGGGCCCGCCGGGCGGTCCGACTCGGGGAGGCCGGCGGCAGCGGCCAGCGGGGCGGTGCTCAACCCGGCCAGCACGCGCCGTCGGCTCATTCTCGGAAGATTCATTCCGTCCTTATACCGCGGGCGTTCGAATCCGCGGTAAGGACGTTTTCGGCCACCTGATGCCGCGTCAAGAAGGCGGCGTGGGCGACCACTTGGGCGCGAGCTGGGTCATTCCGTCCGGCGCCTGATCTTGTTCCCGAGCCATACCAGGGGGTCGTACTTGCGGTCCGCGGCGCGCTCCTTCAACGGGATCAGCGCATTGTCGGTGATCTTGATGTGCTCGGGGCAGACCTCCGTGCAGCACTTGGTGATGTTGCAGTAGCCCAGCCCGTGCTCGTCCTGCGCGGTGCGCTTGCGGTCCACCCCGAGGGCCGGCGCGGCGTCCAACGGGTGCATGTCCAGCTCGGCGACCCGCATCAGGAACCGCGGACCGGCGAACGCCGGCTTGTTCTCCTCGTGGTCCCGGACGACATGGCAGGTGTTCTGGCACAGGAAGCACTCGATGCACTTGCGGAACTCCTGCGACCGGTTCACGTCCTCCTGCCGCATCCGGTACTCGCCGGGACCCAGATCCGTCGGCGGCACGAACGAGGGAATCTCGCGCGCCTTGGTGTAGTTGAAGGAGACGTCGGTGACCAGGTCGCGCAGGACCGGGAAGGTCCGCATCGGCGTGATGGTCAGGGTCTCGGTGCGCGCGAAGACCGACATCCGGGTCATGCACATCAGCCGCGGCCGGCCGTTGATCTCCGCGCTGCACGAACCGCACTTGCCCGCCTTGCAGTTCCAGCGGACCGCGAGGTCGGGGGCCTGGGTCGCCTGGAGGCGGTGGATGATGTCCAGCACCACCTCGCCCTCGTTCACCTCCACCGTGAAATCGCGGAGTTCGCCGCCGTCCGCGTCGCCCCGCCACACCCGGAAGTGCGCCTGGTAGGCGCCGGTCCGCGCCTGTGTCTGCCGCTCGCTCACCGGCTCAGCTCCTCGTCCGTCAGATACTTCACCAGCTCGTCCTTGTCGAAGAGTTCGAGGAGGTCGCGCCGGATCGGCGGGGTCTCCCGGCGGGAGAGCCGGATCTGCCCCAGCGCCGGGTCCGGGCCGTCCGACTCGGGCCGCGCATCGGCGAGTTCGCAGACCAGGTTGACGTTGCGCCAGTGCCGGTCCATCTCCGGGTGGTCGTCGCGGGTGTGGCCGCCGCGGCTCTCCGTGCGCTCCAGGGCGGCCCGCGCCACGCACTCGCTGACCAGCAGCATGTTCCGCAGGTCCAACGACAGGTGCCAGCCCGGGTTGTACTGCCGGTGGCCCTCCACCCCGGCCCGCCGCGCCCGCGCCCGCAGCTTCGCCAGCCGCTCCAGCGCCTCGGCCATCTCGCCCTCCCGGCGGATGATGCCCACCAGGTCGTTCATCGACTGCTGGAGCTCCTGGTGCAGCGCGTAGGGGTTCTCCGGCCGGTCGCCACCGTCCTCGGCGCTGAACGGGCGCAGCGCCTCCGCCTCGGCCGCGTCGATCCCGCGCTCCTCGGTGGGCGGTCGGCGGTGCAGCGCCGAGACGTACTCGGCCGCGTGCAGCCCGGCGCGGCGGCCGAAGACCAGCAGGTCGGAGAGGGAGTTGCCGCCCAGCCGGTTGGAGCCGTGCATGCCGCCGGCCACCTCGCCGGCGGCGAACAGCCCGGGCACCCCGGTCGCCGCCGCGGAGTCCGGGTCCACCTCCACCCCGCCCATCACGTAGTGGCAGGTCGGGCCGACCTCCATCGGCTCGGCGGTGATGTCCACGTCCGCCAGCTCCTTGAACTGGTGGTGCATGGACGGCAGTCGGCGCTTGATCACCTCGGCCGGCATCCGCGTCGAGACGTCCAGGAACACCCCGCCGTGCGGGGAGCCGCGGCCCGCCTTGACCTCGGCGTTGATGGCCCGGGCCACCTCGTCGCGGGGCAGCAGCTCGGGGGGCCGGCGGTTGCGGTCGGGGTCGTCGTACCAGCGGTCGCCCTCGGCCTCGGTCTCGGCGTACTTCTCCTTGAAGACGTCCGGGACGTAGTCGAACATGAACCGCTTGCCGTCGCTGTTGCGCAACACCCCGCCGTCCCCGCGCACCGACTCGGTGACGAGGATGCCCTTCACCGACGGCGGCCAGACCATCCCCGTCGGGTGGAACTGGACGAACTCCATGTTGATCAGCGGCGCCCCGGCCAGCAGCGCCAGCGCATGGCCGTCCCCGGTGTACTCCCAGGAGTTGGAGGTCACCTTGAACGACTTGCCGATGCCGCCGGTGGCCAGTACCACGGCCGGCGCCTCCAGCACGAAGAAGCGGCCGGACTCCCGGTCGTAGCAGAAGACGCCGGAGACCGCGCCGTCCGTCTTGAGCACCCGGGTCACGGTGCACTCCTGGAAGACCTTCAGCCCCTCCTCGTAGGAGCCGGAGACCCGCTCGTCCTCCTGCTGGAGCGAGACGATCTTCTGCTGGAGGGTGCGGATCAGCTCCAGTCCGGTCCGGTCGCCGACGTGCGCCAGCCGCGGGTACTCGTGGCCGCCGAAGTTGCGTTGGGAGATCCGGCCGTCCGCGGTGCGGTCGAAGAGCGCGCCCCAGGTCTCCAACTCCCAGACCCGGTCCGGGGCTTCACGGGCGTGCAGCTCGGCCATCCGCCAGTGGTTGAGGAACTTCCCCCCGCGCATGGTGTCCCGGAAGTGCACCTGCCAGTTGTCGTGCTCGTTGGCGTTTCCCATGCTGGCCGCGATGCCGCCCTCGGCCATCACCGTATGGGCCTTGCCGAACAGGGACTTACAGATCACCGCCGTCCGCATCCCGGCCTCGCGGGCCTCGATGGCGGCGCGCAGCCCTGCGCCGCCCGCGCCCACCACGACCACGTCCCAGGTCTGCCGGTCCACATGCGCCATCCGTGGCACACCTTCCCTCGAAGTTCCTTGGTTTTCCCCGGAGTTGCCCCGTCAGAAGAAGCGTGGGTCCTCGAACGCCCCGCTGGCCAGCAGGAAGACGTAGAAGTCCGCCAGCGCCACGCTGATCAGGGAGGACCAGGCGAGCAGCATGTGGCGCGCGTTGAGCCTGCTGACCCAGCCCCACAGCCGGTAGCGCACCGGGTGCTTGGAGAAGTGCCGCAGTCGGCCGCCGACGATGTGCCGACAGGAGTGGCAGGAGAGGGTGTACGCCCAGATCAGCCCGATGTTGGCGAGGAAGATCAGCGAGCCCAGGCCCATGTGGCCCCAGCGGTAGTGGTCGTCGCGGAAGGTCAGCGCGGTGTCGTAGGTGAGGACGCCGGCCACCAGCACCGCGAAGTAGAAGAAGTAGCGGTGGACGTTCTGCAGGATCAGCGGGAAGCGGGTCTCCCCGGTGTACTTCTTGTGCGGCTCGGCGACCGCGCAGGCCGGCGGGGAGGCCCAGAAGCCGCGGTAGTAGGCCTTGCGGTAGTAGTAGCAGGTCAGCCGGAAGCCCAGCGGGAAGATCAGGATCAGCAGGGCGGGGGACAGGCCCCACCAGCTCCCGAAGAGGTCCCAGTTGGGGCCGCCGTGCATGGTGCGGCAGTTCTCCGCCAGGCAGGGCGAGTAGAACGGCGAGACGTAGGGGGCGTGGTAGTAGTCCGCGTTCGCGAACGCCCGCCAGGTCGAGTAGACGACGAACGCGAGCAGCCCGGCGGCGGTGCCGGCCGGCGCCAGCCACCAGCGGTCGGTGCGCAGGTGGCGGGCCGGGATGGCGGCGCGCGAGGCACCGCGCACGCCGGTCGGCGCCGATTGCGATGCGGGTTCGATGCCAGTGGCCAACGTATTCGTCTCCGTCCTTTAGGGCGCGTGCCGGTCCTTGGCGCCCAGGCCCTCGTCCTCGGCGTCCGTCCACAGCGCGGAGTTGTAGGGGGTGTCCGGGATCGTCACCATCTCGTCCTCGGCCTTGGTGCCCGGGGCCGGACGGGTGCCGGCCAGGCCCTGCTTCAGCAGCGCGAGGCTCTCCCGCAGATGGTCCGTGTCGCTGCGGACCCGGCGGAGGTCCAGCCCGCCGCCGATCCGCGTCTCCAGCTTTCCGACCGCCTGGACCAGGGCGTCCAGGCTGCGTTCCACCGCCGTCAAGTCGTCCTGTACCGACATCACATGCCCTCACTTCATGACGTGTGGCGGGCGATCTCATGCGCCCGAGAGTGTCGCGCGTCACAGTAGGGCTTGGGAAGGGGGCAGACGCGAGTACGACTCGAACCGGTGCGTTGCGGCCAGTCGTCGCTCACCATGTGTCGAACTCCGGTACGAGCGGGGCGGGATGAGGGCGCGCGCGGCGGCCCGCGCGCCCCTGCGGGCGTCAGCCCGTGGACCGGGGGTTGCGCCGGGCGGGTGGCGTTGGCCGGACCCCCGACGTGTCGGGCGGCCCGGAAGCGGACGGTCACCTTCAGTAGGGAGCCCATAGATGTGATGAGCCGCAAAGTCGGCCGGACGTGTTGCTGCGGGTCGGTGCGGCGCGGGCGAGCCCGGAGGGAAAGTCATGACCGACCACGTCAGCCCAGGCGGAGCGGTGTGCCGGAGGCGCCGCTGTGCCGCGCTCGTCGCGGTGGGCGCACTGCTCCCGCTGCCGGTACTGGCCGGATGCGGCCAGGGCGACACCGCGCCCTCCGTCGCCCAGTCCCAGGACATCGCGCCGGCCCCGCGTGGGATGGTCAAGGACGGCGGCACGGTCCGCTGGGCGATCGACGCGCTGCCCAGCACCTTCAACGCCTTCCAGAGCGACGCCGACGCGGCCACCACCCGGGTCGCCGGCGCCGTGCTGCCCAGCCTGTTCACCCTCGACGGCAGCGGCCGGCCGCAGCGCAACGCCGACTACCTCACCGCCGCGGACGTGAGCGCCCGCGAGCCCCGACAGGTCGTCACCTACCAGCTCAACCCCAAGGCGCGGTGGAGCGACGGACGGCCGCTCACCGCCGCGGACTTCATCGCCCAGTGGAACGCGCTGCGCGGCAAGGACAACGCCTACTGGACGGCCCGCAACGCCGGTTACGACCGGATCGCCAAGGTCGAGGCCGGCGCCAAGCCGCACCAGGTCAAGGTCACCTTCGCCCGCCCCTACGCCGACTGGCAGGCGCTGTTCACCCCGCTCTATCCCAAGAGCGTGATGGGCGAGGCGGACGCCTTCAACGACGCGGCGCGGGAGAAGCTCCCGGTCGGCGCGGGGCCGTTCCTGGTGCGCAAGCGGGACGCCGACCGCGGCACCGTCACCCTCGTCCGCAACCCCAAGTGGTGGGGCGACCGGGCCAAGTTGGACCGCCTGGTGCTGGAGGCGCTGCCTCGGGACAAGCGGGCCAGGGCGCTGGCCGCCGGGTCCGTCGACGTCGCCGCGGTCGACCAGGGCGCCGCCAAGCGGGTCGCCCAGGCCGCCGCGCCGGCCACCGTCAAGGCCGCGGACGGCAAGGCCGTCGACCGCGCCGGCGCCGCCCGGCAGGGCACGCTGCGCGACTACACCATCCGCAAGGCCCTGGAGCCCGCCTACACCCAACTCGCCCTCAACGGCAGCGCCGGGCCGCTCGCCGACGACCGGGTGCGCCGCGCGGTGGCCCGCGCCATCGACCGGCAGGCGCTCGCCGACACCGTCCTCAAGCCGCTGGACCTGCCCGCCAAGCCGCTCGGCAACCACCTGCTGCTGGCCGGTCAGCACGGCTACGAGGACCACAGCGACGCGATCGGCGAGGCCGACTCGGACGCGGCCAAGAAGCTGCTCGCGGAGGCCGGTTGGAAGCCGTCCGCGGGAGGCGGGTCGCGGCCGGCGGGCGAGGAGCGGGCCGGCGTCGGGCGCGCGGTGACGCCGGACCGGCGGGACGACGGGGACGGGGCCGGCGAGGACCCCGACGTGGACCGGCGCGGCGACGGCACCTCCGTCGACCACTCCGGCGACGCCGGGACCGACGACCGCAACCCGGAGCGGCCGGCCGCGGGCGAGGCCGAGGCCCGGGCGGACCGGGACGGCGCCCGCCCGGCCGCCGCCGAGGCGCCGCTGTCCTTCGCCGGGGCGGTCGGCTCCGAGGTCCAGCAGGCCGCCCTGCTGCGGCAGAGCGCGGGGTTCTACAAGGCCGGCGCCACCGAGGAGAAGGTGGCGGCCCACGGGGACACCCGGTCCGCGGCGTACGGGAAGTACCGGCAGTACAAGCAGCGGGCCGCGCAGGCGCTGGGCGCCGCCGAGCTGATCGAGACCGGCCAGGCTCCGCACCTGCCCGGGGCCGCCGCCGGCCACGCGGGGGCGCGGCGGGCGGGCAACGGCCTCCGCGCCGCCCAGCAGGCCGAGACGGGGCGTTCCCCGGCGGCGGCGGCCGGCCGGGCCCCCGGTCGGGCGCCGATGATGCGCAAGGACGGCCGGCCGCTGGCGCTGCGCTTCGTCCTCCCCGACGGCCCCGGCTCCGAGCAACTGCGCACCGTCGGCCGGCGGATCGCCGGGATGCTGAACCGGATTGGGGTGCAGACCGCGATCCAGCGGGTCCCGGACGCCAGCTACTTCAAGGACCACATCGCCTCCGGCGACTACGACCTGGCCCTGTACTCCTGGCCGGGCACCGCCTACCCGGCCACCGACGCCCGGCCGATCTTCGCCAAGCCGGAGCCGGCCGCGGACGGTTCGCTGACCGTCGAGCAGAACTACACCCGGGTCGGCACCGACCGCATCGACCAGCTCTTCGACCAGGCCGCCTCCGAACTCGACCCGGACGCCGCGCACACCCTGGTCGAGCAGGCCGACGCCCGGATCTGGGCCGCCGCCGGATCGATCCCGCTCTACCAGCGGCCGGAACTGGTGGCCACCCGGAAGTCGCTCGCCAACATCGGCGCGTTCGGCTTCGCCACCCCCCGCTTCCAGGACATCGGTTACACGAAGTAGAGGTCCAGTCAAAGCCGAAGTTCGAGACGAAATCGCAGGTCAGAGTGGGTTTGTACGGGCTGGGGCGGCCGTTGCCGCACCAGCCCCGTACCATGGGGTAAGGCCGTGGCGTGTCCAGCCCGGCAGGGCCCGCGTAACAACAGAGGTACGCGCAGCCGACCACTCACTCCAGGAGTACGCCGCAATATGGCCACGCGCCACGACATCCGTAACGTCGCCATCGTCGCCCACGTCGACCACGGCAAGACCACCATCGTCGACGGCATGCTGAAGCAGGCCGGTGCCTTCGCCGCCCACCAGCTCGAGTCGGTCGACGACCGGGTCATGGACTCGAACGACCTGGAGCGTGAGAAGGGCATCACGATCCTCGCCAAGAACACCGCGGTGAAGTATCACCCGAAGGACGGCGGGGACCCCATCACGATCAACATCATCGACACCCCCGGCCACGCCGACTTCGGTGGCGAGGTCGAGCGCGGTCTGTCGATGGTCGACGCCGTGGTCCTGCTCGTCGACGCGTCCGAGGGCCCGCTGCCGCAGACCCGCTTCGTGCTGCGCAAGGCGCTCCAGCAGCGCCTCCCCGTCATCCTGTGCATCAACAAGACGGACCGCCCGGACTCCCGGATCGACGAGGTCGTCAACGAGACGTACGACCTCTTCCTCGACCTGGACGCGGACGAGGACCAGATCGAGTTCCCGATCGTCTACGCGTGCGGTCGTGACGGCGTCGCCTCCCTGACCAAGCCGGACGACGGCACGGTCCCGGCCGACTCCACGAGCCTGGAGCCGTTCTTCTCCACGATCCTGGAGCACGTCCCGGCCCCGACGTACGACGAGGCCGCTCCGCTCCAGGCGCACGTGACGAACCTGGACGCCGACAACTTCCTCGGCCGTATCGCGCTGCTCCGCGTCGAGCAGGGCGAGCTGCGCAAGGGCCAGACCGTGGCCTGGATGAAGCGCGACGGCTCGGTCCAGAACGTCCGCATCACCGAGCTGCTGATGACCGAGGCGCTCACCCGCAAGCCCGCCGAGATGGCGGGGCCCGGTGACATCTGCGCCGTCGCCGGTATCCCGGAGATCATGATCGGCGAGACCCTGGCCGACCCGGAGAACCCGGTCGCGCTGCCGCTGATCACCGTCGACGAGCCGGCGATCTCCATGACCATCGGCACCAACACCTCGCCGCTGGTCGGCCGCGGTGGCACCGGCAAGGGCGCGGAGGCCAAGGCCGCGGTCAAGGACCGCAAGGTCACCGCCCGCCAGGTCAAGGACCGCCTGGAGCGCGAGCTGATCGGTAACGTCTCGCTGCGCGTCCTGGAGACCGAGCGCCCCGACGCCTGGGAGGTGCAGGGCCGCGGTGAGCTGGCGCTGGCCATCCTGGTCGAGCAGATGCGCCGCGAGGGCTTCGAGATGACCGTCGGCAAGCCGCAGGTGGTCACGCAGGAGATCGACGGCAAGGTGCACGAGCCCGTCGAGCGCATGACGATCGACGTGCCCGAGGAGCACATGGGCGCCGTCACGCAGCTCATGGGCGTCCGCAAGGGCCGGATGGACAACATGTCGAACCACGGCTCCGGCTGGGTCCGCATGGAGTTCGTCGTCCCCTCCCGCGGTCTGATCGGCTTCCGCACGGAGTTCCTGACCCAGACCCGCGGCACCGGCATCGCGCACTCCATCCACGAGGGCCACGAGCCCTGGTTCGGCACCCTGGCGACGCGCAACAACGGCTCGCTGGTCGCCGACCGCTCCGGCGCCGTCACCGCGTTCGCGATGACGAACCTCCAGGAGCGCGGCGTGCTCTTCACCGACCCCGGCACCGAGGTGTACGAGGGCATGATCGTCGGCGAGAACTCGCGCTCCGACGACATGGACGTGAACATCACCAAGGAGAAGAAGCTCACGAACATGCGGTCCTCGTCGGCCGACTCGTTCGAGGCGATCGTCCCGCCGCGCAAGCTGTCGCTGGAGCAGTCCCTGGAGTTCTGCCGCGACGACGAGTGCGTCGAGGTGACCCCGGAGGCCGTCCGCATCCGCAAGGTCAACCTGGACGCCCGCGAGCGCGCCCGCGCCGCGTCCCGCGCCAAGCACGGCTGACGCCGAAACGGCACCCCGAGCGCCCCGTCGGACCCCGGTCCGGCGGGGCGCCGCCGTATCCGGACGCGGGGCGCTGTCGACCGGCCCGGAGCCAAGGCCCCCTGGCGGGCGGCCCGTCCGGGGTGCGGGGATCGTTCGTCCGAGGGGTTTCCCGTGGGGTTCGGAGCAGTGGCGGACGGTGTGGGGGTGCGCTGTGTCCCGGTGTGGGCTCTGATGTGGGCTACGACTGGCCCCGGTGGCCAGGCGTGAGCCCGTCAGTTTGGACCGTCAGGGAGGCGCCATGCGCGGAGCCGCGCGCGCGAAGTGGGCCGTCGGCGCGGCGGCCCTGGCCCTCGCGGCCTCCGCCTGCGGGGGCGGCACCGCGGGCCCGGGCGGCTCCGCCGTGGTCAGCGCCTCCTGGGGGGATCCGCAGAATCCGCTGGAGCCGGCCAACACCAACGAGGTGCAGGGCGGCAAGGTCCTGGAGATGCTGATGCGCGGCCTGAAGCGCTACAACCCCAGGACCGGCGCCGCCGAGAACGTCCTCGCCAAGAGCATCGGGACCACCGACGCCCGGCACTACACCGTCACCCTCAAGCCCGGCTGGACCTTCAGCAACGGCGAGAAGGTCACCGCCAAGTCCTTCGTGGACGCCTGGAATTACGGGGCGCTGCTCGACAACAAGCAGAAGAACGCGTCCTTCTTCCAGTACATCGACGGCTTCGACAAGGTCCACCCCGACCAGGGCACGGCCACCGCGAAGACCCTCTCCGGACTCCGGGTGAAGGACGACCACACCTTCACCGTCGCCCTCAACCAGAAGTTCTCCAGTTGGCCGGACACCCTGGGGTATTCGGCGTTCATGCCGCTGCCGCGGGCGTTCTTCCAGGACCACGAAAGCTGGTTGAAGAAGCCGATCGGCAACGGCCCGTACGAGGTGGACTCCTACGACAAGGGCACCGTGTTGCGGATGCGGAAATGGAAGAAGTACCCCGGCCCGGACCCGGCCCAGAACGGCGGCATCGATCTGCGGGTCTACACCGACAACGACACCGCCTACACCGATCTCCAGGCGGGGAACCTGGATCTCGTCGACGACATCCCGGCCTCGCAGTTGCGAAACGTCCGCAGCGACCTCGGGGACCGCTACATCAACCAGCCGGCCGGCATCATCCAGAACCTCACCTTCCCCATGTACGACCCGCAATGGGGAAAGCCGGGCCGGGAAAAGGTGCGACGCGGCCTGTCGATGGCGATCAACCGGCAGCAGATCACCAAGGAGATCTTCCAGCACACCCGCACCCCGGCGACCGACTGGACCTCACCCGTCCTGGGCGAAAAGGGCGGTTACCAGGCCGGGGTGTGCGGCGATGCCTGCGAGTTCAATCCGGCCAGGGCCCGGCAACTCATCAAGGAGGGCGGGGGACTTCCCGGCGGCGGGATGACCCTCACGTACAACGCGGACACCGGGTCCCACAAGGACTGGATCGACGCCGTCTGCAACAGCATCAACAAGACGCTGGGCAACGACCGGGCGTGCCTGGGGAATCCGGTCGGCACCTTCGCGGACTTCCGCAACCAGATCAGCGCCCGGCACCTGACCGGTCCCTTCCGGGCCGGCTGGCAGATGGACTACCCGCTGATCCAGAACTTCCTCCAACCGCTCTATTACACCGGCGCCTCGTCCAACGACGGGAAATTCAGCAACCCCGAGTTCGACAGGCTGGTCAACGAGGCGAACGCCGCCCCCGATTCCCGGCAGGCGGTGGCGAAGTTCCAGGAAGCGGAGCGGATCCTCGCCCAGCAGATGCCGTCCATTCCGCTGTGGTACCAGAACGGCAGCGGCGGCTATTCGGAACGGATCAGCAATGTGCGGCTCAATCCGTTCAGCGTGCCGGTCTACAACGAGATCACCGTCGGCTGACCACGAAAGCGGGCGCGCTCATGGGACGTTATGTGATCCGGCGGCTGCTCCAGATGATCCCGGTCTTCATCGGCAGCACCTTCCTGATCTTCGTCATGGTCTACGCGTTGGGCGATCCGGTCGCCGCGATGTTCGGCGACCGGGCGCCGGACCCCGCCACCGCGGCGCAGATCCGCCACGACCTCTACCTCGACCAGCCGCTGTGGAAGCAGTACCCGCACTACATGGGCCAGATCTTCCGCGGGAACTTCGGCACCGCGTTCAACGGCCGGCCGGTCACCGAGCTGATGTCCACGGCCTTCTCGGTCACCCTCCGGCTCACCCTGGTCGCGATCGTCCTGGAGACGCTGATCGGGATCGCGCTGGGCGTGTTCAGCGGGCTGCGGCGCGGTCGGGGCGTCGACACCACCGTGCTGGTGCTGACCCTCGTCGTGGTCTCGGTACCGACCTTCGTCAGCGGCTATCTGCTCCAGTTCATCTTCGGCGTGAAGTTCGAGTGGGCCGCACCGACCGTCGCGCTGGACGCGCCGCTGGGTCAACTGCTGCTGCCCGGGCTGGTGTTGGCACTGGTCTCGCTCGCCTACGTCACCCGGCTGACCCGCACCTCGATCGCGGAGAACGCCCGCGCCGACTACGTCCGCACCGCCGTCGCCAAGGGGCTGCCCCGGCACCGGGTCATCACCCGCCATCTGCTGCGCAACTCCCTGATCCCGGTCGTCACCTTCATCGGCACCGACATCGGGGCGCTGATGGGCGGCGCCATCGTCACCGAACGCATCTTCAACATCCACGGCGTCGGCTACCAGCTCTACCAGGGCATCCTCCGGCAGAACTCGCCGACCGTGGTGGGTTTCGTGACGATCCTGGTGCTGGTGTTCCTGATCGCCAACCTGCTGGTCGACCTGCTGTACGCCGTCCTCGACCCGAGGATCCGCTATGCCTGATCCGTACGTCCCCAAGGAAGCCGTCGGCCATGGTGACGGCGGCAACGCCGCGCTCGCCATCGGGGCGGCCGAATCCCTGGAGCGCGCCCCCGGCGCCGCACCCCCGCCCCCGGGCGGCGAACCCACCGGAAAGCCCCGCAGCCTGTGGAGCGACGCCGGGCACGACCTCAGCCGCAACCCGGTCTTCGTGGTCTCCGCGCTGGTCATCGTCTTCCTGGTGGTCATCGCCATCTGGCCGCAGGCGATCGCCACCGGCAACCCCTACCGCGCCGACCTGTCCAAGGCCCAACTGGGCGCCTCGCCCGGCCACCCCTTCGGCTTCGACACCCAGGGCCGGGACGTCTACACCCGGGTCGTCTACGGGGCCCGCGCCTCCATCACCGTCGGCACCTGCGCCACCGCCGGCGCCGCCCTGCTCGGCAGCCTCCTCGGCGGCCTGGCCGGTTTCTTCGGCGGCTGGTGGGACACCCTGCTCTCCCGGATCGCCGACATCTTCTTCGGCATTCCGGTCCTGCTCGGCGGGCTGGTCTTCCTCTCCGTGGTCGTCAGCACCACTGTCTGGCCGGTGGTCGGCTTCATCGTGCTGCTCGGCTGGCCGCAGATCGCCCGGATCGCCCGCGGCTCGGTCGTCACCGCCAAGCAGAACGACTACGTCCAGGCCGCCCGGGCACTGGGCGCCGGCAACGGGCGGATGCTGCTGCGGCACATCGCGCCCAACGCCGTCGCCCCCGTCATCGTCGTCGCCACCATCGCGCTGGGCACCTACATCGCCCTGGAGGCCACGCTGTCCTACCTCGGCGCCGGCCTGAAGCCGCCCACCGTCTCCTGGGGCATCGACATCTCCGCCGCCTCCACCCACATCCGCAACGCCCCGCACATGCTGCTGTGGCCGGCGGGCGCGCTGAGCGTCACGGTGCTGGCGTTCATCATGCTCGGCGACGCGGTGCGCGACGCCCTCGACCCCAAGTTGCGCTGAGGAGGCGGGAGATGGCGAACCACGGCGGCGCGGACCCCGAGGGACCGCTGCTGGACGTCCGGGACCTCCAGGTGGAGTTCCGCACCCGCGACGGCGTCGCGAAGGCCGTCAACGGCGTCAGCTACACCGTGGCGGCCGGGCAGACGCTGGCGGTGCTCGGCGAGTCCGGCTCCGGCAAGTCCGTCACCGCGCAGGCCGTGATGGGCATCCTGGACTCCCCGCCGGGCTTCGTCACCGGCGGGGAGATCCTCTTCCGGGGGCGCGATCTGCTCACCCTGGGCCGGGAGGAGCGCCGGCGGATCCGCGGCGCCAAGATGGCGATGATCTTCCAGGACGCGCTCTCCGCCCTGAACCCGGTGCTCAGCGTCGGCGCCCAACTCGGCGAGATGTTCCGGGTGCACACCGGTGCGTCCCGCAAGGAGGCCCGGGCGAAGGCCGTCGCGCTGATGGAACGGGTCGGCATCCCGGCCGCGCGGGCGCGGGTGGGCGACTACCCGCACCAGTTCTCCGGCGGGATGCGCCAGCGCATCATGATCGCCATGGCGCTCGCCCTGGAGCCGGACCTGATCATCGCGGACGAGCCGACCACCGCCCTGGACGTCACCGTCCAGGCCCAAGTCATGGACCTGCTCGCGGAGTTGCGCCGGGAGTACCAGATGGGGCTCGTCCTGATCACCCACGACCTGGGCGTGGTCGCCGACGTCGCCGACACCATCGCCGTGATGTACGCGGGCCGGGTCGTCGAGACCGCCCCGGTCCACCAGCTCTACAAGGCGCCCGCGCACCCGTACACCCGCGGCCTGTTGGAGTCCGTGCCCCGCCTGGGGCACCGGGGCCGGGAGCTGCACGCGATCAAGGGCCTGCCGCCGAACCTCACCGCCGTCCCGCCGGGCTGCGCCTTCCACCCGCGCTGCCCGCTCGCCCGCGACGTCTGCCGCACCGACCGCCCACCGCTCTACGAGGTCGGGCCGGGCCGGGCCAGCGCCTGCCACTTCTGGAAGGAGGCCATGAATGGCGGCAGTTGACGAACCGCTCCTCGAAGTCCGCGACCTGGTCAAGCACTTCCCGCTCACCCGCGGGGTGCTGGTCAAGAAACAGGTCGGCGCGGTCAAGGCGGTCGACGGGATCTCCTTCGCGCTGCGGCCCGGCGAAACCCTCGGCATCGTGGGGGAGTCCGGCTGCGGCAAGTCCACCGTCGCCCGGATGCTGGTCGGCCTGGAACGCCCGACGTCCGGTCACATCCGCTACCGCGGCGAGGACCTCACCCGCCTCTCCGGCCGCGCCATGAAGGCCGTCCGCCGCAACATCCAGATGGTGTTCCAGGACCCCTACACCTCGCTCAACCCCCGGATGACGGTCGGCGACATCATCGGCGAGCCCTACGAGATCCACCCCGAGGTGGCACCCAAGGGCGACCGCCGGCGTCGGGTCCAGGAACTCCTCGACGTCGTCGGCCTCAACCCGGAGTTCGTCAACCGCTATCCGCACCAGTTCTCCGGCGGCCAGCGGCAGCGCATCGGCATCGCGCGGGGGCTCGCCCTCCGCCCGGAGATCATCGTCGCGGACGAGCCGGTCTCCGCCCTCGACGTCTCCGTGCAGGCCCAGGTGGTCAACCTGCTGGCCCGCCTCCAGGACGAGTTCCACCTCTCCTACGTCTTCATCGCGCACGACCTGTCCGTCGTGCGGCACCTCTCCGACCGGGTCGCGGTGATGTACCTCGGCAAGATCGTCGAGTTGGGCACCGGCGAGGAGATCTACGACCACCCCACCCACCCGTACACCCAGGCGCTGCTCTCCGCCGTCCCGGTGCCCGACCCCGAGGCCCGGGCCCGCCGGGACCGCATCCTGCTCAGCGGCGACGTCCCCTCGCCGGCCGACCCGCCGTCCGGCTGCCACTTCCGCACCCGCTGCTGGAAGGCCCGGGAACTGTGCGCCCGGGTCGAGCCACCGCTGGCCGTCCCGACCGACTTCCGGCATGCGGAGGGCGGCGTGCGGCACCCGTCGGCTTGCCACTTCGCGGCGGAGCGGCGGGGGGTGTTGAGCGAGTAACCGGCCCACGACGCACCGGAGCCCGCTTCCCTGAGGGAGGCGGGCTCCGGTGCTGTCGCGTGGGTGCGGGGGTCAGTCCTGCGGCTCGTCCGCCCCGTCCACGCCCTCGATCGCCGCCAGCGCCGGGTCCAGGACGATGTCCTCGCCGCGGGCTGCCGTCGTCGGCTCCTCCGGGAAGTGGCAGGCCGTCAGGTGGCCGGCGTCGCTGCCGCCGAGTTGGACCAGCGGCGGCTCCTCGGCCGCGCACTTGTCCTGGGCCTTCCAGCAGCGGGTACGGAAGCGGCAGCCGGAGGGCGGGTTGACGGGGGAGGGGACGTCGCCGGCGAGGCGGATCCGCTCGCGGTCGTCCTCGCCCTCCTCCGTCAGCCGCGGCTCGGGGACGGCCGAGAGGAGGGCGTGGGTGTACGGGTGGCGGGGGCGGTTGTAGATCTCGTCGCGGGTGCCGACCTCGACGATCTTGCCGAGGTACATCACCGCGACCCGCTCGCTGAAGTGCCGTACCACGGCCAGGTCGTGGGCGATGAAGACGAACGCGATGCCCAGCTCGCGCTGGAGGTCCTGGAGCAGGTTGACCACCTGCGCCTGGATCGAGACGTCCAGGGCGGAGACCGGTTCGTCGGCGACGATCAGCTTGGGCTCCAGGGCGAGCGCCCGGGCCACGCCGATGCGTTGGCGCTGGCCGCCGGAGAACTCGTGCGGGAAGCGGTTGTAGTGCTCGGGGTTGAGCCCCACGGTCTCCAGGAGCTCGCGGACCCGCTTCTCCCGGCCGCCGGTCGGGTTGATCCCGTTGATCTCCATCGGGCCGCTGATGATGGTGCCGACCGTCTGCCGCGGGTTCAGCGAGGCGTACGGGTCCTGGAAGATCATCTGGATCTCGGAGCGGATCGGCGCCAGCTCCTTGCGGCCGGCGTGGGTGATGTCCCGCCCCGCGTAGGTGATCTTGCCGCCGGTGGGCTCCATCAGCCGGGTCAGCAGCCGGCCGGTGGTCGACTTGCCGCACCCGGACTCGCCGACCAGGCCGAAGCTCTCGCCGGCGTGGACGGTCAGGTCCACCGCGTCGACGGCCTGGACGGCCCCGACCTTCCGCTTGAACGGGAAGCCGCCGTAGATCGGGAAGTGCTTGGTCAGTCCCTCGGCGGTGAGCAGCGGCTCGCCCTGGGCGGGCGCGGGGGTCCGGGGCGCGGGAAGGGTGTCGTTCTTGGACATGGTGGTAACTCCCTAGCCCAGCCGGGGCTTGATCTGCTCGGTGAAGAGGGTCTGCTTCTGCTCGGCGGTCAGGTGGCACGCGGCGGCGCGGCCCTGTTCCAGCAGCGGTCGCTCGGTGGCGCAGCGGTCGCCGTCGACCTCAGCGGTGTAGGCGCACCGCGGGTGGAAGGCGCAGCCGGAGGGCGGGTTGAGCAGGCTCGGCGGGGAGCCCGGGATCGGGTGCAGTGCCTCGCTGACGTCGGAGGAGAGCCGCGGCATCGAGCTGAGCAGGCCCCAGGTGTACGGGTGGCGGGGCTGGCTGAGGATCTCCTTGACGGTGCCGCGCTCGACCGCCCGGCCCCCGTACATCACCAGCACGTCGTCGGCGGTGTCGGCGACCACGCCGAGGTCGTGGGTGATCAGGATGATCGCGGAGCCGAACTCCTGCTGGAGGTCCTTGAGGAGGTCCAGGATCTGCGCCTGGACGGTGACGTCCAGGGCGGTGGTCGGCTCGTCGGCGATCAGCAACTGGGGGTTGCAGGCCAGCGCCATGGCGATCATCGCGCGCTGGCGCATGCCGCCGGAGAACTGGTGCGGGTAGTCGTCCACCCGCAGGTTGGGCTGCGGGATGCCGACCTTGGTCAGCATCTCGATCGCCCGCTGTCGGCCCTCGCGCTTGTTGGCGCCGGTGTGCTTCATGAACGGCTCGGCGATCTGCCGGCCGACGGTGTAGTACGGCGACAGGGCGGTCAGCGCGTCCTGGAAGATCATCGCCATCTTGTTGCCCCGGAGCTTCTCCAGGGTCTTCTCCTTGGCGCCGGTGAGCTCCTGGCCGTCCAGGTGGATCTCGCCCGTGATCTCGGTCGACTTGGGGTTGTGCAGCCCCAACACCGCCAGGTTCGTGACGGACTTGCCGGAGCCCGACTCGCCGACGATGCCCAGGGTCTTGCCGCGCTCCAGGTCGAAGGAGAGGCCGTCGACCGCCTTGACGATGCCGTCCTCGGTGGAGAAGCGGACGTACAGGTCGCGGACGGAGAGGAAGGAGCCGGTGCCGGACCCGTTCGGGGCCGGCGTCTCCGCGGTCTTGGTGGGTGTGGTCACGACTTAGCTCTCCTAGGACAGGCGCACGCGCGGGTCGATGAACGCGTACGCCGCATCCACGATGATGTTGAAGACCAGGATCAGGGCGGCGCTGAAGATCATCACGCCCATCACCATGGGCAGGTCCAGGGTGATGACCGAGTCGACCGCCAGCCGGCCAAGTCCCGCCAGCTGGAAGGTGAACTCGGTGATCATCGCGCCGCCGAACAGCGAGCCCAGGTCCACACCGAGGATGGTGACGATCGGGATCAGCGAACCACGCCAGGCGTACCGCAGGAAGACGTAACGCGCCGGCATGCCCTTGGCCTTGGCGGTGCGGACGTGCTCCTCCTGGAGCTGCTCGATCATCGTCGAGCGCGCCATACGCGTGTACTGCGCGGTGAAGATCGTCGCCATCACCAGCCACGGGATCAGCAGGCCCATGAACCAGCCGACCGGATTGCTGGTGAGGTTCACGTACTGCGGGGCGGCCATGATGCCGCTGTAGACGAAGATGCCGAGCACGACGGGGCCGAGGATGTAGATCTGCACCGAGCTGAGAACCATCGACACACCGGTGACCGCCTTGTCCAGCAGCGTGCCGCGCTTCCAGGCCGCGATCAGGCCGGCGCCCAGACCGATCACCAGGAAGGCCACGGCACCGCCGACGGCCAGCGACGCGGTGAGCGGCAGCCGGTCCATCATCGTGGACCAGACGTCCTGCTTGGTGGCGAAGGAGTAGCCGAAGCAGGGGGCGCTGCAGTGGCCGAGGGTGAAGTCGCGGCCGGCGAAGATGCCGACGAGGAAGTGCCAGTACTGGACCGGCACGGGCTGGTCCAGCCCCAGGTTCTTGTGGATCAGCGCGACGTTGTCGGCCGTGCAGTTCTTGCCGCAGGCCATCAGCGCGGGATCGCCGACGGAGAAGAAGACGAAGAACGTGAAGGCGCTGAGGAGGACGAGGATGACGACCGCGCCGATCGTCCGGCGAAGGAGGAAGGGAAACATGACAGTTCGCTGCTCTCAGGACGGCGGCTGCAGTGGGGTGAGGGGTGGCGGGAAGGCCCCGGAGTGCGCGCCCCGCCTTGCGCGCGCACTCCGGAATGCCTTCGGCTGTGTGGTGCCTACTTCTTGATGAACAGCGTGTTCACGTCGAGGTAGTTGGTGTCCGTGTTGTACCGGATACCGCCGATATTCGAGCCGTAGAGCTGGAGCGACTTGACGTAGAAGACCGGGGCGGCCGGGTTGACCTTCTCCACGATGTAGTGGTGGAGCTTCTGCCACTCCGCGGTCTGCTTCTGGACGTCGGGGATCTGCCGGATGCGGTCGATCTCCTGGCTGATCTTCGGGTCACGGACGTGCGAGTAGTTGGAGGCGCCGTCCGCGATGGTGCGGCCGTCGTAGGACGGCGGGATCACCGTGGAGGCGTCCGGCCAGTCCTGGCCCCAGCCGGTCAGGTAGATGTCGAAGCCGTTGTCGACCTTGCCCATCTGCTGGTACCAGGAGGAGGAGTCGATCTCCTTCTTCTGCACGTCGAAGCCGGCCTTGGCCAGTCCGTCGGCGATGGCGACGGCTTCCTTCTGCCGGATCTCGGTGTTGGCGTAGGCGTAGACGAGCTTCATGCCCGTCTTGCCGGCTTCCTTCAGGAGCTGCTTGGCCTTCTCCGGGTCGCCGTTGGGCTTCTTCAGCTTGCCGTAGGGGTCGTAGCCCTTCTCGTAGCCCGCGACGGTCGGGGAGAGCAGACCGCCGGCGACCTCACCGCCGTAGCTGCCGCCCTCGATCCGGACGACCTGCTGGCTCGGCAGCGCGTAGGTGATGGCGTCACGGATCCGCTTGTCCTTGATGCGGTCCATGTTCATGTTGAGCTGCCAGACGTAGGGCTGGTAGCCCTGCACCAGGCGCTTGCTGGCGCTGGGGTTGTCCAGCACCTGCTTGGTCAGCGTCGGCTCCACGGCGTTGGTGAAGCTGATGGCGGTCTTGTCGCCGCCCTGATCGGCCATCAACCGCTTGGTGGAGTCGGAGAACTGGTGGTTGAAGGAGATGTTGTAGCCGTCGACGTACTGGTGGCGCGCCGGGTCGGTCTTGGGGTCCCAGCCGGTGTTCTTCACCAGCTGCATGGACTTGCCGGACTTGAAGGACGCGATCTTGTACGGGCCGGCGCAGACCGGCTTGACGTCGTAGTTGTCCTTGGTGTCCTTGGCGCTGTCCGGGACGACGCTGTAGCCCGCCATCGCCAGCGCGTAGGGCAACTGCGTCTGGGGCGCCTTGAAGTGGAAGACGATGGTCTTGCCGTCCGGGGTGTCCAGGACGGACTTGGGCAGGTGGTCGCCCTTGTACGGACCGTCCGGCAGCGCCTTGCGGTAGGTCGTGCCGTCGCCCGACAGCCACTGCTGGATGTAGGTCGGACCCTCGGTGATGAACGGCGCGTACATCCGCTCGATGGAGTGCCGGATGTCCTTCGAGGTGATCGGCGTGCCGTCCTCGAACTTGATGCCGTCCTTGAGGGTGTACGTCCAGGTCTTGCCGCCGTCGGACATCTTGCCGGCGTCGGTGGCGAGGTCGCCGACGAGGGTCTTGTTGCCCTTGTCGTCCTGGGTGTAGGTGGTCAGGCCACGGAAGATCAACTTGGCCAGGTCGCCCACGTCGCTGACGTACATCTGGGCCGGGTCCAGGTGGTTGAAGCTGTCCCGCTGGTAGACCGTGATGGCGCCGCCGTTCTGTGCGCCCTTGACCGGGGCCGCGGGGCCGTTGGACTGCGCCGCGGTGCCGAGCGGCACCACCTTGGACTGGGTGGCCGCGTCCTTGTCGGTCTGCGCGTTGTCCTTGCCCGCGCGGCCGCCGCCGCTGCAACCGGTGAGCGCGAGCGAGCCGGCCGCCAGGGCCACGATCGCCGCGCGAGCTCTACGCGTGGAGAGTGCATTCATGAGGATCCAAGCACCTGCCTGTCAGTCGTTGTCCCGATGTGCTGTCTGACGCATCCGGTGCGCCACCGGCGCGGGGGTGACAGCTCCCCCGTCAAGAGGGCGATCAGCGCCCGGACTTGGGGTCGAAGGCGTCCCGTACCGAGTCCCCGAGCAGGTTGAAGCAGAGCACGAAGATCACCATCGCGGCGCCGGGGAAGAGAAGGTAGGTCGGGTCGTTCTCGTAGATCTGGCCGGCCGTCTTGAACAGTCGGCCCCAGTCGGGAGTGGGGTCCACGATGCCGACGCCCATGAAGGACAGGCCGGCCTCCGCCGTCACGAACAGCGGGAGCATGTAGGTGCTTTGCACGAGGATCGGGGTCACCACGTTGGGGAGCAGTTCCTTGGTGATGATGCGCCAGGGGGAGGCGCCGGTGATCCTCGCGGCCTCGACGAAGTCGCGCTCCCGTAGGGACATCACCTGGCCGCGCAGCAGACGGGCCAGACCCATCCACCCCAGCGCCCACTGCACGAGGATCAGCGCGATCACGCGGATATAGGTGGGGGTCTCGTCGCCCGGTGCCACGAAGAGCGCGATCACCGCGGGCATGAACGCCACGAACGTCAACTGGCTGGGGAAGGCGAGCAGGAAGTCGATCAGTCGGCCGACCCAGTAGTCGGTCCGACCGCCGAGGTAGCCGGCCGTGATGCCGATGATGGTGCCGGTGACGACCACCAGGATGGTGACCGCGAGCGAGATGCCCAGCGAAGTCCGCATGCCGTAGAGCAGGTTGGTGAACAGGTCGCGGCCGAGGCCCGGCTCGATGCCGAACCAGAAGTCGCTGGACATGCCGCCGTTGGGCCCTGCCGGGTAGCTGAACTCGTCCAGCAGGCTCGGGTCCTGGCCGCCGTAGAGCGTGTACGGGTCCTTGCCGTAGAGCGAGGCGATCACCGGGGCCAGGGCCGCGACGAGGAAGAAGGCGAGCACGACGATCGCGCAGATCATGCCCGTGCGGTCGCGCTTGAAGCGCGCCCACATCAACTGCCCGGGGGAACGGCCGACGAGCTCACCGCCCGTGCCCTTCTTCTTCTCCTTCTTCAGACCCTTGGGCGCAGGTCCTGGTGAATCAGACGTGCTTGCCGCGGTCTGGGATGGACTAGTCATCGCGAAGTGCCCCCGCGCCGAGTTCTCTTGGAACGTGAAGCGGCACCGGTCGCACCGCTGGATGAGCGCGACTTTCGCAAGTGGTTTACGGCGGAGTCAAGGGTATGAGGTGTGCTTGTGCACAGGTCGTCCGCTTCTTGAGCGAAGATTGCGCAGATCGTCGCCATGGCGTGCTTGACATGGGACCGTCATGTGCCGCATTTAGGACATCTCACCGTCAATCGCTTTAACACGCGGGCAACTTGACCGTCGCAACACCGATATACGGACGCGCCATGATGAACACCGTACGGCCGTGCGGGTGCCGTAGGTCGGTCGGGGACGCCAGCGGCGCCCCGGCCGACCGTCGTTTTGTGCGGCTTTCACGGTCTGGTTCCCGCCATGTCTGTTGTCCGACGGCTGAGATGGGAGTAGATCTGTGGTAGCGCCTTCGCGAACGCGGGGGCGCCGTGGGCCTCGTGGGTCACCGACGCGGACGGGGGCGGGTCGTGTCCACCATCCGGTCGTCCGATCTCACCCGGGGCGCCCGCCGTGCGGCGGTGGCGGCCGCTCTGCTGCTCACCGCCTCCGAGGCGGCCTGGCTCGTCCGGGACCTGGCCGTCGTGCGGCACCCCGTGGGCCTGTTGGGCGGGGAACCCGGGGCGGCAACGGCGGTGTACGACCCCCTGCTTGCGGCGACCGGGCTCGCGGCCGCCCGCACGGCGCGGCGCGGCGACGGCGCCGGGCGCGCTGCTGTCCCTGGCGGCCGCCACCGCGCTGCTGCGCCTGCCGGTGCTGTGGCTGCCGGACCCGCCGCCGGGCGGCTCGGCGCGCCGACGGGTCCGGGCGCGGGCGGCCACCCGGCCGCGCCGGTGGGCGACTTCGCCCCCGGGGCGGTGCTGCGGACCCCGCCGCACTGGACGGCCCTCGCGCTGCTCCTGCTGGCCGCGATCGCCGGAACGGCCGCGCTGCGCCGGGCGTCGTGGTCCCGGCCGGCCGCCCTGACGGCCGGGGCCCTGCTGCTCGGCCACGGCGTCGCCGGGCTCGCCGCCGCCGTGCGGAGCGGCACGCTCGCCCACCTGGTCGCGGCGCCCGCGCCCGCCCGACTCGCCCTCGTCGCGACCGTGCTGCTCGCCGTCTGCGGGCTCGGCGCGCTGTGCGCGGCGGCCCTGCCCGGGGTGCCGGACGACGCCGGGGGCGGGCGCCGGCCGGTGGCCTACGGCGACGGGCCGGACGCGGCGCGCCCGCGCAACGCCCCGCCGCCGCCCTCGGCGCCCCCGCCGGGCTGGTGAGCCGGCGCCGCGGGGGGCCGCCCTCAGGCGATCCCCAACGAGCGCTTGAGGAAGTCCACTTGGAACAGCAGCAGGTTCTCCGCCACCTGCTCCTGGGAGGCCATATGCGTCACCCCCGTCAGCGGCAGCACCTCGTGCGGTCGGCCGGCCGCCAGCAGTGCGGAGGAGAGCCGCAGGGAGTGCGCCACCACCACGTTGTCGTCCGCCAGGCCGTGCACGATCAGCATCGGGCGGTGCGGCTCCACCGCGCCCGACAACCCCCCGTCCGTCACCAGGGAGTTGCGCGCGTACACCTCCGGCTCCTCGGCAGGGTGGCCCAGATACCGCTCCTGGTAGTGGGTGTCGTAGAGCCGCAGGTCGGTGACCGGCGCCCCCACCACCGCGGCGTGGAAGACGTCCGGCCGGCGCAGCGCGGCCAGGCCCGCCAGATAGCCGCCGAACGACCAGCCGCGGATCGCCACCCGCGTCAGGTCCAGGGGGAAGGCGTCGGCCAGCGCGGTCAGCGCGTGCACCTGGTCCTCCAGGGTCACCGACGCCAGGTCCCGGGAGACCGCCTTCTCCCAGGCGGGGGAGCGGCCCGGGGTGCCCCGGCCGTCCGCCACGATCACCGCGAAGCCCTGGTCGGCGAACCACTGGGAGGTCAGATGGGCGTTGTGCGCGGCGACCACCCGCTGGCCGTGCGGGCCGCCGTACGGGTCGAGCAGCACCGGCAGCGGACCGTCGCTCTCCGTATGACCGGTGGGCAGCAGCACCGCGCACGGGATGCGGCGCTCGCCGGCGAGCACCAGCCGCGGCCGGGCGACGAGATGGGGCGTCTCGGCATGCGAACCGATGACGGCCAGGGTCTTCTCGGCGCCGTCCGGATCCAGCCGCACCACCTCCGAGACGGCACCCGGCCGCTCCAACGACGCCTGGGTCAGCACCATCAGCGGCCCGCTGCGCACCGCCGAGGACACCGTCGGATACGGCCGCTCGCCGACCCGCTCCCAGGCGGTCAGGGCGGGGGAGACGCCCCCGCCCTCCTGGCCGCCGCTGTGGAACCACGCCCGATAGACGCCGATGTCGTGCAACTCCGGCCCGCTGGCGGCGAACAGGACGTCGTCCTCGCCGATGTCCAGCACCGCCCGGACGTGCAGCGGCTCCCCGGTCAGCGGCCGGTCGCCGACGAACAGCCTCCGGGCGCCGCCCTCGTCGGCGATCCGCACCAGCCGGCCGTCGGGCGTCCAGCCCGGCGCCCCGGGGAACGGCTCGACCCACACCTCGTCCTGGTCCTCGTGCAGCACGGCGGTCTCGCCCGTCTCCGGGTCGACCGTCAGATAGCGCTGGGCCCGTTGGTCCCGGGTCTGCACCAGGAGCAGCGGCGGGCCGGCCGCCGACCAGTGGACGCGGGCCAGGTACGGATAGCGCGCGGTGTCCCAACGGACGTCCGTGCGGGCGCCGTCCAGCCCGAAGAAGGCCAGGGAGACCTCGGCGTTGGCGGTGCCGGCGGCCGGATACGGCACCTGGGCGGGTGCCCGGTCCGGGTGCGCGGGGTCGGCGATCCACCAGCGGGCCACCGGCGACTCGTCGACCCGGGCGGCCAGCAACCGGTCGCTGTCGGGGGACCACCAGAAGCCGCGGTGGCGGCCCATCTCCTCGGCCGCGATGAACTCGGCCAGCCCCCAGGTGACATCGGGCCCTTCGGGCTCCGCCAGCGCGCGGTCCGCGGCCGCGCCGGCGTCCCCGCCGCCGTCCGCCGCGACGACCCGCAGCGCGCCGCCCGACACATAGGCGACATGGCGGCCGTCGGGGGCCGGGCGGGGGTCCACCACCGGGCCGGCCGCGGGGAGTTCGCGGGTGGTGCCGGCCCGCAGCTCGGAGACGAACAGCCGCCCCGAGAGCGCGAAGGCGGCCAACTCCACGGCGGCGTCCACCGCGTAGCCGACGATGCCCGCCGAGCCCTCGCGGCTGCGCTCGCGGCGCGCCCGCTCCTCGGGCGGCAGGTCCTCCTCCGCGCCGGCCAACAGGGCGCCCGGGTCCGCGGCGGTGAACTCCCGTCCACCGTCCAGCTCCAGGACCCAGAGCTGCTGGCTGCGGTCGGTGCCGGTGGCGGAGCGGAGGAAGGCGACGCGGGCGCCGTCGGGGGCCACGGCGAAGGCGCGCGGGGCGCCGAGCGTGAAGCGCTGCGTGCGCGCCGAGTGCCGGGGGAAGGGAAGCTGTCCGGTCATGTGCCGAGCCTACGGCGGCAGCGGCCGCGGCGGGTGGGACTGTGGAAAACGGCGTGCGCCCCCATCGTGCTCCGGTGCACCGACTTATGCGCAACGACGGAAAGTTATGATCCCATGCGCGTAGGGGGTGCGGGGTACAAGAGCCCTTGGCATACCCGGGTACGTCGTGCTGTCCGTTTGGCTCACGTACCGTCAACCCTGTCCGGACCATGCGTACTTGGAGGTGGGCCGCCGTGGCACTCTCGATTTCGGCGGTGGTGCTGCTGGCGATCATCGTCTTCTTGTTGATCAGGAAGTCCGGGCTGAAGACGTTGCATGCCTTCGTCTGTATGCTGCTCGGCTTCTATCTGGCCAGCTCGTCCGTAGCCCCGACGATCAAGAGCCTGACGACCAACGTCGCGGGGATGATCGGCGGCATCAAGTTCTGAGCCGCTGACCGTCCCAGTCGGCCCGCCCCGGCCACGGCCCCGGCGGGCCCCGGGACGATCGTGCAGAGCGGCTGCCGGGGGCGCCGCGGCCGGCTCGTAGGCTGTCGGCATGACCTCCCACCCGCCCGCGGGGCGCAGCGACGCTCCCAGTCGCCGCCTCCTCCTGGTGCACGCGCACCCGGACGACGAGTCGATCAACAACGGCGCCACCATGGCCAGGTACGCGGCCGAGGGCGCCCGGGTCACGCTGGTGACCTGCACCCGCGGCGAGGAGGGCGAGGTCATCCCGCCCGGGCTCGCCCACCTGGCACCGGACCGCGACGACACCCTGGGCCCGTACCGCGTCCGCGAGCTGGCCGACGCGATGGCCGCCCTCGCCGTCACCGACCACCGCTTCCTCGGCGGCCCCGGCCGCTACCGGGACTCCGGGATGATGGGCGCGCCCCAGAACGACCGGCCGGGCTGCTTCTGGCGGGCCCCCGTGGACGAGGCGGCGGCCCACCTGGTGGCCGTCATCCGGGAGGTCCGCCCCCAGGTCCTGGTCACCTATGACCCGAATGGCGGATACGGGCACCCCGACCACATTCAGGCCCACCGCGTTGCGATGCGGGCCGCGGAGCTGGCCGCGCGGGCGGACTTCCGCCCGGACCTCGGCGGCGCGTATGCGATCGAAAAGATTTACTGGAACTGCAACCCCCGCTCCGAGGTCGAGGCCGGTCTGGCCGCGGTGGCCGCCGCCGAGCACGGCTTCGCCGGGGTCGCGGCGGTGGACGAGGTCCCCGGTGTGGTGCCGGACGACGCGGTCACCGCGACGCTCTCCGGTGCGGGCGAATACGCGGACGCGAAGGCTGCGGCGATGCGCGCGCACGGGACGCAGATCGTGGTCGACGGGGCGTTCTTCGCGCTCTCCAACGACCTGGGCCAGCCGCTGTTCGGTACGGAGCACTACCGGCTGGTGCACGGGAAGTCCGGCGCGGCCGACGGGGAGCGCGAGGACGATCTCTTCGCGGGGATCTTGGAGTCGGCCGGTTCGACGGGGGCGCCCGAGCGCGCCCGACGTGAGGAGGCGGCGGAATGACGACGTCGAAGGGCGGCGGGACCGCGGCACGGCGCGGCCCCCACAAGGGCGGCGCCGACGCGGACAAGGGCCAGCGGACCAGGGCGTCCGGTGGCGGCGCGGCGGCGCGCGGTGGAGCCCCCGCGGCACCACCGGGCGGGGCCTCCGCGAGCGCACCGTTGACGCCGGGCCGGGTGGGCGTCTACGTCCTGCTACTGGTGGCCGGTGTCCTGGTCGCGCTCGCCGGCACGCTCGTCCAAGCGGCCTGGTTCCCGGGCGGGTTGCTGCTGGCGCTGGCCGGAATCGGTACCCTCTTCCACGGGGGCGCCAGGGCGACCGGGACCGCGGGCGGGGTGCTGGTGCCCGGCGCGGCCTGGCTGGTGACGGTGTTCCTGCTGATCAGCGACGTCCGGCCGGAGGGCGACTTCCTGTTCGGGCCGGGGCTCGGCTCGTACGCCTTCCTCCTGGGCGGCATCGTGATCGCTGTGATCTGCGCCACCGCTCACCAGTTCCGCGCTACCGCCGCGCCCCGTGGCCGAGTTGGCGGATGACGCGGCCCATATCGGGGCGTGCGCCGGGCAGTTACGGGCGGCCGGCCCCGATGCCGGCGTCACGGCCGATGCGGCGGTCTTGCCGCGCACTCGGAGTGCCGGACGGCGGCGGACAGTATGGTGGTGCGCGCCGCCGCGCCGCCCTGGGGGCGCCCCTCCCGCTGACGCTGGAGACTCCCCGCCCGGCCTTCAGGTCGGGGGATCATGTCTGACGAGCGGCGGAGCCAACCGGGAGAACCTGCTTTGAGTCGTGAATCTGACAGTTCGTCCTCCGGCCCTCGGGGCCGTGGCGGAGCCGTTTACCCGTCGGGGACACCGCCCTACGGCTCGCCCAGGGGAGAAGCCGGCGAGGCGTCGGCGCCCGGATCCGCGGACCGGCCGGAGGAGCCCAAGACCGAGACCACGCTGACGACGCGGATCAAGATCAATATCCCGGGGTCCCGCCCCATCCCGCCGGTCGTCGTGCGCAAGCCCGTCGGTGAGGAGTCCGGCATGAACGCATCGGCTGCATCCGGCGGTTCCGCCGGCGGCTCCGGTTCCCCGGGGACGTCCCGTCCTGCCTTCGGTGGCGAGCGCGCCGCCGAGCGGACGGCGGAGACGCCGCGCCCGGAGGCCGCGGCGGGCGAGGCACCCGCCACCCCGAAGGAGAAGACGACCAGCGACTGGTTCTCGCCGCGCAAGCCCCAGGGGCCGGCCGGTGGGCAGTCCTCCACCACGGGCACCCACCAGGTGCCGGGGGCGCCGGCAGCGGCGGCGGGCGGCCCGTCCACCCCGCAGCGCCCGGACCTCCCGTACTTCTCGGACGCCCCGGCGGCGGCCTCCGGGCCCGTCCCGCAGGGCGGCGGCACGCCCTTCGACGGCGCCCGCGGCCACACCGCCTCGCCCTACGAGAACGACCCGCTGGGCGGCGACCCGCTGGGCAACGACCCGTTGGGCAAGGACCCGCTGGGTGGCGATCCCCTGGGCGGCGACCCCTTCGGCGGCGACGCGCCCGGTGGCGACCCGCTGGCCGGCCCCTCCCCGTTCGACGGCGGTCGGCGCGCCGAGGCGTCGCCCTTCGACGGCGGCCCGCGCGGCGACTCGCCGTTCGACGCCCCGGCGCAGCCCGCCGCCGACCGCAGCCCGTTCGACGGCCCGCAGGCCCCCAGCGGCCCGACGGCCGGCCCGGCGCGCGGCGACTCCGCGCTCGACCTCCCGCCCGGATTCAGCGACCCCAGCGCGGGGAAGAGCGCCGCCGGCCGGCTGAGCGACGACACCGCCGAGCTCACCCCGCAGCCCCCGGCCGGCGCCGGCCCCGGCATCGCGGGCGGCCCCCGACAGGACAAGGGCGCCCGGCCCGGCCCCAAGGGCGGCCCGCGCAGCGGCGGCCCCGTTGGCCAGGTGTCCGGCGACACCCTGGTCGGCGGGATCCCCAAGGTCCCCGGGAAGGACGGTCCGAAGACCGCCACCCCGTTCGCCGCGGCGCCCGGCAGCGCCGAGGAGAGCGCGGCCGCCAAGCCCCGCCCCAAGATCCCCGAGCCGATCAACCCGCCCAAGAAGGGCCGCAACAAGCTGGTGCTCCTCGGCGTGGCTGTGGTTGTCCTGGCCGGCGTCGCCTACGGTGCCGGGTTGCTGCTCGACCACGCCGACGTGCCGAACAACACCACCGCGCTCGGCGTGGACATCGGCGGCACCTCCAAGGACGACGCGGTCAAGAAGCTGGAGACGGCCCTCAAGGACCGCCGCACCGCACCGCTGAAGATCACCGTCGACGGCAAGTCCGAGAGCCTGCTGCCCGCCCGGGCCGGCCTGGACGTCGACCTCCAGGCGACGGTCCGCAACGCGGCCGGCCGGGACTACAACCCGGTCTCCGTCATCGGCTCGCTCTTCGGCGTCAAGCGCACCGCCCAGCCCGCGGTGATCGCCGACAAGGAGAAGCTGGGGGTCGCGCTCCAGAACGTGACCGGCCCGGCGGACGCCACCGCCGACGGCGGGATCACGTTCGAGAACGGCAAGGCGGTGCCGCACTACGGCGCGCCCCACAAGGCGATCGACGCCGCGGCCTCCGAGAGCAAGATCACCGACGCCTACCTCAACCGCGTCAGCACCGGCAGCGACGCCCCCGTGGTGCTCGCCGCCACCACCCAGCAGCCCAAGGTCAGCAAGGCCGCGGTGGACAAGGCGCTCAAGCAGTTCGCCGAGCCGGCGATGTCCGGGCTGATCACGGTGCGGACGGACCCCCAGCACGCGGTCTCCTTCAGCCCGCAGAAGTCCATCCCGAAGTTCTTCTCCTTCAAGATCGTGAGCGGCGAGCTGGTGCCCTTCTACGACCGGACGGCCCTCAAGGAGCTCTACGGGACCACTTTCGACGGCGTCATGGTGACCAAGGGGGACGGCAGCAAGCACCCGGTCAGCGTCGAGGAGGTGGCCGGCGCGGTGGGCAAGGCGCTGCAGGGCAGCACCCCCGCCGAGCGCGTCCAGACCATCGCGACCAACGGCAACTGACGGCCGGGATCTCCGCTTCCCGACCGCCGTATCCTCAACACCAGCAGGTCAGAGGCCCTCTGGGGAGAGTCCTCCGGGATTCCCCCTAGGGGGCCTCACCCATGACATCTGTCATGCCGCTTTGCGGACACCTGACACTGCCGGACCGCACCGCCGATCGAGGAAGCTGAGTGCCATGACGACGACAGCGACCACCACACTCACCGCCGCGCGGGACGCGGGCCGGGCCCCGGTGGTCAGCTTCCAGGGGGTCAGTAAGAGTTACGGCGCGGTGCGCGCGGTGGCCGACCTCCACCTGGAGCTGCACCCCGGCGAGACCGTCGCCCTCCTCGGCCCCAACGGCGCGGGCAAGTCCTCCACCCTCGACCTCCTCCTCGGCCTGCGCACCCCGGACACCGGCGAGGTCTCCCTCTTCGGCACCACCCCGCAGCGCGCCATACAGGAGGGCAAGGTCGGCGCGATGCTCCAGAGCGGCGGCCTGATGGAGGGCGTCAAGGTCCGCGAGCTGGTCCGGCTCGCCCGCGATCTGCACCCGCGCGGCTATTCCGTGGACCAGGTCATGGCCACCGCCGGCATCACCGACATCGCGGACCGGCTCGTCGGCAAGCTCTCCGGCGGCCAGGAGCAGCGGGTGCGCTTCGCCCTCGCCACCGCCGGTGCCAACGACCTGATCGTGCTCGACGAGCCCACCACCGGCATGGACGTCTCCTCCCGGCAGACCTTCTGGGGCGCCATGCGCCGCCAGGCCGACGAGGGTCGCACGGTCCTCTTCGCCACGCACTACCTCGAAGAGGCCGACGAGATAGCCGACCGCGTGATCGTGCTGCACCGCGGCCGGGTACTGGCCGACGGCACCTCCGCCGAGATCAAGGCCCGGGCCGGCGCCCGCCGGATCACCTTCGACCTGGACGAGCTGCCCGACCGCAGCGCGCTGGAGGCCCTGCCGCACCTGACGTCCCTGACCGTGTCCCACAGCGGCTCCGCCGCGGGCGCCGCGCGCACCGTCCGCATCCAGTCACAGGACGCCGACGCCACCGTGCACGCCCTCTACGGCCTCGGTCTCTACCCGCGCAACCTCGAAGTCTCCGGCCTCGGCCTGGAGCAGGCGTTCATCGCCATCACCACCGCCGAGGAGGCGGCCCGATGACCACTCTGATCAAGCTGGAGATCCTCCGCGCGCTGCGGAACAAGAAGTTCATGTTCTTCTCGGTGATCTACCCGCCGGCGCTCTACCTCCTCATCGCCGGCGGCGCCGACAACAAGCCGCTCACCGGCACCGGCCTCACCATGGGCCTCTACTACATGGTCTCGATGTCCGCCTTCGGTGCCATGACGGCCGTCCTGCTCGGCAACAGCGAGCGGATAGCCAAGGAGCGCGAGCAGGGCTGGGTGCGCCAGCTCCGCCTGACCGCGCTGCCCGGCCGGGGCTATGTCGCCGCGAAGATAGCCGCCGCGGCGACGGTCAGCCTGCCTTCGATCCTGCTGGTCCTGATCGCCGGCGCGGTCGTCAAGGACGTCCGGCTCGAAGCCTGGCAGTGGCTCGCCATCGCCGTCGGCACCTGGCTCGGCAGCTTCGTCTTCGCCGCCCTGGGCGTCGCCATCGGCTACGTGGCCACCGGCGACGCGGTCCGCCCGGTCTCCATGCTCTGCTTCTTCGCGCTGGCCTTCCTCGGCGGACTGTGGATGCCGATGACGCTGCTGCCACAGTGGGTGCAGAACATCTCCGAATGGCTCCCGACGCACGCCTACGCGGCGCTGGGCACCGCCGTCGAGGCCGGCGGCGCCCCGCACGTCAAGGACGTGGCCATCCTGCTGGGCTACCTCATCCTCTTCGTGGGCGGTGCGGCCTGGCTGTACCGCAAGGACACGCGAAAGGCATGAGACCGGTGAAGACGACGAGCGTGGCGGACGACCGCAACCCGGTGCTGATCGGGCAGCGGCCGCGCAGTCGCCGCCAGGCCGTCGGCAAGTCGATGTGGATCGCCATCTGGCTGCTCTACCTCGCCGGCCCGGTGGCCGAGCTCACCAACCGCGGCTTCAGCACCGGCCAGCGGATATGGGGCGTCGTCGGCCTCACGCTCTTCGTCCTCGCCTACGCCCTCCTGGTCTTCCGCCACATGCTGCGGAAGCCGCCGCTCGCCCTCCGGTACACCCCGCTGATCGTGATGGTGCTGCTGTCCGTCCTCCTGACCTGGACGCTGGGCTACTCCTGGCTGGTGCTGTTCATCTTCACCAGCGTGGCCTCCGCGGTGGTCCTGCCCTGGCAGCGCTCCCGCTGGGTCATCCCGCTCATCACCGCGGTGCTGATCGCCGTCGGCATCCGCTATCCGGAGATACGCAACTACTACCTCTTCGCCTACGCGCTGCCCGCCCTCGGCAGCGGCTTCGTGATGGTCGGCGTGCAGAACCTGGTCCGTACCACCCAGGAGCTGCGGGCCGCCCGGGAGGAGGTCGCCCGCCTCGCCGCCAACGAGGAGCGCCTGCGGCTCGCCCGCGATCTGCACGACCTCCTCGGGCACTCGCTCTCGCTGATAACGCTCAAGAGCGAGCTGGCCGGGCGGATGCTGCCCGGCCGCCCCGACGACGCCGCCAAGCAGGTCGCCGACATCGAGCGGGTCAGCCGCCAGGCCCTGGTCGACGTCCGCGAGGCGGTCACCGGCTACCGCCGCCCTCGCCTGGCGGTGGAGCTGGCCGGCGCCCGCGCCGCGCTGCGCACCGCCCAGATCGCGCTCACCGTCGACGCGTCGCTGGAGGAGGAGCACCGCGGGCTGACCGACGACACCGAGGGCGCCCTGGCCTGGGCGCTGCGCGAGGCGGTCACCAACGTCGTCCGGCACAGCGGCGCCCGCCGCTGCGAGCTGCTGCTCACCGAGGAGTGGGAGGCCGACGAGCGCCGCTACGTCTGCCTGACCGTGGCCGACGACGGGGACGGCCCGTCCCGCGCCCAGCACGACGGCAACGGCCTCGCCGGCCTGCGCGAGCGGCTGGCGCTCACCGACGGCTACTTGGAGACCGGCCAGGCTCCCCGCTCCGGCGGCTTCGTGCTGCGGGCTTTCGTCCCGCTGCGCGCCCCGTCCCCGGACGGCCCGATACCCGCGCCGGACAGCTCCCCGGAGCCGGTGAACGGCCCCGCCTGAGGGGCGGGCCCCGCCGGGTCCACCCCGCTGCCCCGCACGCGGACTCCCGGCCGCCGTGCCCGCGTCGGGCCGTAAGCTGGCCCGCATGATCAGACTGCTGCTGGCGGAGGAGGAGTGAACCCTTAGACACCTTGCGCTGACCAGCGGTTTTGCTGGAAACCCTTGCGTTCTAGGTGCTTCCAAAGGGGCAACGCCTACCGGGAGCGCACTGATCATGACCGATGAGCACGTCTGCACCATCTGCGGGAAGACCGAACCGAACGCAATCGACCTGTACACACGGAAGTCCAAGAAGCTCCGCAAGGACGACCACCGCAGGGAACAGAGCACTGACGCCCAGCAGGAACAAGGCCACCGCTGGGCCCACCGCAACGGCTACGCCGTCCGCAAAGTCTGGACAGACATACAGAGCGCCTTCAAAGACGTGAAGCGCTCCGACTTCGACCGCGCGTTGCGTGCCTTGGCCACGGGAGAGGTACCCGCGCTGTGGTGTTACCTCATCGACCGGTTTAGCCGCCGCGGCGCCGAAGACCTTCTCAAGGTCATCGGGAAGGCACGAGTTGTCTTCGAACTGGACGGCCTCGACTCCAGCGAACCGCGTGACCGGCGCTGGATCATCAATCGCGCTGAAGAGGCACGCGAGTACAGCGAGAACCTTTCCAAGCGAGTACGCGACACCAAGGAAGACCAACGCGACGCCGGCCGTTGGGTCGCGGGACGCGCCCCTTGGGGATACATCGTCTCCCGTGACCGCATCTTGTCGCCGGACGAGACTCCGTATGTCTGCCACCTTGCGACGCGAACTGAATGGACACGCGCCGGACTGCTGCGGGAGATGTTCCGGAAGATCGCTGAAGAGTACGCATCAACTCTTAGCGTCTGCCGTTGGCTTGACGGCATGGGGATTCCGTCGCCAGGCGGCAAATCGTGGGGCTTCGCCTACGTGCACCGGATGACCCGCAACCCTGCTTACTCGGGGACTCAGGTGATCCAGATACGTCCTGGCCACCCGGAGCCCTACCGCAACAGCGCCGGAAAGGTCGTACACCTCAAGGTCAACGGCGGGGCGCTGGTCACCCCGGAGCGGCAGCGTGCTGCACGTACGGCACTATCCAAGGGACACGTAATCCCCGAGGGAACCCGGTCTAAGTCCACCCGCGCGAAGCACCTTCTTACCGGTCTGCTGCGCTGTGCTGGCTGTGGTCGGTCCGTGTCCATGGGAGGGCGCGCGTACTTGTGTCAGGCAGCGACCGGCGGAACGGGGTGCCCGTCCATCGCGTCAGCTAAGAAGCACTCCATTGAGGAATTCGTCTTTCAAGCGTGGCTTGCCCGGCTTACCCACGCTGACACCGATGATCCGATCATGCTCGCCGTCTCTGAGCGCTGGACGGCCCGCATGAGGCCCGAGGAGACGGAGGAGGAACAGGCAGCGCGGGCGGCACTGCGCGCCGCTGAGGCGGGTTTGAAGCGACTCCTTGATGACCGCCAGGCTGGTGTCTACGACGGCGCGGCGGCGCGGTACTTCGGCCCGCTGCTGCGTGAGGCCAACGAAGCAATTGAAGCCGCCCGTGCAGAACTCAGCACGTACAACGGTGGTGGCACGGTTCAACTTCCGTTCCGCTCCGCCAGCTTGGACGCGCTGACGGCTGCATGGGATGCCGCATCACTGCCCATGAAGCGGGACCTTCTTCGGTTGGCGATAGACCGGATCACGGTGCGCAGAGCGCCGCGCCAAGGTGTCCGGTTCAACGGCCACGAACGACTTGACATCGAGTGGGCGCAACCCACCCAGCAACAGGACTGCGAAAAAGCTGCGTAAGCGCATCTAGAGCGCCACGACAGAGAGCCCTGGCGAAACCCCTGCCGGGGCTTTCTCATGCCCGCAGACGGCCATACAGACGGTCCAGACACGCGGTACGCGGGGAACCGTCCCGCTCCGGACGTACTGAGGGGCACGAGGGAGCGGCCGACACGGCAGCAACCACCAACAACACCCCCAACCGACGCACGCCAACACGACGAAACGGGGGAGTCCTGATGACTACCGACCCCATATGGAAGGGCCGACTCAGCCGGGGGGCCGACGGCATCCGGCACGTTGACTACGCGCGTTACTGCGCCGAACGCTTCGACGGCCGCCTCCGCTTCTCCCCACACATGGGCTGGCTCCAGTGGAACGGCAACGCATGGACAATCGGGCACAAGCAGGCGCCCGCCATGGACGGCATTACCACCGTTAGCGACGACATGCTGAAGGAGGCAGGCGAGACCGGCAACGAGTGGCTAGCGGAGGCCGCCATGAACCTCCGCCGCACCCACCACCGCAGGCACATCGCGGGAGAACTAGAGGCACTGCCAGAACTGCATGTGGCGGCTGACGAGTTGGACGCATACCCTCACCTACTCACCTTCGCCAACGGGATTGTCAATCTCTACACCGGCGAGATTCGCGACGCGTACCCCGAGTGCCTGCTCACCAAGGCGGCACCGACCAACTACCGGCCCGACGCGCAGTGCCCCCAGTGGGAACAGTTCCTCGCCGACGTGTTCCCCGACCAACCCGAGGTCATCGACTACATGCAAACGCTCCTCGGGTACGCCATCACCGGAGAAAACCGCGAACACGCCTTCGCTGTCTGGTTCGGCAACAAGGGCCGCAACGGCAAGGGCACCATCATCCGCGCCCTGAAGAAGGTGTTCGGCCCGGACCTCGTCAAGGACGTTGACTTCAGCGTCTTCGAGCGCGGAGGCGCCGCACACACAGAAGACATTGCCCGGATGCGAACGGCCCGCATCGTCACAGCATCCGAAGGCAGCGAGGGCACCCCGATGAATGACGAGCTGCTGAAACGCCATGCAGGCGGCGACTCCATCCAGGCACGACACCTCTACCGCGAAACATTCGAGTACGTGCCCAAGTACCTCATTGTCCTACTCTCCAACTACCTGCCGCAGTTCCAGAGTCAGGGCGCGGCGATCTGGTCACGCGTGCGGGCAGTCGAGTTCACCCAGAGTTTCGAGGGCCGGGAAGACCGCACCCTCGATGACCGACTCGCCGCAGAGGCGGAGGGCATTGCGGCCTGGTGCGTACGCGGCGCCATGCGCTACTACGCGGAAGGGCTCAAGTCCCCTGAGGCGGTGAGCGAGACAACCCGCAAGCACAAGGAGGCCGTCAACCCCCTTAGCCCGCTCATTGACGATCTCTTCGTCTACGACGCGGACGCGAGGGTGCCGCGTGCGGCGTTCAACTCAGCTCTCAAGGAGTGGAAGGACGCCAACGGCATAGCCCGGAACCGGTTCACGCCCCAGTTCACCAAGCTCCGACTCGGGGAAGCCGGCGTGCAAGAGGTCAAGATCGAGGGGTGCTGGTACTTGACCGGTATCCGACTCACCCCGGAGTACGGTGGCACGCCTGCCGTCCCCGACTCCCCCGCCTCCCTCGACGTGGGTAGGAGCATCTTCGGCAACGGCTGACATGAACGAACGGGGCAAAAAGTTGCCCCTTCCTGAAAACCCCTTACACGTATGGAGGGGTTTGCAGAGAGGGGCAACTTTTTGCCCCGCCGTGGCGGAGACGGCGCCCTATCGCCACGTGACCGGGCCCACGGCAGGTACCGCCGCAACTGGGGCCGGCGCATCCGTTCCAAGGCAACCGTCCCGCTCTAGTAAGGGCAGAGACGGGGCGGTTACCGCGCACCCTCACCATGCGGCCGTACGGCCACGAACACGGCGGACTGAGTCCACCCCGTCTCTCTACGGCCAGTAGCTCAAGTGGTAGAGCACGCCCGATGCACTTCCGGGCTCTGATGCGGGTTCGAGTCCCGCCCGGCCGGCTAGCGCGTGAAAACTCCCGTGTGGGACGAGTAGCGCGCTTACAGGGCTCGCCCCGGTGATCCCTTGGCGTGGCGGGTAGCTCCCGCGGAAACGCCTAAAGCGTCTGTAGTTCAGCGGCCCAGAACTCCCCGTGTGGGGCGACGCCGGTTCGAATCCGGCCGGACGCAAGCTAGCCCGCCTAGCCCAACTGGCAAGAGGCACCGCTCTTAGAAAGCGGGTGTTCCCGGTTCGAGTCCGGGGGCGGGCACGCAGGGCACCGCATCACGTGATGCGGTGGTCAGCTCTGAGGGGGTGCCCATGCGGGTTCGCTGCATTGAATGCCCCGAGTGGGCAACTCACCGTGGGCGGTGCGACGTTCACCACCAGGCGTACGAGGACAGTGGTCCCCGTAGGGCCCATCGTAGGCGCCGCGCGGCCATAGCTCGGGGCAGCGATGCGGCAGCGCTCATGCGCAAGGCAGTACGCAAGGCCGGCTACGTTCGATGCGCTACGTGCCGAATGCAGTTCCTTCCGTCTGCCGTGGACGTGGACCACATAACGCCCCTGTCTCAAGGGGGTGAGGACGTGCCGGACAACGTGCAGATCCTTTGCCGTCCGTGCCACAAACTGAAGACCCGGCAGGACTTTGGAACGGGGGCCCCTCCGTTCTGACCCCGGGCATACGGGGGTGAGTGGGGGCATGGGGGCTAGCGGGGGATGGGCAGGGAGCACGCGGCAAGAACGCCTACCTGTTGACTGGCGGTCGCGTCGTGCGCATGTGTTGCAGCGCGATCAGTGGCTATGTCAGTGGGTACGTGCGGATACCGGTGCCCTGTGTGGGTTGCTCGCTACTGACGTTGACCACATCGAACCCGGAAACAATCACGCTCCTGAGAATCTACAAGCGCTTTGCCGCTTTCATCACGCGAGAAAGTCGGCGCGTGAAGGTGCGAACGCTGCGAACTCTAAGCGTCAAAGACGCGAACGAAAGCGTGAAAGTCACGGATCAGCACGAACGCAAATGTTGAATTCTTCGCGTGAAATGCGAAGCGGGGAAAGTGATGCTGACGCCGGTTAGTGAATTCGTGCGTTGAGGGTGGGGGGGGGGACCCCCCTTTGTTCTGTCCCCGAGCCGGGGGCCAATAGCAGACCTGTCCGTGTACGGGTCTGGGGGTTTTTATATTACACCTGAGCTAGGTGTGTAGGTAGGGGGCAGTGTGAATGAGGGGGCGATTCCCGGAGTCTTTCCGTTCTCAGTGCTACGGAGCGACCTGGGGGCGTGGAGGGAACGGCAACGGGCATGGCGTGACTTCGGCCTGGCGGGCGAGTCGGGACGGGAACACGTTGTCACGATCGGCAAGAACGGGGGGCGATTCGCCGAGGACATGAAGCGCCAGATGCCCGGAGTAGCGGGTAAGGCGTCGATCTTCGATCCTGTGCTCACGGAGGCGTGCTACACGTGGTATTGCCCCGAGGGCGGGCGCATTCTTGACCCTTTCGCGGGCGGTCCCGTGCGTGGGCTGGTTGCCGGGAACGGGGGCTACCAGTACACGGGTATCGATCTGTCCCCGGTGCAGGTAGACGTGAACGAGGAGAACGCGGCGGATTGGCGTGCGCGCGACCTTCTAGTTAGCCCCCCGCGGTGGATTCTTGGAGATTCGAGCGAGGTACTGTCAT
Source organism: Streptomyces sp. NPDC090442 (assembly GCF_044769405.1). Classification (NCBI taxonomy): domain Bacteria; kingdom Bacillati; phylum Actinomycetota; class Actinomycetes; order Kitasatosporales; family Streptomycetaceae; genus Streptomyces; species Streptomyces sp. NPDC090442. The sequence goes on from NZ_JBIVXW010000047.1 coordinate 56,359, forward strand.
CTCTTCCAGATGGCGGGTTTGACTACGTGTTCACGTGCCCTCCTTACCACAATCTAGAGCGCTACTCGGATCACCCGGCGGACCTATCCGCGATGCGCTGGACGGACTTCGAAGAGACGTACCGGAAGATCATTTCTGAATCGGTGCGCTGCCTCGCTGACGACTCTTTTTGCACATGGGTTGTTGGGGAGGTGCGGGCATCTACCGGGATGTTGCGCGGGCTCATCCCTTTGACTATTGCGGCCCATGAGGATGCCGGGGCGCGCTTTTACAATGACGGAATCCTTTTGAATCAGATCGGCACTACTGCGATGCGTCTTCAAAACCAGTGGCGCCCTTCGCGGAAGGTCGGCCGGCACCATCAGTACGTGTTGACGTTCGTCAAGGGGAATCCGAAGCGGGCAACGGCGAAGCTCCCGACGCCCGATAGGTACTAGATGTGAGGGGGAGGCATGGCAGGTTTCGGGCCTCCCCCGAAAGAAAACAAGCGCAGGCGGAACGCTGACACATTTGGCGTTGAGTCGTCGGATTCCAGCGCATCACGTGATGCGGTGCCCGCGCCGTCTATTCCTACGCCTAAGCGATGGCTCAAGGCCACTCGCGAATGGTGGCAGACGTGGGCGGAGAGCGGGCAGGCTGCGCACTTCGCTGGGACGGATTGGCAGCGTCTTCTAGCGCTGCTTCCGCTGGTCGATAGCTATAACCGTCTGACGGTGGCGGAGCATGCGACGGACACGCGCAAGATGCGCGCGGCACTGGAGATCATGAAGGAAGTCAGGCAGAACGAATCCCTTCTTGGCGCCACGCATGTTGACCGTCTACGAGGGCGAATGGCGAATACGGCGAACACTGTCAAGCCTGCCGATGGGGCGGCCGAAGTTCTTGACCTGAGCGCCTATAAGGGCATGTTTTCTGACGAGGGGTAGTCATGCAAACTGGAAATCTCCCCGACGGGTGGCCTAGGCGCACGCTCGGTTGGTCAATTTGGGCGTGGGCTATCAAGTACATTCGGCAGCCCGACGGCCCCCGAGCCGGGGAGCCTTTCGTGTGGACGAAGGAGCAACTTAGGTTCCTGCTCCACTTTTATGCGCTGGATGAGCGCAACCGATTTGTCTATCGCATGGGAGTGTTGCGGAGGTCTAAGGGCTGGGGAAAAGCCCGCTGCTCGGTGCATTTGCTCTGATTGAGTACGTCGGCCCGTGTGTGGTGGACGAGGATGCGCCGGGCATTCGAGATCCTTTCGGTAATTGGCATCCTGCGGGGAAGCGGCGTAATGCGCCGTGGGTGCAGATGGCTGCTGTTAGTTATCAGCAGGTCATGAATACGCTTGATCCGGTGCGGGGCATGCTGGCTGAGGGGCCGGCCGTTGCGGATTTTGGTATTGACCCTGGTAAGACCCTGATTCAGTTTCAACACGGTATCGGCAAGATTGAGCCCGTTACAGCGTCGTCTGCCTCATTGGAGGGCGCCAGGCCAAATATGGTCGTGGGGGACGAAATCCATCATTGGCGGTATAGCCAGAGTGGAGACAAAATGGCTCAGGTCATCAAGCGGAACCTTGCCAAAGTTGGCGGCCGGGCTGTTTTCACGACGAATGCGCATGACCCCTCCGAAGAGACGGTTGGTCGCGCGGAGTACGAGGCACACCTATCGCGCCGTGCGGACGGTGGCCTAGATGATGTCCTATATGACTGTGTAGAGGCCCCGGCGGAGTCGTGGGAACCGGCGGACCCTGAGGCCGTGAAAGCCGGTCTACGGGCTGCGTACGGGGATTCCACGTGGGTTGACCTTGATCGGCTGCTAGCGGAGATTTACGACCCCACAGCGGATGCCCAAGAGAAACGGCGCTTCTATCTGAATCAGGTTGTAGCGGCCGCCGACGCCTGGCTAGAACCGCTGGACGTAGACGCTGCCGCTGTGGGCGCTCCGGCACCGGCTGACGGCTCGCTGATCACGTTGGGGTTCGATGGCAGCCGAGGACATGACGCAACTTGCCTGATGGCCTGTGACGTGGCCACTGGCCATTCATGGCCCCTTGGCATCTGGCAGAGACCGGACGGCCCTGAGGGGCGAGGGTGGGAGGTTGACCGCGCTGCCGTTGATGAGGCCGTACGAACGGCCTTTGAACGGTGGGACGTTGTGGCCTTCTTCGCCGACCTTGCCTTTTTTGAGGGCTACGTAGACCGCTGGGCCGAGGATTACCGGGAGGTGCTTTTCATCAAGGCGTCCCCGGGGCATTCGGTCGCGTTCGACATGCGCCGTAGGGTGCGAGATTTCACCTTCGCTGCCGAATCGACGGTTGCGGCTTTTGAAGATCGGACGATCACTGTTGCTGACGATCCCCGGCTGTTGACTCACCTGAAAAATGCCAGACGTAGACCGAATGCGTTCGGCGTGTCCTTTGGTAAGGAGAGCAGGGAATCGGAACGCAAGGTCGATGCTGCTGCCGCCCTCGTGCTTGCGCGTGAGGCGCGACGCAAGGCGCTCGAAGCGGGCGTTATTGAGAAGCGCGTCACTGGTGACACGACCGTATACGGATTCTGAGCTAAGCGCCGGCGCCTTAGAGGCACCGCATCACGTGATGCGGTGCCTTGCGCGCGTCTGGCTAGACGGGGGACGCATGGATACGCGAGACCTATTGAGTATGGGGCTAGCGCAGCGAAAGCGCGAAATGCCCGAACTGATCCGTGTGGATCAGTACATGCGGGGGATTCAGGATGCCCCGTACATGCCTAAGCGGGCTGAGGCGGAATTCCGCCGCCTGGTGGCTCGCTCGGTCGAGAACTGGCTGCCTCTCGTGGTGTCGGTGATCGCGCAGAACCTTCGCGTCGAGGGGTACCGCAGCACGGACACTCCGAACGATCTTGTGCCATGGGGGTACTGGTCTGCCAACCAGCTCGACTCACGTCAAAACGCGGTGCATAGAGCTGCGTTGACCTTCGGGCGTGCGTATGTCGCTGTGACTCCCGGAGATCGCGCGCCGGCTATCCGGCCGTTCTCTCCCCTGTCCGTCACTGGGGTCGCTGCTGACCCTGATACCGAGTGGCTAGACGGAGCGGTGCGCTACCTCGGACGATCCCGGCGCGATGGTAGGGACGTTGAGCGGTGGCAGGTGTGGGACGACCAGGCGGTTACCGAGGTGCTGACGCCGGAGGGCGAGCACGAGCGGCCCGATAAGTGGGCCGTCGGCACGGCGGAGCCGCACGGGCTTTCTCGCTGCCCGATTGTGGTGTTCCGCAACCGTTGGGCTGACGCCCCAGACACAATGCCGCACGAGCTGGGGGAGGTTGTGCCGCTCATTCCGATTCAGGATCGCCTGAACGAGACGACATTGAACATGAAGATCGCGGAATCTTACTCGGCGTTTCGGCAGCGTTGGGCGTCAGGAATCAGTATTCCCCGCGATCCGGAAACGGGTCAGCCGGTCGAGACTTTCCGTGCGGCAGTGGATCGTCTGTGGATGGTCGAGAACAAGGACGTTAGGTTCGGCGAGTTTGAACAGACAGACCTATCCGGATACCTAGCCTCCCGTGAGGCTGCCATCAAATCGATGAGCGCTATTGCGCAGGTTCCCCCGCATTTTCTGCTCGGGGGCATGGTCAACATCAGTGCTGACGCTCTTACCGCCGCGGAATCAGGGCTGTCCCGCCGTGTTCATGAGCGCCAGCTCATGTACGGCGAGGCGTGGGAACAGACGCTACGCCTTGCCGCTGAGGCGGACGGCCAGGAGGCGACGGCCGGCGACAGAACCGCGCGCGTCGTGTGGCACGACGCTGAAGCACGTTCGCTGAGCGCCACCGTGGATGCCCTCGGGAAGCTCTCCCAGATGTTGGGCGTACCGGCCGAGGCGCTATGGGAGCGCGTACCGGGCGTGACCAGTGTTGACGTGCAGGCGTGGCGTAAGGCGCGTACGCAGGACGACACGGCAAACCTCGCGGCGCAGCTCCTCATGGGCCAGCACACTACGGATGCAACTCCCGTGGATGGTGGGCCCGTTGGCAGTGAGTGAGCTAGGCGAGCGTCTGACAGCCGCGCACCAGCGTGCGCAGCGGGCGCTGACCGGCAATGCGCTTAGGCGCCTGTCTGCTGCATGGGCGGCTGTTGATCCTGCGGACGAGTCGTCATGGCTGCGATACGTCGCCCAGGCCGAGGATCTGTGCGAGGCCGCGCGAACGAAGTCGGGCCAAGCTGCCGCGAGTTACTTCGAGCGCTTTCGCCGGGCGGAGCTTCGCGCCCTGGGCGTGGTTGCCGACGCGTTCACCGTTTCCCCGCCGGGGCTTTCGCTGCCGGGAGAGGTGGAACGGGTCCTGTCCAACTACGGACCGGGGTACGTGCGCCGGCTCGTAGCCAACGGCGTACCGGTGGAAGAAGCAAAGCGCCTGGCGTTGTCGGGCCAACTCGGCAACGTGACAGGGCACATACTCCGGCCCGGCCGCAGCGTCATTGCCGACGGCATCGACCGGGACCGGCGGTGCATCGGATGGCGCCGGGTGTGCTCGGGGTCGGCGTGTTCGTTCTGCGCGATGTTGGCCAGTAGGGGCGCCGTCTATAGGGACCGGCGTTCGGCCACGGGGTCCCGGAAGGGGACTGGTCGAGGCGGCCGGGGTGCGGGTGTTCATCGGGCCTGTCAGTGCCAGATGGAACCGGTGTATTCGCGCCGGTCACGCCCCACGCCGCAGGAACGTCACTACGACGCCGTATGGCGCGAAGCGGGCGGCGACCCCCTCCAGTTCCGGCGGCTCATCGAGGGCCGCGCGTAGTGCCTGCCTACCTACGCAGGCAACCATCCGAATCTAGAGGAGTACGTGATGAGCGACGAAACACAGAACGAGCCGGAGCAGGCCCCGGAGGTCGAGGAGACCACCGCATCACGTGATGCGGAGACCGAGGCACCGGTAGCCGAGGCGAAGGACGGAAACGCTGAACTTGAGCGCCTGCGAGCGCAGTTGGCGGAGTATGCGCCGATCGTCCAGGCGCACCAGGAGGCCGAGGAGGCGCGCAAGACGGGCGAGCAGAAGCTCCGCGACGCGCTGGAGACGACACAGCGGGAGAGGGACGAAGCGCGGCGCGGTCTGCTGCTCCGAGAGATAGCCGAGGAGACCGGTCTGCCCGCGGACGTGGTTGCCCTCATTCAGGGCGCTACGCGTGACGAGTTGCTGTCTGCCGCATCCGTGATTGCTGAGCGGACGAATTCCACCCCGGTGGCCCCGAAGCGGCCGACCCCGACGGTTGGGGCCGGTACGGATGCGCCGCCGACTGAATCTGACGATATCGACCCGGTCAAGCTGGCTCGGGCCATTGCTAAGCGCGCCCGCTTCTAAGCGGCGCTGAGAGAGGTAAATTCATGTCTCCCAACGTATTTGCGAAGTCCGAGAAGCTCGCAGCCGCCACCCTAGGACTCCTAGACCGCCAGGTTGTGCTTGGCTCGCTCGTTGCACGTGACTCCGGCGCGGACTTCACAGGAGCAGCCGGCGACGTGGTGAACATCAAGCGGCCGACCCGGTTGGATGGTGCGGAGCAGGATCTACGCGCCGACAACTCCGGCGGTATCGAGAGTGAGAACCTTGCCGAGTGGAAGATCAGTGTTCCGCTAGACAAGCACGTCTATTCTGCTGTTGACCTCTCGGACGCCGAACTCACTCTAGATGTCACGGATTTCGGTGCTCAGGTGCTCGATCCGCAGGCTAAGACAATCGTCAAGCGCATTGAGAAGAAGCTAGCGGCGACCCTTCAGACTGCACCAGCAGTCGGCACGGTTGATGTTGACAGGACCACGGGCGAGCCCATCAACGACACTGCCGTCCGAAAGATGATCGTCAAGGCGCGGAACGTCCTTAACCGCCAGGACGTGCCCGTTGCTGGCCGGTACCTGGTCGTTGGTGCTGACGTTGAGTCCGCGCTACTTAATGACCCGTTGCTGATCCGGGTGGACACGTCCGGCACGGATAGCGTTCTACGTGAGTCCACCATTGGCCGGCTGGCCGGCTTCACGATCGTGGTCAGCAACGACATTGACCCCGGGGCCGCCATCGCGTATCACCCGTCCGCATACATTCTTGTGAACCGGGCGCCGGTCGTACCGTCCTCGGCGCAAGGCTCGTCTTCGTCCTACGAGGGCCTGAGCGTCCGTGTGATGCGTGACTACAACTCCCGTACTGCAAGCGACCGTTCGTTCCTGTCCACCTACGTGGGCATTGGCGAAGTGCTTGATGCGCCGGAGGGCACCCCGAAGGGCCAGGAGAAGGACAAGGCGCGGCAGCTTCGCGCCGTGTCGTTCAAGCTCAAGCCGGTCACGCCTCCGGTAGAGAGCAAGTAACCGTGGCTGAGTCTCTGGTAACGCTCCGGGACTTTGAGGCTCGTCTACCGGAACCGCTGACGGCCGACGAGCGGCGCCGTTGCGAGCTGCTGCTACAGGATGCGTCGGACCTGGTACGTGAGGAGGTGGCCCCGGTAGCCATTCCGGAGCCGCCCCCGCTTACGGTTCGCCAGCTCGTCATGGACCTCGCCGGGCGGGTGCTGTCGAACCCGAGAGGAATCACTACCGAAAACATCGGTGACTACTCGTACAGCCTCGCCCGCAGTGCCATCAACGGAATGGCGCTCATGCCGTCGGAGCGCGAGGCGCTGTATCGGTGCCTAGGACTGCCGTACGTCGCGTCCGTCCCTATGTCGTCTGGTCCCGCAGGGGAGACCGTACGACGGATTACGCCGACAGGTTGGGCGGATGGGGAGCGGGTCACATGGGGGTGGTGACATGCGCGCCGAGCTACTGCCGGACGCTGTAACGATCGTCCGTCCGGGGCGTTCTGTGGACCGCTACGGCAATGCCGTAGCCGACTGGTCGAACACCACACGAACGCCCGTCTATGGGCGCCTGGTGGCCCGTTCTGTGGGCCGGCTAGGTAACGGCGAGGTGCACACCACTACGCGCATAGCTGTGGAGGAGGCAGGGGCGCTGATTCTTCCCGCGGGTACCGACATCAGCGCTCAGGATCTGGTGGAGACGGAGCGGGGGACGTTCAGGGTCGAGGGTGCTCCGCTCACGCGTCGGACGATGCGACGGGCGCACCACATCACGGCGTCCCTTACGGCGGTGACGTGATGGCACGACCAGTCAAGGTCGTCATCGACGAGGCCGCGATTCAGCGCCTGGCCCAGGGCGACGGCCCGCGGGGACTGCTGACAGACGCCGCACACGCGGCGCTCACCGTGGCCCGTTCCCAGGCCCCTACAGAGGCGGGATTCCGGGACTCCTTCTCAATTCGCGAAGGCGTTAGTGGCAGCCGCACCAACTCGTATGTGTGGGTGCGGGTTTGGAACTCCAGCCGCATTGCAAATCTCATCGAATTCGGCGCGCCGAAGCGGCGCGGGCCGCGTAGACGTTCACGGGTCCTCGGGCGGGCGCTAGATGCCGCTGTGGGCCGACTGATTAGGGGGTGAGCATGGCGCCGGTGTTTCCGGATGCCGAGGCACTGACGCTCGAATACTTGCGTCAACACCTGTCCAAGGCAACGGAGTTCGGTACCTACGTGCCGGGTTCGTACGACGGCACCCGGGCGCTTGTCATCGTCCGCCGGATCGGCGGCCACATGCGATGGCCCGCGCTCGACATTGCCACGCTCGACGTTGAAACCTGGGCGGCCTCGCGGGAGACGGCCCACGACGTAGCCCAGGACGTGACCGCCGCCCTCATGGCAACCCGGATTACAGGGACACTGTTCGCGCGGGTCAACGTACTAGCGGGGCTGACATTCATGGTGGATGACCTCACAGAACTAAGCCGCTGGATCACAACGTTTCAGATATCAATCCGTCCAAGGGGGAAATAAGCATGGCGCGTGACGCCGAGGGATATAACACCGATCTCGTACGGGTGGCAGTCACCGGAACTATCTATACGGCCGACACCGGCACTGATATTCCGCCCGCTGGTAAGCCTGCCGATATGCAGAAGTGGACGCCGCTAGGTGCCTTCACTGATGACGGCGTGGAACACAATTTTGAAGAAGACACGGAGGAGGTCAAGAGCTGGGGCCGGGGCACCGTCCGCGTGATTGTTAAGGGTCGCACCCTGACTCTCAAGTTGTCGGCGCTGGAATCCTCCCCAGACGTTCTCGGCACTTTCTATGGTGCTGTGCCCACAGTGGATAAGGTTGCAAGGTCTGTCACTCTGGATATTCAACCGAATGTTGCCCGCCCGAAGAGCGCTTACCTATTCGAGTGGCGCGATGGCGACGACAAGACCTGGCGCATGTTCATTCCGAAGGGGCAGGTTTCCGAAGTGGAATCGCCCAAGTTCTCCGGCGGAGATGCCGTTTCCTGGGGAATGACTCTTCAGGCACTCGGCAGCGGCGACTCACTGGCACAGTGGCAGATCACTGACCCGGACTTCTATGCCGAGGTTGCGCCACCGCCTGAGATCAAGGAATAGACAATGCCCACTCGACAAACAGGAGCGTCAAACACCATGAGTAAGCCCAATAAGACCCGTTACCGCCTCGCCGAGCTGCGCCAGGCGCACGCAGACAAGACCGGCGGGGACGTTGTCGAATTCGAGCACAACGGCGCGACCTACACCATTGCAGCACCCGGATTTTGGGACGACGAGGTAAAGGCCAGTCTCAAGGCCGGGGACGATGTTGCAGCCGCGCAGGCCCTTATGGGGGACGCCTACGAGGACTTTCGCGAGGCCGGCGGCCGGGCGGATGACGTGATGCTAGTGATTGGCGCCTACGCGGAGGACCAGGGCGCGACCGTGGGGGAATAGTCGCGCTCGCTGAGTTTGTGGCGGAGCACGGGAACGATATCGAATCGGACCTTTTGCGATTCTGGAATCTCGATCTCATAGCGGATTTGGGGACCCCTAGGCTGACCTGGCGTCGCCTGGGGGTTCTCATTGAGCGCGCACCAGACGAGTCGGCGCTAGCACGAACGCTGGCCGGCGAAGGCGCGCTATGGACGCCAGAACGTCACCTACTCGCGGGCGTGATTGACAGTCTCGGGGTTGTCGCCTATTTGCTCGGCGGCACAATCGTCACTCTCGGCGGGGCAAAAGATAACCCCGTTCCGCATCCCAAACCCATCGAGCGCCCCGGCATCGAAACGGGGAAACCTGCCGCGGAAAACCGGGGCCTTATGCAGCTCGCACGCAAGATGGGTCAGAAGCCGGTAACACAGTAAGGGGGGGCGTTATGGCAGGCACGGCTAACGCAATGAGGGCCGGCGCTGCCTACATCGAGCTACAGGCGCGCGCAGACAAACTGCTGAGTGATGTGCAGCGGGCGGCGCGTCAAGCAGGAATGGCAGCCGGGCAGACGATTTCCCGGACGATGTCGCAGCGCATGAATTCGCTGGGCAACTCCATGAAAAATGTTGGTAGCACCCTCACGCGTAATGTCTCGCTACCTCTCGGCGGAGTCGGTGCGGCCGTTATTAAAATGGGCGCCGACTTTCAGTATCAGATGGCCCGGGTGAAGAATATTTCTCAGGCTTCGGGTGCAGATTTCGGGATGATGCGCACGCAGGCTAAGAAGCTGGGCGCTGAAACTCAGTTCTCCGCCACTCAGGCCGCAGAGGGTATGGAATTCCTCGCTATGGCCGGTTTCAAACCGAAAGAGATATATTCAGCCATGCCCGCCGTGCTGAACGGTGCGGCTGCCGCGAATATGGACCTTGGCCGCACAGCGGATATCGTCTCTAACATCATGACCGGCTACCAGCTCAAGGCCAGTCAGGCGAGTACGGCAACCGACATTCTGACGAAGGCTGCACAGTCGGCAAACGTCGATGTAGACATGTTGGGTGAGTCGTTCAAATACGGCGGATCGATGGCTAAGGCATCGGGCCTTTCCGTCACTGAAGCGGCATCGGCATTCGCCCTACTCGGTAACGCTGGCTTGCAGGGGAGTATGGGCGGTACTGCCGTAGGTGCCATGCTCCGGGCCATTCAGAAGCCATCGCGAAAGGCCGCGAACCTTCAGCGTGAGCTGGGCCTGAGTTTCATGGATGCCAAGGGCAACATGCTTCCCTTTACTCAGGTCCTAGAAAAGCTGCAAAAGAAGACCCTCACGGCTGCACAGGCAAACATTCTCTTTGGTACCGAGGGTGCGCGTGCTTACAGCGCACTGAAGGACCAGGGTGTTGACGCATTTAAGAAGTTGGATAAGTCCCTAAGAGATTCCAAGGGCACGACTGACCGTTTCGCGGCGGACATGAATAAGACGGCGAAGGCCGGCATGTTCGGTTTTACGTCGGCGATTGAAGGCTTGGCTATCGCCATCTCTGAGTCGGGCGTATTGGACGCGTTCACCGCGATACTCGGCAAGGTTACGGGGTTCGTCCGTGGCCTCACGTCCACGAGCCCGCAGATTCTGAAATGGGCATTCACCCTCGGTGCGATCACTGCCGCTATTGGCCCGATGCTCAAAATTGGTGGGCTGCTTTTTGGGTGGCTAGGTAAGGTCAGCCCGGCTATCAAGGCGGTAACTGCTGCTGTGCGCGGGCTGAACCTTGCGTTCATGGCCAATCCGGTTGTGCTCGTAGTTGCTGCCATTGCCGCACTGGTCGCCGGGCTCGTCCTGGCGTACAACAAGTGCGAGCCGTTTCGCACTGCGGTCGATAAACTCTTTGCGGCTCTCCGGGCCGGCTTCGGCGTGGTGATGACTGCACTTCAACCGGTGTTTGATGCGGCGAAACGGGTTTTTGCTCAGCTCGCTGAATCCGGCGGGCAGATGTGGGCGAAAATTCAGCCGATCCTGTCTCAGCTTGGTTCGCTTTTCTCGTCCGCCATGAGCCTAATCGGCAACGTGGTTTCTACGGCTGTAGAGATCATTGAAGCCGTTTGGAACCGCTGGGGCAACAACATCATCGGCATGGCCAAGGGTGTTTGGCAGATGATTAGCAGTGTCATTCAGGGAGCCCTAGGTGTGATTCAGGGCGTCATCAAAACGGTTACCTCCATCATTACTGGTGACTGGTCCGGAGCCTGGGAGGGAATCAAGCTCATCATCTCGTCCGTCTGGGACGCGATCGGCGGAGTCATCTCGGGGGCACTGACCTACCTTAAAAACTTGATCTCTATCGCCTGGGATGCGATCAGTTCGGTTACGTCGTCTGCCTGGAATGGGATCATCGATTTCGTCAAATCGATCCCCGGGCGCATCGTTTCATTCTTTTTGAACTGGACACTACCGGGGCTAATCATCAAGCATTGGGACGCGATCAAGAGCGGCACCATGCGTGTCGCTGGTTCCATGCTGGATTGGGTAAGTGGCCTGCCTGGTCGAATCGTCAGCTATTTCGGGAACTTTGGTTCGATGCTCTACGGGCATGGAATGGACCTGATACGTGGGCTATGGCGCGGTATTCAATCGATGGGGGCATGGCTCCGGGATACCCTCGCGGGCTGGGCTGCTGACATGATCCCGGGGCCCATCGCTAGGGCCCTTGGGATTCGCTCGCCCTCGCGGCTCATGCGGGACCGCATCGGCCGGTTCATCCCGGCCGGCGTTGTCGAGGGCGTGAAGCTGGGGCAGCCCGCTGTAGAGCGGGCCATGCGGACGCTCGTCCCCGCTCCAGTGATGCCGGGCATCTCGGCGTTCGCGGACGACTGGGCAGCCCCCATTACGGCTGCTGCCGAACGCCTCGATGTCCCGCTCACAACCCCCCGGGTGCGGCTGCCGGATACCCGCGGGCCGGAGGGGGCGCGGCCGTGGAGTGGTACGGCACGCAACGGCACAACGGTCACTGTCAACGCGCAGACCAACGCCAACCCTCACGACATCGGCCGTGAGGTTGCCTGGCAGCTACGGAGGTACGGGCAATGACACCGGCGGAACTGGAGCCGTGGGCTATGGAGTTCGGCGGCCTGGTGCTAGGGGGCTCCAGCCCCATCGTCATCGAGGAAGTCAGCGGTCTTGCGGACCTGCCCGACGTACGGAGCAATGACACTGAGCTGATCGCCTACGAGGGGCTATGGCCCGGCTATGACTGGCAGGGCGGCCGGAGCATCGACGTAATGGCCACGGTGAACGCGTACAGCCACCAGGAGCTATCCGACGTGATGGCGTTGGTGTACTCCGCTCTCCGGTCCACGCACGAGGAACAGCGGCTACGTTTCCGAATTCCCGGTGTTGCTCAGGGAGTTGAGGCTTACGTCCGTGCACGGCTTCGGAAACGTGAGAGTCCGATCGGCCGGCGTTGGGCTGCCGGTGCCCCCGCGCTGAACATGCAGTTCGTCTGTACCGATCCGCGCATCTACCCGGTAGACGGGCCGGCGGGGCGGATCACACGGGAGATGTATCGCGGTCTCGGGGCGAGTGAGGGGGGTGCCCCGTCGCCGCTGGTCTTCGATGCGCACTCGGGCCTGTTCATCCCGGATGACAGTTCCGCGGGCGGCTCCCGGGATGCGTACTGCCGTAACGGCTCGTTGGTGGCCCGGCCGTGCACGATCACGGCTTACGGCCCTATGAACGGTGTACGGATACGCAATGTCACCACGGGGGCGTTCGTTGGCGTCTCCGCGCTGAAGGTCGAGGCGGGGCAATGGCTCTCGTTCACGGCGAATGCCGCTCGTGATGAGTGGGTGATCACGTTGGGCGAGGCAAACGGAGGGGCTACCGAGGTACCCCGGACACGATGGGATCAGGGCTCGCAGTTCTGGCAACTGCCGCCCGGTGTAACGCAGTTGGCATTGAGTGAGGCCAACGAGAACGAGAACACGCAAAAGCGGGCCGGGGTCTCATGGACTCCCGGCCCGTTCTCATAGATAGGGGGCGGGGCACGTGGCCTACTACGTCAATTTTCAGGATGGGTCCACGTACTCGGGTGCGAAGTTTCGGCGCATGCTCGGCCGCATGCAGGACCAGGCCGCGGGGTTCGACACCGCTAGTTCGCTTATGCCTAGCCCGGCGTCGTCCGACCGGCGGCTGGTCGATGTTGCTCCGGGTGCTGCGTGGATCAGTGACGGGATAGGCGGGGTCTACTGGGTCGAGAGTGACGCGGTTGTCACGGTTGATCCGGTCCTATCTGGTGTCACGGAAGGCGCCATTATCGCGCAGGTGACAGACCGATCAGCGGGTGATCGTGAGAACGCGCTGGTTATCCGGGCTGTTTCACGCGCGGGCATTCCCGTGGGTCGGTATCTGCTACTCGGCGAGTTCTCAATCGATGCCGATCAGGTCGGCGTTACCGATCAGCGGCTAAATACCTCTGGGCAATTCCTTGTAACTCGTTCAGGGCCGGCGAGAGTAGGCGCGCCATCTGAGGAGAGCGCGGACCTAGAACCATTCGCCGCAGGGACACAGTACACGGACCTCGGGACAGGGTATCGGTACGTGAAGACCCGCGAGGGCGCGTGGATTCGCGATCAGGGCCCCGCGGGATCAGTGGACAACCTGACTGGGCTGAAATCCCCCATGAAGGTGGAGCAGGACGGCCCCGGGGATATTTTCAAGGTGGTTGGCAAGGGCGAGTCTGATTGGCTATTCGCAATCAACTCAACGGGGCGAATGGTCGCCAACCGAACCGCGGACTTTCAACGGGGCCTGGTCGCCTCCGGGGACAGTGTGGCAAGCGACGCGCTTACAGTTCCTAGCGGCCGGTTCAAGGTGTCTGACGGAAATACCTACCTGAATGGAAGTGTAGAGGTCGGCTCGCCGACCGGTTCCTTTGGTAACGGCGTCGGTGTGCTAGGCATCGGAAACGCCAACACCCCGCCCACAGCTAAGCCGAGCAACGGCGGTGTGCTCTGGTCTCAAAATGGTGACCTCAAGTTGTGGTCTGACAATGGTGTCAACGGCTCTGTCGGCGACGCGGTAAAGGGTTGGGCCTCCCCATCGGTCACGTTTACCCCGACCACAGACGATCCCCGGCTTACGGGGACCGGCAATTACGTTCGCATATCAAACAACGTAATCGCGTTCACCATGCAATTTGTGGCGGCCGGCGCCGCCCGAGACGGGAACGTGAATGTGTCTGTCCCATGGCGACACGTCGGGCCTCACGTGTTCTGGGGCTGGTGGGTACTCAGCACGGAAATCGGGGGAGTCAACCGGAGCATGGTGCAGATGACTTACGACGACAACGCAAGCGTCGCGCGATTGTGGGCCATGTCCCGGACTCAGGCAGGCGACTTCAACACCACTGGCTACGTGACCTTCGGCAAAAGCGACACATTCACCGTGACCGGCACAGCGATTATCCAACCGGGCTCACTGGGCTAGTAGGGGGTGCAGTGAACACCTATAAGGTTCTGCTCTACGACATGAAGACGCAGAAAATCACGGCAGCCGTGCCCGTGTCGTCGCTGTCGTATGGCTACGAATTGGATGCCCCGGGTACCTGCACATTCAGTATTCCACTCGGAGCGCTAAAGGCCAGTGGCCACGAGCTGACCCACGAGGACGTGTTCCCGGGTGCGTACCGGCGTGGCCATTCAGCGCAGCAACGAACTCGTCTGGGGCGGCCTTGTGTGGTCGTGGCGGTACGACGTGCGGGCGCTATCGATCGAGGTCAACGCTGCCGGCTACCTGTCGTTTTACCGACACCGACACACGCCCGTACAGGGACAGATCCACAAGGACAAGGAACAGTCCGCGATCCTGAAATGGGAGATCGACAATGTCACTGTGAATTACGGTATCGGCACCGATACGAGTGGAGTCGTACCGACGAACTTTAAACGGACACGAGTGTGGAACCCGTACGAGTTCAAGTCGGTTGCCGACATCATAGATAACCTGTGTGACGATATTTCGGGGACGGACCCGCAGACCGGTAAAAGCTGGGGCGGGTTCTTCTTCTACTTTGAACCCTATTTCAAAACGTCAGACACCATAGGGCACCGGTTTTACAACACCACGGACCGGCACCCCTACGGTAGCGGCCTACTGCTGCGCCAGGGTAAGACGTGCGAATTCCCGGAAATCAGTGTGGACGGCTCCGGACTGGCCTCGCATGCATATGCGGTGGGGGCGACGGATGGTGAGGCACAGATGACACCGTTTGCCTCGGCCCGGAACATGACCCTCATTACCCGGAAAGGACTGCCGGCGCTCGATGTAGTGCTGAATGAGGGCAGCGCAAAAGAAAGCGCAACTCTCACGTACAAGTGCAATACCGCGCTCTCGTTTGGGTCGGCCCCGGTGATCCTACCGGCTGCACACACATTCCCGAATGTCTATAGCCCGCTTGCGGCCCGGCCGGGAATGCTGGCCACCTGTACCACGGATGACGGGTTCCTGAATCTGTCTTTCGCTGAGTATGTCGTGACTAAAACAAGTGTTGCGGTTGAAAAGGACGGTAGCGACCGGCTGTCGCTCGACCTGGTACCCGCCGAACTGTTTAAGGAGACTGCCACCTAATGGCTATGCCTGGCTCTACATCCCCAGACCTGGGGAAGGAGATTGCACTACTCAAGCGACGCATTACCGCACTTGAACGAAAGCCGGTGCCGCAAACAGTTTTTGACCAGTACCCGGCGACTGAAGTAGCAGCCATTCCGCGAGTAGGGGTGGAGGGGAATTCGTGGTCATCCGTCGGCGTCGCCAATGTTACGGGGCTCAAGTTTGACCGCGTGGAATGCCGATTCAACACCTATGCAATCCGGCCCAATGTCAACGAGGTTGAGGTTCGGCTAGCCGCTTTCCGGCACAACATCGGATCAGGCGCGGGGCCGCAACGGGAGATTGTTTCCGCATCCGGTGTCATGCTGCTGCCCGGTGACCCAAGGAGCGATTACCTCGGGCAGGTGGGCTGCCGATGGCTGCACCAGATCGAATACGGGTGGGACTACTCCACAGGCCACAGTGTTTACACCGTCGAACTGCAATTCCGCTATCACAGCGGATTGCCGAAGGCGCCGGCTAGTAACCGGGATCAGATTGCCGGGTTTTGGAAGCGCGAAAGCGATCCCGACCCGGGGCTGTATCTTCCCGACGTCAATGGGCGAAACGTCATCGGTGCCCCAAAGAATTTTACGCGTGTGGTATGGGCGACCATCCCTGATCAGTACCCGCCCGAAGCTCCGCACGCCAGGATCAGCAACATGCATTACTGCGTTGGCGTTTCTCAGGATCGCGCACCAGACGCGAGCGTCAACGGCTGGTGGACCTCAACAGGTGCGGGGAATGCACGCTATCTTCGCGGCCCGGATATTGCCGAACCCGAAGCAGGGTTCTAACGGGTCGCCCCACGATTGATGATCTTGCTCACGGTTGGGGACATGGAGTGGTTTCTATGAGTTGTCTGGGTTGTGATGACTCATCAGGCTCG